>JBBEBL010000101.1:0-32502 GCA_040882345.1 Chloroflexota bacterium
TGTCCCAGTCGCCCGTCGTGACGGTCCGTCACGGATCGTGGAAGATCGTGCAGGGCTGATCCCGGATCACGGCACGGATCGTCGGATCCGCGCAGCAGCCCTGCACGGTGGTGACGGGTTCGTGACTCACGGTCACCGGCACGTCGGCCACGTCGGCCACACCGGCACGTCGGCCACGTCGGCCACACCGGCACGTCGGCCACGTCGGCCGCGAGTCCCCACTGTCACGCCCAGCCCAGGGATTGGCGGATCGCGCCCCAGTCCCGCCTGTCGTGACTGTCCGTCACGGATCGCGGAAGTTCGCGAAGGGCTGGTCCTGGATCTCGGCGCCGATCGTCAGTTCCGCGCAGCAGCCCTGCACGGAGGTGGCGGGATCGTGACTCACGGTCACCAGCTCACGGCCGAGCGTCACGGCCAGCCCAGGGATTGGCGGATCGCCGGCCTGGTGCTACGATGGCTATTCCGAACCGACGTTCGGTCCTGTGGGGATGCGTGGTTTCGACAGGGCTTGGCTGTCGGAGAGTGCGAGCCGGGGATGCTGCTCAGGCCCCGTCAACAAGGCAGCAAAACGAAGTACCTGGCAACCGCCAGTCGACTCTCGCCCTCGCTGCTTAGGCAGTAAGGTGAGCGTGGAAGCTACCTCCGCTCCGCGGGTAGTGGAAGCGTCATTCAGCGGGGCTGCGATCCGGACCAGCGTCACGTAGTCCGGAGTCAAGCCCGATCTAGGGGCACGTGACTGGACCGCTCGGCAGGGTGCCGATGCCCGTTCGGGCGGTCGACGACAAACCATCGGACACGCTCGTAGTGGTCTCCGGCGAAGGGTCCTGGACGGGGAGTTCGACTCTCCCCCATCTCCACCAATCACCTCGCCCCGTGGTCCGGTCAGGTGGTGGTGGTCGTCGTGGTGACGAGCAGCCCCTCGAGGCCATCGAGGATGAGATCCAGCCCGAACTCGAAGGTCGGGATCCCTCGCGCCGCCGCACCCGAGATGTGCTGCTCGACGTGCTCCGCCATGGCCGGGTAGTCGGCGAGCGGCAGGACGCTCAGCGCCCGGGTGGCCATGTCCGGCTCACGCCTGGCGGCCTGCTCGTATCCCGCGGCCCACAGGATGGATCCAACGATGTGGCTGTCCAGCACGTGGTACGCGTGGTGGGTGAGGATCGGCGAGAAGCCGGCCTCGCGCAGACGCTGCAACAACCCATCCATGTATGCGAGCTGATGGCGACCGATCGACTCCAACCCGCCGACGAACGTGGTGGCCCACGGGTGCCGCCGGAACACGTCGTGCGCGGAGATCGAGGATCGGCGCACCGCGGCTCTCCAGTCGAGCGCGGGATCCGGGCGCTCTATCTCCGCGTAGACCCGGTCCACGAGCGCGCCCACCAGCTCGTCCTTTCGTCCGACGTGGTGGTAGAGCGTCATCGCCTCCACCCCGAGCGCCTGGCCGAGGCGGCGCATGCTCATGCCGTCCAGACCCTGGTCGTCGGCCAGGTTCATGGCCGCCTCCAGGACGCGGTCGCGGGTGAGCGGCGCACGCCGGGGCGCATGGTCGCGTTGACGAGACACGGGGCTTGACGTCCTCTTACAGCGTAAGATAGGCTCACGCTCTTACATCGTAAGGGTAGCAGTCAGGGAGGCCATGCGCGCCGTCGTCCACACCCGATACGGGGGACCTGAAGTCCTCGAGTTGACTGACGTTCCCAGGCCGGATCTCAAGGACGACGGTGTCCTGGTCCGCGTCCACCATGTCGCCCTCAATGCGCTCGACTGGCATGGCATGCGCGGAGAGCCCGTCATCGCCCGCATCGCGATGGGCTGGCGCCGCCCGTCCACCCTGATCCCGGGCGTGGACATGGCCGGCGTCGTCGAAGCCGTCGGCAAGGATGTCACGGCGTTCCGTCCCGGCGACGAAGTCTTTGCCAACAAGGCCCGGTCGTGTGCCGAGTACGTCGCCGGCCCGGCGCGCCTGTTCGCCCCGAAGCCGGCGAACCTGACGCTGGAGGAGGCGGCCGCGCTCCCGGCTGCCGGGATCAGCGCCCTCCAGGCCCTCCGCGACAAGGCGGGGATCGCCCCCGGCCAGCGCGTCCTGATCAACGGCGGGACCGGCGGGGTCGGGACGTTCTCCGTCCAACTGGCGCGCTGGCTGGGGGCGGAGGTCACAGTCGTCACGACCGGGCCGGACGACGGGCTTCTCGCCTCACTGGGGGCGCAGCGCGTGATCGACCGCGTGACGACCCCCGTCGCGGCGTGGGGCGACGGTTACGACGTGATCATCGACAACGGCGGTACGCCGTCGCTTCGGTCGCTCGCCGCGCGGCTCGCGCCAGGTGGGACGCTGATCCTGGTCGGGGCGGCACCCGGTCGATGGGCCGCGGCGCTGACGCGGATCGTCGGCGCGCGCGTCCTGTCGCGGGTGACCGGTAAACGCCTTCTGGGCTTCCTCGCGCACCCGGTCCAGGCGGACCTCCTCGTGCTCAAGGAGCTGGTGGAAGCCGGCCACGTCCGGCCCATCATCGACCGCCGCTACCGGCTCGAGGAGATCCGCGAGGCGATGGCCTACCTGGAGACGCTCGGGGCGACCGGCAAGATCGTCCTCACCGTCTAGCGCTAGGAACCGGCAGGCTTCTTCGGCGGCTTCGGCTTCTTCTGCTTCGGCGGTCGATTCGGGGTCTTGTCGCCCATGTGACACCTCCTGACCACAGCATACGCGCGCGATGGTTGGGGTCGGCCACCTCCGGACCGTGGCGGACCGCCGCCGCACCCCCGCACCGGCGAGTCCGCTATCGTTGCGAGCCAACGTCCCCATCCCAGCTGTCGTTCTGGCACGGACCCGCGCCAGTCCAGCGCATCACCCCCGTCCGCCCGCGGGAGGAGCCATGGACCACGAGCCCGTCCTCATCACCACCATCGCCATCGGCCTGAGCGCCGCGTTCATCGGCGGCTTTCTGGCGCGCCGGCTCCGACTTCCCGCGATCGTCGGGTACATCACGGCGGGGATCGCTGTCGGGCCGTTCACGCCAGGGTTCGTGGCCGACGGCGATCTCGCCCGCGAGCTGGCCGAGATCGGCGTGATCCTGCTGATGTTCGGCGTGGGCATCCACTTCTCCATCCGCGACCTCCTCGCCGTACGCCAGATCGCGATCCCCGGCGCTATCGGACAGATCACCGTGGCGACGCTGCTGGGCGTTGCCCTGGGGTGGGCGCTGGGCTGGGGGATCGGCGGCGGGTTGGTCCTGGGCCTGGCCGTGTCCGTCGCCAGCACGGTGGTGCTCCTGCGTGCCCTCATGGATCGCCACGAGCTGGACACCCAGCAGGGGCGGATCGCGGTGGGCTGGCTCATCGTGGAGGACCTGTTCACGGTCCTCGTCCTCGTGCTGCTCCCGACCATCGCGCCGCTCCTTGGTGGGACGTCGGGTGAGACGGCCACCAGCGGCCTGGACCTCGGACCGGTCGGCGCGATCGTCGTGGCCATCGGCAAGGCGGTGGTGTTCGCCGGCCTCATGGTCGTGGCCGGCGCCCGGGTCGTGCCCTGGCTGCTCCACCAGGTCGCCCGCGAAGGGTCGCGCGAGCTGTTCACGCTCGCCGTCCTGGCCATCGCGCTGGGGATCGCGTTCCTGTCCTCGACCGTGTTCGGCGTGTCGTTCGCCCTGGGTGCCTTCCTCGCGGGTGCTGTGGTGAGCGAATCGGACATGAGCCACCAGGCCGCCCAGGATGCCCTGCCGCTCCGTGACGCGTTCGCCGTCCTGTTCTTCGTATCGGTCGGGATGCTCGTGGATCCGCGATACCTCCTGGATAACCCGCTGCCGATCCTGGCCGTCGTGCTCCTCATCGTCGTGGCCAAGTCGATCGCGGCGTTCGGCATCGTCGCCGTCTTCGGCTACCCGGTCCGGACGGGCCTGACCGTCGCCGCTGGCCTCGCCCAGGTCGGCGAGTTCTCGTTCATCCTGGGCACGATGGGCCTGTCGCTTGGCCTGCTCCCGCCCGAGGGCTTCCAGCTGATCGTCGCCGGAGCGCTCCTGTCCATCGGGCTCAACCCGCTGTTCTTCCACGCCATCGACCCGCTGGAGGACCGACTCAAGCGTTCCAGCACGTTCCGGCGACTGACGGACCGGCGCGGTGACGCCGTCACGGTGCTGGACGACGACGTCCGCGGGTCGCTCCGCCACCACGCCATCCTGGTGGGGTACGGCCGCGTTGGTCGGATGATCGGCCCGGCCCTGGATCGGCGCGGCTTCCGCTACGTGGTGGTGACCCAGCAGCGCGACGAGGTGGACGGACTTCGCGGTCAGGGGATCACGGCGATCTTCGGCGACGGCTCCAATCCGGAGGTCCTGGAGATGGCGCGGGTGGCCGCGGCCCGGCTCATCATCGTCGCCACGTCCGACCCGCACGAGGCGCGCCTGATCGTGGAGCGGGCCCGCGACCTGGCGCCGGCCATCGAGGTCGTGGTGCGCACCCACAGTGACACGGAGTCGGCCCACCTTCGCTCGCTCAGCAGCAAGGTCCAGGCCGTCCACGGCGAGCGCGAGCTGGCGGTCCAGATGGCGCGCTACGCGCTCCGTCGGTTCGGCGTCAGTGCCACTGAGGCGGAGGCCATCGCCCAGGGCCTGCGCGGCCGGCCGGTCGCCATCGCGGACGTCCCGTCCCCGCGCGCGTCGCGCTGGCGCCGCCTGATCGCGCGCATCCGCGCCCGGATCAACGGCTAGGGAGCGGTCGTCGTCTCCGTGGTCTCCGTGGGGGCAGCCGCCTTGCCGACCAGGGTGATCCCGGTGATGCGCGCGTAGTTGGAGTAGTACGTATCCGTGTGGATCACGTTGCCGTCCCGGTCGCGGACCGTCCGGGTGACGGTGACCTGCTTGCCGTCCACCGGGTACTCGATGCGCTTGCTCGTCCCGGCCGGGAGGCTGGACGTGTACTGGACGGTGTCCGTGGCCTGACGGACGTTCTTCACGATCGGCTTGCTGAACGTGACCTTGCGGCCATTCGGGACGCTGTGGATCTCGAAGCGGACGTAGCCGGCGCTGCCCTCGCGATATCCGAACCCACGGATGAGGATGGGGTAGGCCGTATCGTTCGTGAACGACATCGTCTGCCTTGATCCGGACGCGCTGATGAACACCGTGGCATCCAGGCCCAGCGGATAGCGATCGATGTAGTAGTAGTGGTTGCGGCGCGCGCCCATCTCGTAGCCGGCCCGCAGCGCGGCGTTGAACAGCGTCGTGGAGCACGAACAGATGCCGCCGGCGAGGGCGCCCTGCGGCTCCGTGCGCCCGTTGATGATCGCGCCGCCGTCCTTGTAGCCCTTCTCGCGGGTCACGGGCCCGATCGCGTCCCAGAAGTCGAACGTCCCTCCCGGGGGCACGACATAGCCGTCGATGAGGCGGGCGGGGATCCAGATGTTGGCGCCGAAGCCGTTCTTCTCGCTGATCGGGAAGTACGTGGTCCACGACGACAGCTTCTTCATCCTGGGCCGGGCTTCCTCAGCCTGGGCCGTGGTCAGGACCGGTTCCGTCACCTGGAGCGCCGGCTCCACGGTCAGCGCCGCGGCGCCCGCATGACGCTCCGCGAGCGTGGCCTCCACACGGGCCAGCGTCGCGGCGACGTCCATGGCATAGCCGGCCTTGCTGGGGGTCACGCCGGTGATCTTGCCGCCCTTGGTCGTGAACGAGGCGTTGACGGGAGCCCGATCCACCGACTTCGCGAGCTTGGTCAGCACAGCCTCCAGCTCGACCGTGTCGACGAGCGGGGCGTAGGTGCCGTCCACCTTCAGGACGAAGGCTGTCCACGACCGGAGTCGCTTCGCCGAGATGTAGACCGGCTCGTCGGCGTCGTCCATGGCCAGGGTGATCCGATCCGTGATGCGCTCGGCGAGCGCCCTGGCGTTGAACGCCTCCGCGGTGGTGACCGTCGGCGGTACCGCCTCCATCGGGATGTCGAGTTCAAGGGTCGTCGGGGCGTCCAGCTCACCGAGCGCGGCGAGCGCGGCCGAGATGGCGGGTGCGGCGTCACCGCGGCGACCGTCGCGACCGGGAACGAGCGTGAACGACGAATCCGCCGTGACATCCACCCGTGCGTTCAGCGGTCGCGTCGCGAGCCGGTCCACGTACGCCGAGATGCGCATCGCGACGAGCTCGGGATCGAACGTCACGCGCGGCTCGATGGTCGCACCTCGGAGCGCGGTGCGCGCGTCGGCCACTGCTCGCTCGATGAGGTTGCCGTCCCGACCGATGGCCATGGCGTCCGCGACGAGCGCCTCGATGTCCGCTCGACGGCCCACATCGCTGTAGGCGATCCGGTGCGTTCCCTCGGGCCCGGCCAGGACGAGCTCACCATCGCTCAGACCACCGTACTCGGCCTCCAGGCGCTGGGTCGCGCTGGCGGGATCGAGGCCGGACAGATCCACCGTCCCGACGCGGACGCCCGGGAGGATGCGGCCATCGTATTGCTGGTCGTAGGCATACATGGCACCGGCCCCCAGGGCCAGGGCGGCGAGCAGGCCGGCGAGGAAGGCGATGGTGAAACGGGTGCGCACGGTCGGCCGGCGGGTCGCCTCCGGCAGCGCGATCGAGTCGGGCGTGGTCGTCATGAGTGGGTCATCCTAGCAGCGGGCGCCGAAACTTCCCCGACGAGGCCTGGGGTATGCGGGCGTGCGGCGAGGAAAGGGACGACCGGCAGCGCGGCAGCGTGACGCCGCCGGCGACCGCCGGTCATGCTCGGCTTCGTGTTCCCGGCCCCCCGGCATCGGTCAGGCCCGCGGGACGAGCACGACCCGGCGGTTGGGCTCCTCGCCGATGGACTGGGTCGCGACGCCCGCGTTGTCGCGCAGGGTCAGGTGGATCCAGCGCCGCTCCAGCGCCGGCATCGGCTCCAGCTGAAGCATCTTGCCGGTCTCGACGACGCGGGCGGCGGCCCGCTCGGCGAGCTCGCGCAGCTGGCGCTCGCGCCGGCCGCGATAGTCCTCGACGTCCACGAGGACCCGGGTCCAGGCGCCCATCTCCTTGGACAGCATCAGGTTGACCAGGTGCTGGAGCGCGGACAGGCGCTCACCCTTGCGCCCGATGAGTGCCCCGAGGGCGTCGCGATCGTCGCCCTCGGCGACCACGTTGAGGCGGCTCGTCTCGCCCGCAGCGACCTCCACCCGGGCGGCGAAGCCGAGGTGGCCCATCACGGTCTCCAGGATGCGCTGGCCCGCGGCGAGCGCCTCCGGCGACGCCTCTGCGGCCTCCAGCTCGGCGCGCTCGGAGGCCACGGAGCCACGGGCGGCCGCGACTTCGGCGGCTTCTGATGCGGACAGGTCAGCCGGGGCGCCACGGCGGGCCCCACGATCGCCTTCCTCGCGGCGCGGGCCGCGGTCGTCGCGGCGCGGGCCACGCTCCCGGTCGTCGCGGCGGGGTCCGCGCTCGCGGTCGTCGCGACGCGGGCCACGGTCGTCGCGCGCGGCCGGAGCGGGACGATCGCCGGCCGGCGCCTGGTCCTCGCGCGGTCGGTCGTCGCGCGGTCGGTCGTCGCGACGGGGGCGGTCGTCACGCCGAGGTCCGCGGTCGTCGCGGCGCGGGCCACGCTCCTCGCGGTCGCGCACCGGTGGTAGCGGCACTGCAGCGGCGGCGTCACGCTTGGGCGCGGCGCCTCCCAGCGCCCCACGGGGAGCGGCGACGATCCGGGCAGGCTCGGCGCCCATGCCCAGGACACCCCGGCTCCCCGGGGTCAGGATCTCGAAGTCGAGGTCATTCAGCTCGGCGCCGAACTCCTCGCGGGCGACCTTGAGGGCCTCCTCGACGGTCTTGCCCGTGAATTCCTTGTACGCACTCATGTCAGCGTCGTCTCCCTCGGCGGCCCTGACGGCCGCGTTCTCGGTGGCGGATGGTCTTGTCGGCCGTCGACTTCTTCGCGGCGTCGGTGAGGATGGTCGCCCGCTTGGAGGGCTCTGGTGGTGGTGGCATCTCCACCGGGAAGCGCGGCGTGTGCCCGGTCGCGAAGCCCGGCGTCCGGCCGAAGAACGGGAACATGGAGCCCCATCCGACGATCAGGTACTGCTGGACGATGGAGAAGACCGTGGCCACGATCCAGTAGATGAACAGGCCGGCCGGCAGGAACCCTCCATAGACGATGGAGATGAGCGGCAGGAACAGCATCATCTGGCGCTGGATGCGGGCATTGGGATCGGAGTTGTCCGGGTCCGCCGCGGGGAGCATCATCCGCGACTGGATGAGCTGCACGACGGCCGAGAAGATGGCCAGGAAGCTCAGGCCGAATCCGGCGATGGTCAGGAACGTCTGCGGCTTGGCGATATCCCCGAGGATGGGCACGACGGAGTCGATGCAGGGGCGCGTGGCGTCGATGACGCCGTTCACGATGTTGGTGCACTGGATGTCCACGAGCTGCACCCCGAACACGCTGAGCATCGCGGTGGGGTCCTGGTTGGTCAGCCCGTTCTGGATGACCGAGTACATCGTGAACAGGAGCGGCAGCTGCAGCAGCAGTGGCAAGCAGCCGGCGAGCGGGTTGATCCCGCGCTCCTTGAACATCTCCTGCTGGGCCAACCGGGCCTTCATGGAGTCGCCCTTGTAGCGCTTCTGGATCTCGCGCAGCTCCGGCTGGATGAGCTGCATGCGGCGCTGGGACACGAGCTGCTTGCGATAGAGCGGGATGAGGATGGCGCGAACGATGAGCGTCAGCACGACGATCGCCCACGCGATGGCGCCCGGGACGCCGAGATTCTCCAGGAACTGGTAGACGGCGATCAGGATGATGAACATCGTCTGGAAGATCGGCGTGAACAACCAGGCGAGGAGGCTGACTGGATCGGCGCCCGGCTGGGCGGGCTCCAGGGGCGGGTGGGGGGTCGGTGAGGCTCCATCAACGCCGTTACCACCTCCCGGCGCACAGGCGGCGATGACGATCGCGATCACGATCATGATGAGCAGCGCCGGACCCATCCGGCGCAGGGCGGGGGGCAGGGTCACGGGCGGTTGGCCTCGCTAGCGGACCGGGTCATACCCGCCCGGGTTCCATGGGTGACAGCGGGCGATGCGCTTGGCACCCATCCAGCTCCCTTTCAACAGGCCGTACTTGACGATCGCCTGCTCCGCGTAGTGCGAGCAGGTCGGCTCGAACCGGCACGATGGTGGCAGCCACGCGAACACGATCCGGTAGAGCTTGATGAGCCCGATCCCGATGTGCTTCACCGCGTGGTCCCTCCGAGCACGCCGCCCCGGACGAGCGTCCGGTGCACCGCTCCGACCAGCGCGTCGTGGTCGGCCTCGACGATGGCGGGCCGGGCGATGATGAGGACGTCCCAGCCAGGCTGGAACGAGGTCGCCATCACCCTGAGCACCTCCCGGAGCCGCCGTCGGACCCGGTTCCGGACGACCGCGCCGCCGAGGCGGCGACCGGTCGACAGGCCGAAGCGGGTCGTCGGGAGGTCGGTCCGCACGAACCGGGCGGTGAAGAGGGGGTGGGACCTTGAGGTCCCGGCACCCTGGATCGCCGCGAAGTCCTGCGGGCGAGAGAGCATCACGAGTCGCGGCGGGTTTGGGCCGCGCTCGATCGTCAGGCCGTCAGCCGCTTCCGACCGCGAGCCCGCCGTGCGGCGAGGATACGGCGGCCCGGGGTGGTCCTCATCCGGGCGCGAAAGCCGTGCTCCTTGGCGCGATGGCGCTTCTTGGGCTGGTAGGTCTGCTTCATCGGGCTTGCCTTTGGATCCTCTCATCCGGCCTCGGGAACGGTCGCTCCGTCAACCCCTGAAGGCACGCGAACGCGCCCGGCGCCCACTCGGCGCTTGGCGCGTCGTCGTCGGGCGGATGATATGTCCGTCCCGGAAGGGGTGTCAAACGGGCTGGGCCCGGCCAGCGACGGCTTTGCCTTCGCGCTGACCGGGCCCCTTCGCTCGCAATGAACGTTCACACGGTCGAGGCCGGGTAGGCCGGGGTCGGGCCGATGTTCCCTCAGCCATCTTCAGCCCAGGTGAACGCCCGGGCGTCAGGGTGGTCGAGATCGCTGGGGCGGGGCCGTTCGCCGTGTCATCCTTCGTCGTGAGTGAAGGCGCGGGCGCCAGATGACGACCCGCGCCGAAACGTTCACCGCGGATGAACCGGGGATGGCGAGGCCGATGGGGGTCTGACCGGGGGGTCTGACCGGGGGGCCCGATCGGCCGGACGTCGGCGGGCCGTCGGGGCGTTCCCGGCGTCGAGGCGTTCCCGGGCGTCGTGCACGGATACCCCCATGGAGTATGGTAGAACCGCCTTGCGACGCCGTCTTCGGCGGTGCTATCCTCTCCGGGCCCTCGGCGCCGGGACGCTCGCGGGAGACCCTCTGGCAACCTCCGCGGGAGGCTTGGGGGACCGCGTCGACCGGACCGTCGGCAGGTGTCCACGTGGCGCCCGCAGACCCGGCTCCCCCGACCACGTCCGTGGCCGACGCTACCTATCGACAGCTCTCGAAGTTCAGGGTCGCATCGAACGAATGGACGCGAAACAGGTCTGGCGAGCCGCTCTGGGAGAACTCCAAGTCTCCCTGTCCCCAGCCAACTACGAGACGTGGCTGCGGGACACGCTGCTGGTGGACGTGGAGGAGCAGCGCTTCCGGATCGCCGTCCCGAACGGGTTCGCCAAGGACTGGTTGGAGACCCGCTATCGATCCCTGATCAGCCAGACCCTGGCGCGGATCGTCGGGTACAGCGTCCAGGTGGAGTTCATCGTGGCCGCGGTCGCGGCGGCGCCCGAGTCGGTCGGCACCGCAGGCGCCGCCGACCTCGCGACGACCTCCTCCCCGGCCCCGTCCCAGCAGCATGTCCGCGTGGAGCCGACACGCGTCGGCGGCGAAGGTGGTGCGACGTACATCAACGCGCGCTACACGTTCACGAACTTCATCGTCGGGTCGGCGAACCGCCTGGCCCATGCGGCGAGCCTGTCGGTCGCGGAGCGGCCCGGCCACGCCTACAACCCGCTCTTCCTGTACGGCGGTGTGGGACTCGGCAAGACCCACCTGATGCACGCCATCGGCAACCAGGTGATCGCCCGATTCCCGCGCAAGCGCGTCGTCTATGCCACCTCCGAGAAGTTCACCAACGAGTTCATCACCAGCATCCAGCAGGGCAAGATCGACGAGTTCCGTGCCCGCTATCGCCGGATCGACCTCCTGCTCATCGACGACATCCAGTTCATCGCGGACAAGGAGCGGACCCAGGAGGAGTTCTTCCACACGTTCAACGCGATCCACGAGGACGGCAAGCAGATCGTCCTGTCCTCTGACCGACCGCCCAAGGCGATCCTGACCCTGGAGGAGCGCCTGCGCAGCCGGTTCGAGTGGGGCTTGATCGCCGATCTGACCGCCCCGGACCTCGAGACGCGCATCGCGATCCTGCGCGCCAAGGCGGAGGAGGGCGGCGTCCCGATCGGGTCCGACGTCATCGAGTTCATCGCGCGCAAGGTCGTCAGCAACATCCGCGAGCTGGAGGGAGCCCTCAACCGGATCGTCGCCTTCGCGAGCATGGGTGCGACGACCATCTCCATCGACCTCGCCCAGGCCGTCCTGTCCAACGTCCTGTACAACCCCAAGAAGCGCCAGGTCACCCCGGAGCGCATCGCCAAGGTGGTCTCGGATTACTACAGCGTCCCGATGGACGTGCTGCAGGGCCAGAAGCGCGATAAGGCGATCGTCATGCCGCGCCAGATCGCCATGTTCCTGATGCGCGAGGAGACGGACGTCTCGCTCCTGCGGATCGGGGCCGAGCTCGGCGGCCGAGACCATTCGACGGTCCTGCACGCCTGCGACAAGATCAACCGAGAGGTGGCCGTCAATGACGAGCTGCGCCGGGAGATCGCGGCGGTCCGCGAGCTCATCTACGCCGACTGACGCTCTTGGTCGGGCCAGGCATGGACCGGCTGCGGTCTGCGGGACGGGGTGCCGGGCACGGGGTTGGCAAGACGCTCATGCGGGGACGCTTATGGCCGGCCGCGGGGCCGCGGAGGCGCGTCCTGGCGCGCGGAACGTGCATTGCGGTCTCGCCATGCAGATCCTGCCGCTGATGGCACGCGTATCGGCCATTGCGGTCCGTGGGCGCAACGTACGCCTTTATCATCCGGGTGCGAAGGCCACAGGGGCCGGTGGACGACGACCCTGGATCATGTGGACGACCCGGCACTCCGGTGTGGACGACGGACGACCAGCGACGGGTCCGTCGTCATGGACCGCCGATCCGTCCACGCTCTGTCGACATCCGGGTCTGCCACGCTCCCCGGCTCATCCACCGTGGAGCCCTGTTCGTCCACCACGCCCGTCCGCACGGCCACGAGGTCCCGTCCACGGCGTCCACACCATGATGACGATGATGACGGAGTGAGAAGATAGAGAGAAGATACCCACTACCCCACGCGACCCCGGTCGGGATCGCTCCGGACATCGACCGTCCGACCCGACCTGCCGCGACCTACCGATGCGGCTCCGAGCGATGCGAGATGGAGTGAACCCGACGTGAGACTCTCGGTGATGCAGGAGAACCTGGCGCGCGGCCTGTCCGTCGTCAGTCGAGCCGTGTCCAGCCGGAGCACGCTGCCGGTCCTGGCCAATGTCCTGCTCAAGACCGAGGATGCCGGCCTCAAGCTCACGGCGACCAACCTGGAGATCGGCATCACCTACTGGGTGCCGGGCAAGATAGATGAGGACGGTGCCACCACCGTCCCGGCGAAGCTCCTGACCGACCTCGTCAACTCGCTTCCGGCGGGCGACAAGGTGGAGCTCGACGTCGCCCCGGGTGACACGCTCCACCTGAAGTCAGGCCGCTTCCAGACCCACATCAAGGGCATCGATGCGGACGAGTTCCCGGCCATCCAGACGGCCGGCGACCGACCTACGACCAGGATCGCCCAGAACGTCCTGCGCCGTGCCCTGTCCGAGGTCGCGTTCGCCGCGGCCAGTGACGAGGCGCGCCCCATCCTGACGGGGGTCCTGGCCCGCTTCGAGGGCGACCAGCTGACGCTCGCCGCCGCCGACAACTACCGGATCGCGGTGAAGACCGTGCCGATCCTTGACGCGGTGCCGGAGACGAGCGTGGTCATCCCGGCGCGCGCGCTCAATGAGCTCGCGCGCGTCCTGTCCGACGTGGATGACCCGGTGGACGTCGTCCTGGCTGCCGGTCGCAACCAGGTCCTCTTCCACCTGGACGGCGTGGACCTCGTCAGCCGGCTCATCGACGGCCAGTTCCCGAACTACCAGCAGGTCATGCCGCAATCCCACGCGACGCGCGTCGTGCTGGATCGCGAGGAACTGCTCCGGGCCGTCCGTCCCGCCGCCCTCATCGCCCATGAATCTGCCAACATCGTCAAGATCCAGGTCGGTGGTGACGGCGACGGCGGCGTGACCGTCAGCGCCAACGCGGAGGTGGGTGACCACGTCGGCCAGGTGGAGGCCGCGGTGGAAGGCGACGACACGACGATCGCGTTCAATGCCCGGTACCTCGCCGACGTCCTGACCAACGTCTCCGCGGAGCAGTTCGCCATCGAACTCAACGGCCCGCTGTCACCGGGTGTCTTCAAGCCGGTCGGTGACGACCAGTACGTCCACGTGGTGATGCCCGTCCGGACGACCTCGTAGTCGCCACGGACCAGCGACCGCGCCTCGACGCCATCTCCGCGCAGGGGCTGCGCGGCTACGCGACGCTCGATGCCACCTTCGAGCCGGGCGCCCATCTCGTCTGGGGACCCAATGCCGCGGGCAAGACCAGCCTCCTGGAGGCCATCGCGCTCCTTGGCTGGGGGCGCTCGCACCGCACGACCGCGGACGGCGAGATGATCCGTTGGGGCGCGGACCTGGCCCGGGTGGAGGGCACGGTTGGCCAGGACGTCCTGGAGGTCGCCATCGCTCGCTCTGGGGTGGACGGCCAGAGCGGACGCAAACGGATCCGGGTCAACGGCGTTGGCCGTCGCGCCGGCGCACTGGGGCGCCTCCTTCGGGTCGTGCTGTTCGCGCCGGAGGAGATGCTGCTGGTCATCGGTGCCCCATCGCTCCGCCGCGCCGCGATCGACGCCCTCGCCGCCGCGCGCTTCCCGGCATATGCCGACGATCTCGCGACGTACGGGCGGACGCTCCAGCAGCGGAACAGTCTCCTGCGTGCCATCCGCGAGGAGACTGCCACCCGCGATCAGCTCGCCTTCTGGGACGCGGCCCTGCTGGAGAGCGGCGGCAGGGTCGTGGAGGCGCGCCTGCGGCTGCTGGAGGCGATGGCTGAGCCCCTGGCGGCCGCGCACGCGGAGATCGCCCCGGACGAAGCGGCCGCGGGGCGCCTCACGCTGCGCTACGTGACGAACGCACCGGCGCAGGGGTCGGAGACGCCCCGTGAGGCGCTCACGCGACGCCTCGCCGAGACGTCCGACAAGGAGGTCTGGAATGGCGCGACGGTCGTGGGGCCGCATCGCGACGACATCGCGTTCGACCTGGGCGGGCGGGACCTCGCCGGGTTCGCCTCCCGCGGCCAGCAGCGGACCGCCATCCTTGCCTTCAAGCTGACGGAGCTGGATCTGCTCACGGAGCTGGACGGCCGGCCACCCCTGCTCCTGCTGGACGACGTGTTCAGCGAGCTGGACCCGGAGCGCAGGGCCCATCTCGTGCGCCGCATCGCGGATCTCCCGCAGGCCTTCGTGACGACGACCACCCTGGACGACCTGGATCCCGGGCTGCGGGCGATCGCCCGGTCGTGGGAGGTCGTGGCCGGCGACCTCGGCGCGCGCCTCATCCCACGCGGGATCGGCGCATGAGCGGGGATAGCGCATGAGCGGGGATAGCGCATGAGCGGCCCGCGGCGCCGGCCCATGTCCCGGATCGGCGAACTGATCCCGGACGCCGCGCGGGCCCTTGGCCTGGAGGACGAGCTGCGCCTGGCGCGGGCCATCGCGACCTTCGAGGCGCTCGTCGCCGAGCGCGTGCCGGCGGCGGCCGGATCCTGCCGGGTCATCCGCCTGGAGGGCTTCGCCATCGACGTGGAGGCCGACGCCCCGATCGTGGCCCAGGAGCTTCGTCTCCGGAGCCGGGACCTGATGGTGGCTTTCGCGGCCGCGCCAGGAGGTCTGGGCGTGACCGTTCTGCGCGTCCATGTCCGTCCGCCGGGCCGCCGCGTATAATCCCCGGACCTGCCAGCCATCTCGGGGCGAGCGTCAGCCCAACCGGCCTGGAACGTCCCGTCGCCCGTCCATCCTCATCGAGAGGCCCGCATGGCCGTCCGACTGCAACTGAAGCTCGGTCTCGTCGCCGAGCACGACCGCCTCTCCGATTCGCCGGACACGCTCGTCGTCGTGGAGCCGAGCGTCGGGTCCGTGGCGCGGTCCAAGGGGCACCTGTACCTGCTGGTGACCTCACGCGTCAGCTCGCGACACGCGCTGGAAGCGACCCGCCTGGCCGCGGAGACGATCCGCAACGAGTACTACTACGACGAGTCCGCCGGCATCCGGGTCTGCCTCCAGAAGGCCATCGGGACGGCCAACAAGCGCCTCGTCCACCAGGCGGATCGCCTGGGCCTGAAGTCGGCGGATGGGAACGGCCCCATCGGCGTCGGCGTGGCGGTCGTTCGCGGCAACGAGATGTACGTCGCCACCGTGGGGCCGGCGGAGGCCTACCTCATCCGCCAGGCGCGGCTATCCACCTTGCCGGACCCGCACCGTGAGCGCGGCCTCCCGTCCGGGGGGCTGGAGCCGGACGTCTGGCGCGGGGAGATCTCGTACGGCGACTCGCTGGTCCTCATCTCCCCGAACATGATGGCGAGGCTCGGTCCGGACGAGCTCAAGGACGCGATGCTGACGCTTCATCCGCAGTCGGCGATGGAGCACCTTCATGCCCGCTTCGTGGCGGCCGACGGGTCCGGCTCTGACGGGGCGATCGCGTTCGAGGCGACGGAGGTGGCCACGACGTCGCGCTCACGGACGCTCGTCCCGGTGCGACCGTCCGAGCCACTCGCCGGTGCCCCGGACCGCTCGCCGATCCCGCTCGCGGACAACGTCCAGGCCGCCGGCGCCGCGATGTCGGCCGCGGCCGGCACGGCCCGCACGGCCGCCGGTGGGGCGCTGGAGCGGGTCGTGGGGCGAGTCCAGGAGGTGTTGCCCCAGCGCCGACCGGCGTACCGGCGCGTCACGCCACTCGCGTCGCGTCGCGAGACACAGCGCCGGGCGGCCGTGGCGGCCCTCGCCCTCATCACCGTCGTCGGCGGCCTCGGCATCGCGGTGTACGCGCTGGGCGGCTCCAGCCCGCCGCAGCACGCGATCAGCTCCGTCAATGCCGGGCAGGCGGCGCTGGACAAGGCCACGTCCAACCTCAACAAGGTCTCGGGCCCCGGCATCGATCTCGTGGAGTCCGACCCACGCGACGCCCTCGCCCTCCTGACCGAGGCCCACGCGGAGCTGGACAAGGCGGAAGCGGCCAGGGTCAGCGCGCGGGTCGTGGACCCCCTGCGGACCAAGGTGGTGGCCCTGCTGGACCGCCTCTACGGCGTGGTTCCCGTGGCCAGTGAGGAAATCTTCGCGTTCGTGCCGGAGGAGGGGGCGGATCCATTCGACCTGACGACGATGGTCCGCGGCCCGGATGATGCCCCATACGTCATCGATGCCACGACGAAGGCCGTCTTCCGGATCGACCTCAAGCGGATGAAGGCCACGGTCGTGGTTCGCGAGGGCCGCAAGGCTGGGGGCACCACCGTCGCCGAACCGCGCTTCCTGGCGGTGGGTGGCCGTGACCTGTTGATCCTGGACGCGAAGAACGTCATGTGGCGCTGGCGCGCGTCGGACGACGCGGGCAAGGGCACGCTCACCAAGGTCAACGTCAACGGCGCGACACAGTGGGGCGACGACATCACCGCCATCGGCACGTACCTGCGTGACGCGGACCGCGGGCTCTACAACCTGTACGTCATCGATCCGTCCGAGCAGCAGATCCGGGCGTACCCCCCGGCGAGCGACGGGAGCGGGTTTCCGGCGAAGGCCAGTGGGTGGCTGGCCACCGCCCGTGCGGTCGACCGGATGACGTCCATGTACATCGACGGCGACGTGTTCATCACGGAGGGTGGCGTCCTGGAGCGCTTCTCGTCGGGCAAGAGCGACGGCTGGGAGCCCGGCAGTCCGGAGGATGATCTCCTGCGCCCGACCGCCAGCGTGAGTCTCGTGGTGGGCGCCGGGGAGCGACGAGACGGGCGCGTCTACGCCTACGATGAGCGCAATGAGCGGATCCTCGCGTTCGACAAGGCCTCCGGCCGCTACCTGGAGCAGTACCGGCTGGCCGGTGGCGCCGACGGCTGGAAGGACCTGCGCGCGATGTACGTGATCGCCGGGTCGGAGGATGTCCCCGCCACGCTCGTGTGGCTATCGGCCGACACCGTCCACCAGGTCACGCTCGTGGCCGTCCCGGATGTCCCCGGTGCGGTCGCCCCGACGCCATCGGCGGATCCCGGGGCAAGTGACGATGCGTCCGCCGACCCGGATGACCCGGACCTGGCCACCCCGGAGCCCTGATCGCCACGCGTCCGTGATCCCCCTGCGCGACGCCAACCCCACCCACCGCACCGCCATCGTCACGATCGGCCTGATCGTGGCCTGCTTCGTCGTCTTCGCCTGGCAGCTGGGCCTGCTCGCCAGCGGCGGAGAGGAGGGGCTCGGGGCGTTCATCCGGGCGTGGGGCGTCGTCCCGGTCGAGGTCGTCGGCGCGTGGGAGAGCGGCGACGTCGTCAGCGGGGCGACCGCCGGGCTGATCAGCAGCCAGTTCCTGCACGGGGGCTGGCTGCACCTCCTGGGCAACATGCTCTACCTGTGGATCTTCGGCAACAACATCGAGGATCGCCTGGGGCGGCTCGCGTTCATCGTCTTCTACCTCGCCGGCGGGATCGCGGCCGCGCTCGCCCAGATCGCCATCGACCCAGCCTCCGATGTGCCGATGATCGGGGCGTCCGGGGCCATCGCGGCCATCCTTGGCGCGTACCTGGTCCTGTACCCGCGAGCGCGCATCACGTCGCTCGTCTTCCTCGGCTTCTTCTACCAGCTCATCGACGTGCCCGCCCTGCTCGTGCTCGCGTTCTGGTTCGTGCTCCAGCTCATCGACGGGCTCGCATCGCTGGGTGTCTCGTCCAGCGGGGGTGGCGTGGCGTTCTTCGCGCACATCGGCGGGTTCGTGTTCGGCGCCGCGGTCGCGCTCCTGCTGCGGTCCCGTGGACGGGGGAGCCCGATGCATCGGTTGGCCGTGGGATAATCCGGCCATGGACGACGGGCTGATCGAGATGGTCGTCGAGAGCGTTCGCGTGCACATGCTCTCCAGCCGCCACGTCGTGATCCTCAAGGAGACGGGTCGCGAGCGCTACCTGCCGATCTGGATCGGACCGTGGGAGGCGAGCGCGATCGCGATGCGCCTGCAGGGCCTGACCCCGGAACGCCCGCTCACCCACGACCTGTTCGCGAACGCCCTGGCGGCCCTGGACGCCACGGTGGCCCGCGTCGTCATCTCCGACCTCGCGGACGAGACGTTCCATGCCCGGCTGTTCATCGTCCACGGCGGGCAGGAGAGCGAGGTGGACGCTCGACCGTCGGACGCTCTGGCCCTCGCGGTGCGGGTCGGGGCGCCGATCTACGCGGTCCCGTCCGTGCTGGACCTCGCCGGCCTGGGGGCGGACGGTGGCCTGGGCGAGGGCCAGGAGCCCGGCGAGCTCCTGGAGACGACCGGCGAATCGATCGTGGACGAACGTCTGGATGTCTTCCGCGAGTTCGTCAACTCGCTCGAGGTGGATCCCGGCGCCGAGGGCCGCGGCAGCTAGCGGTCCTGGTCCAGGATCGCCTGACCGCGGCGCAGGGCCCGATCGCGATCCACCCACATCGACAGACGCAGGCGCCAGAAATCGCGCACCGCGCGGAGGATGACCTGGGGCTTCGCGCCGGTGGGTGAGCCGGCGGTCCGGGCGTAGTGGGGGACGCCCACCTCGACGACGTCTGCGCCCCTGGCGCGCAGCTTGATGAGCAGCTCGGCGGAGAAGAACGCCCCGCCCGACTCCACCCGGACGCCGTCGAGGACCTCGCGCCGGAACAGCTTGCAGGCGCAGTCCACGTCCGTGACCTTGAGCCGGAAGAACACGCGATTCGCCAGTCGATAGGCCTTGGCGTACACCGTCCGGATGAGCGGATCGGCGCGCCTGATCCGGAAGCCCGCCACGACGTCCGGGTGATCCGCCTCCGCGAGACGAGCGGTCAGGCGACCCAGATCCTCCACCTTGAACTGGCGGTCGCCGTCCGTGAACGCGACGAGGTCGTAGCGGGCGGCCCGGAATCCGGAGCGCAGGGCCGCGCCGTAGCCCAGGTTGGTCGGATGGTGCACCGCGCGCACGATGCCCGAGTGGCGCGCGGTCAGCTCGTCCGCGATGGCCTGCGTCCGGTCCCGCGACCCGTCGTTGACGGCGATGATCTCGAACGTCTCGGCAAGCGTCGGCAGGACGGCCAGGGCCTCCTCGACGAGGCCCTCCAGGTTGGCCTCCTCGTTGTGGGCCGGGAAGAAGTACGACAACCGCTGAACGCGCGACGGGGTCGTCATGGGGCCGGCTCGCGGCGAGCGACCACGCGGGTCAGGAAGTGCGCATCGGGCCCATCGATCGGCTCCAGCACGTAGCGGGCCTCCAGGCGGGCGACCTCGGCCGGATCTTCGCGGATCACGTACACGGGGCGCGTCGGCAGGTTCGCGTCGATCACGGCGGTGATGTCTCCAAGGTCCTGGTCGAGGCGGGTCCGGTCGTCGATGATGGCGATGTCCGGCCGCTGGCCCTCGACATGCTGTGCGTACCATAGCGGGGTGGAGTAGCTCCACCAGCTGACGACGACGGCTCCGGGCGCCAGCGCCTCCAGGGTCCGATCCACCCAGGCCCGGGCGGACGTGTCGCGGCTCTCGTCCACGGTCACGAACGTCACCGGACTGACCAGGATCGCCGGCGCCACCAGGAGGGCGGCGGCCCCCGCCGCGACAAGACCGGGCCGGGCAGCCAGGTACCCACCGACGGTGACCGTGGCGGCCCAGGCGAGGATGCCAAGCCACGTCCAGGCGATGAGGATGGGTCCGAGGTAGTAGCGACCGATGTCGGCGTTCTGGTAGGACATCGCGAACAGGACCGTGACGCCGAGCGCGGCGCCGGACAGGAGCGCGTACCGTGGCCGGACCATGACCGTGGCCACGAACCCGACCGGGATGAGGAGCGCGAGCGGTCCGAACTGGGTGACGGTCCTGGCCATGAGCAGACCCAGCCGGCCACCCAGATCGGCGAACGGCGACACGAGACTTCCCCGGAACTGCTCGGCGAGCGCGATGTACCAGAAGCCTTCCCAGGTCTCCGGCCTGCCGTAGACGAGGGCGGCCCGGAACGGCCCGGCGCGCAGCGGGAGCTCCAGGAAGACGATGGTCACGGTGGCGGCAAGCGCGATGCCGCAGGCGGCGATGAACCGTGGGCGACGCAGGATGGACGGCTCCACGGCCAGCACGAACAGCCCGACCGGGAGGGCGAGGAGGAGCGTCAGCGAGTGGTTGCCGATGGACAGGCCGAAGACGACGGCCGCGGCCACCAGCCAGCGATCCGGCGAGCCTTCCGACTGCCCGTCCGGCCGCTGACGGGCGTCCTCCCAGCCGACCAGCAGGCGCAGCAGGATCACGACGAGCGCGAGGTGCAGCGCGTGGGTCTCCGCCCGCGTGCCGATCGCCCAGACATCCGGTGTCAGCGCCAGGCCGAGGCCCGCGGCCACGCCGATCGCCGTGGAGCGGGTGAGGGCCCGCACCAGGTCCACGGTGCCGGCCGCGGCGACCGCCACGCACAGGCCGGCGAGCAGGTTCATGCGCAGGGCCGGCTCTCCAAACGGCCCGAGCACGATGTTGGCGAACCAACCCAGCAGGATGTACGTGGGGAACCCGGTCGGGTGGGCGGTCCCCATCAGCGGCGCCACCGCCTGCAGCTCCGCCGAGTCCCAGAAGCCGAGGCCTGGGAGCATGGCCGCACGCGCCGCGGCGAAGGCGACGAATCCCACGACGATCGGCGCGACCGCGGCGCGCCACCACCCGGCGTTCACCACCCCAGGAGGTTGCCCCACACGACGCCCCAGGCGTTGACCAGCACGGATGCCGCGATCAGGGTCACGGACAGTGGCCCGGTCCATGGCCGCCCGCCATCCACGAGGCGCTGGAACCCGAGCGCGACGAGCGGCAGCGCGAACGGGACCGCATCGTTGGCGAACCGGTAGCCGAACTGGACCCAGCCCTGGCTGAAGTGCATGAGGTTGAAGATGACCACGACGAGGACCGCGATGGCGGCGCCCGTGACCAGTCGGCTCCGGCCGTAGCGGCGAAGCGCCGGTATGAGCAGCAGGTACGCCGGCGATGTCAGCAGGATGCTCATCCCGATGTCCTGCGGGACGGCCAGCGGGCACGACAGATCGAACAGGCCGCGCTGCGCGCCGGGATCCTGGCAGACCGGGTCATCGTAGACGCCGAGCGAGTCCGGCAGCCGGGCCGGGAACACGTCCGGACCGGCCAGGAACATGATCGCCGCGTTCTGCGGCAGGTAGCGCGGGTCCTCCACGGCCCAGTCGGATCGGTAGCCCAGCGACTCGTAGCCCCCCGTCTCCAGGCGATACAGGTAGTCGTAGGCCGGGTGCAGGACGTGGCCGGTCGTAGCGAGGTTGTAGGCAAGGAGGAGCCCGACCGGGATGGCCGCGCCAAGGCCGGCGGACCAGCTGCGCCGCCACCACCCGCCGCCGGCCCCCACGAGCATGAGGAACGGGGCGGCGAAGACGACCGACAGGCGGGCGGTGCAGGCCAGGCCGAAGAGGAGTCCGGCGATGAACTGACGCCCATCCACGGACAGCAGGCTGGAACCGTGGGGTCGCGCGTCAGCCGGCGCCTCCTCGTCGTTCTCTGGGCTCGCCTCGTCGTCCTGGGCGGCCGGATCGGCGCCCATCGCCATACCTACCGCCAGCATCGCCAGGCCGACCGCCACGATGTGTGCCTGGTACCAGGTCGTGGCCAGCTGGGCCGTGTACCAGAACACCGTGCCGAAGGCGAAGAAGAGCGTGGTGCCCAGGCGCACGGGGAACGAGATCCGCAGGCGGCCCAGCATCCACCAGCAGATCCCCACATCGATGGCCGCCAACAGCGTGAACAGCGTCTGCTCGTCCGTCGCCAACCCCCAGGCGGCGACGAACGGCAGGAGGACCAGGGCGGGCAGGGGCGGGAAGGGCAGGAGTCCGCGCTCCACGCCGTCGCTCGACGCGATGGGCAGGACGTCCTGGAAGTACCAGTTACCCGAGGCGCCCCCCACGCCCAGGACCGGGTAGCGGATGGCCGCCTGACCCTCCAGGAACGCGGCCGCCTGCCAGACGAAGTGGTCATAGAAGCGGACGGTCTGGGTCGCGAGGTAGATCGTGGCGGCGACGAGCATGAGCAGGACGCCGACGGCCACGACCAGTCGGCGGTCCACGGGTCCATCCATCGGCCGGTCGTCCACGGGGTTCATGGACGGGCCCTGTGCTACGCTCCGAAACACCTTCCACGCTCGTGCAGGAGCCGTTCCCGGTGACTGGCCCCGATTCCGGTGGGCTCGAGCGAGGCACAGGAGCGCCAGCACGGGCGACCGGGACGCAGGGAGCCGTCGGCGCGATCCTGGTCGTCCTCGCGCTCGGTCTCGCCCTCCGACTCATCATCGCATACCTGCTCCCGGGATCCGGGTTCGAGAACGACCTGGCCTCGTTCCGCGGCTGGGCCGCGAACCTCGCCGAAGAGGGGCCGTACGGCTTCTACGAGCGCGACTTCTTCCACGACTACACCCCCGGATACCTGTACGTCCTGTGGCTCGTGGGCCTGGTGGGCGGCGCCCTCGGTGGCATCGGCGACCTGATCAAGGTCCCGCCCGTCCTCGCGGACCTGGCCATCGGCTGGCTCTCCTGGTCCATGGTCCGCGAGCTGGGCGGGCGCGATCGCCTGGCCCTGGTGGCCGCCCTCGTCGCGGTCCTCAACCCCATCGGCTGGTTCGACAGCGTCGCGTGGGGCCAGGTCGACTCGTTCGGGGTCGTGTTCCTCCTGCTCGCCCTGCGCGAGCTGTGGCGCGACCGCCCGGAGCGCGCCGCGATCCTGACGGTGGTCGCCGCGATCATCAAGCCGCAGCTCGGCATCCTCGTGCCGCTCGTGGCGGTGGTGACCATCCGGCGTGCGCTCTGGCCGCTGGTGTCGCCGTCGAGAGGCGAGGGGGCCGGCCGGTCAGGCAGGGTCGGCCTGCGCGAGCGCCTGCGGGCCTGGGAGGCCCGCACGGGGACGCCGTGGCGCATCCTGACCACGGGCCTGGCCGGCTACCTCACCGCCGTCGTGATCTGCCTGCCCTTCGGCCTCACCGTCCTGGAGCTGACGCCGCAGGCGCCGTTCATCGGGTCCGGCCTGGTTGAGCAGATCGCCCTGGCGGGCGGGGGCTACCCGTACCTCAGCGTCAACGCGTACAACGCTTGGGCGCTGGTCCCGGGCGACCTGGGCCACAGCCTGGCCAACGCCGGCGGGTGGGTCTGCGATGCCGCGCTGGAGGCGCCCGGCCAGTGCGGCTGGGGCGTCGCGGTCTTCGGGGCGATCCCGGCCGTCGTCGTGGGCGCCGCCCTCCTCGTGGCGACGATGGGCCTCATCCTGTGGGTCGTCGCCCGGAAACCGGACCGCCTCACCCTGCTGGTGGGCCTCGCGCTGCTGGCGCTGGCCTTCTACATGGTCCCGACCCGCGTCCACGAGCGCTACGGGTTCCCGTTCTTCGCCCTCGGCACGATCCTGTTCGCGATCTCCACGCGCTGGCGCGTCGCGTACGTCGTGCTGACCGCGGCCACGTTCGCGAACATGTACGTCGTCCTGACGACGCTCTACCCGGACAACCCGTCCATCGCCGACTGGCTGGGCATCGGCGAGGCCATCCGCTCGCCGATCGGGGTCACGCTCGTGGCGGTGGCGCACACGCTGGCCTTCGGCTGGGCGCTCCTCCAGCTCCGGACCGCCGCCAGGGAGCGCCTGGAGGACGAGCTCGTGGCCGCGGGATCACCCGCGGCGCCCGATCCCCGACCAGCGGCCCATGTGACGTTCCCGCCGGCCACGGTGCCGCCGGCCCCGGCGCAGCCGGCGGCGCCCGGACCGCCGACCCCCGCGGCGATGCCGACCTGGTCGGAACGGCGGTCGTTCGCCGAGGCCGGGATCGGCGGCTGGTTCCGTGATCGCCTGCACAAGGCCCCGTTCCGGGCGGACCGCAGCCGGACGCTCGTCGGCGAGCGGGGCGGCCGCCTGGATCGCCTGGACGTCTGGATCCTCATCGTGCTGTTCGCCGCGACGCTCGGGATGCGCACCTTCCGGCTGGCCGAGCCGTACCAGATGCACTTCGACGAGGTCTACCACGCCCGCACCGCCACCGAGTTCCTCCAGTCCTGGCGCTACGGCGAGTCCCACGACATCTACGAGTGGACCCATCCGCACCTGGCCAAGTACGCGATGGCCGCCGGGATCGCGCTGTGGGGCGAGGACCACGTCAGCGCCACGAGCGATCTCGGGGTGCCGATCCGAGCGGCCGCGCACGAACCGCGGCGGGACGACGCGATCCTCGACGAACGGGCCGGCGAGCGCCTCCACGTGGCGACCGGAGACGAGGTCCGGACGTACGACCTCCGGACGCGGGTCCTCGTGGGGGTCATCCCGGCGCCCGGGGTGTCCGCGCTCGCCGTCGACGGCTCCGCGGATCAGCTGCTTGTCGGCTTCGACGACGGGACCATCGCCACGCTGGACCTCATCGCCATCGGCCTGGGCGGCGCGGAGGCGGGCCCCGAGCTCGCCCCGCTGGCCACCCTTGACCATCCGATCCGGCACCTGCTCGCCGCCGCTGACGGCACGAGCATCCTGGCCGCCTCCACGGACCGACTCACCGCCATCGACCCGTCCGAAGGGCGCGTCCTGGGATCGCTCCCGCTGGCCGGGATCGCCGATCTCGCGGCCGCCGGGACCGGACCGGCCCTGCTCGCGACGCCGGACGCCATCGAGGACGCGGCGGCGGTGGCCGCGACGCTGGCCGAGCTGCTGGACGGGGACGCCGCCGACTATGAGGCGGCCCTCCTGCAACCGGTTGGAGCAGCCGGCCAGGTCGTGGTCGGCTCCCCGGGAAGCGGCGATACCCGGACGGCCGTCCAGGAGGCCATAGACGACGGGCGACTGGCCGGCATCGAGATCGCGGACGTGCCGCGCGTCGCCGTCGCGACCGAAGCGGGCGTCACGTTCATCGACCCGATGACGACCGGCGTCTCCAGCACCATCGAGCTGGACGGCGGCGCGCACGGCCTGGCCATGGTGACCGGCATCGACGACTCGCAGCTCTACGTCACCAGTGGGCCGCCGGACGCCCCCGAGTACACGCGCATCTCCGCGGGCGGTGACAGCGCCGCGGAGGGTCCGCGCCGGCTCGGCAGCCACCCGCTGCCCGGTCCCGGGACCCGGGTCGCCTACGACGCGGCCACGCAGCAGGTCCACGTCCTGGGACGTCCTGGCGAGGGGTGGACGGTGTACGTCATCGAGCCGCACGCCAACGCGGTCTATGCGGATGCGGCCCTCCCGCCCGGGTTCACGCCCGCGGCGTGGGTCATGGACGTCGAGCCGCGCTACGTCAGCGAGGACCGCCAGCAGCTCGTCGTGCTCGGGTCGGACGGTGCGGCCGCCTCCATCCAGATCGGGTCGCACGCCTTCGCCTGGCGGCTGCCGGGCGTCATCGCCGGTGCGCTCATGGCGATGTGCCTGTATCTGCTGGCGCGGATCCTGTTCCAACGACGTTTGGTCGCGGGCCTCGTCGCGGTCTTCGTGGTCCTGGACGGGATGCTCTTCGTACAGTCCCGGATCGCGATGAACGACGTCTACGTCGCCCTGTTCATCGTCGCCGCGTACACGCTCTTCGCGGCGGTGTGGACCGGCTGGTGGCGCTCGCGGGCGGCCCCGTGGCTGGCCATGCCCGTCGTCGGTGTGCTGCTCGGCCTGGCGCTCGCCTCCAAGTGGGTGGCGGCGTACGCGATCGGCGCCCTGGCCCTGCTCCTCCTCGTGCGAAGCGCGCTCGGCCGGGTCCTCGCCATCCTGGGCCTCATCGCCATCACGGGCGTCCTTGGCTACATGGCCATCAGCGTCCCCGAGGGCCAGGGGGTCGGCAACCTGGTCTTCCTCGCGTTGATGATCGCCCTGACCCTTGTCGCCGTCGTGGCCGCTGTCGCCCATCCCATCGCCTGGACGGACGAGGAGCAGTGGTTCGCCCTGCTGGCCCCGGCGGCTGCGGGCGTCGGCGTCTTCTTCGGGGCGTTGGCGCTCGGGGCGCTGGACACGGTCATCGAACTGGGTCCCGTCAGCGTCACCCCGCTTCTCACCGCGTTCGCCCTCTCCGCCGGCTCGCTGGTGGTGGCCGCCGTGCTCACGGTCGCCGGACGAGCGGGCTACGGCCCGATGGCGACCCCACCCGCCGCCGACGACCCGCGCCGCATCCTGGAGCCGCCGGCAGCGCCGCCTGACGGGTGGCTTCGACCTGGCTGGCTGGTGGGTCTCCCGGTCGTGTGGGCGACCGTCTGTCTCGTGGCCATCCCCCTCGCGGTCTACGTCGTCTCGTACCTGCCGTGGGCGGTCATCGAGAACCACCAGCTGTGGCCCGGGATGCCGCCGGACAACTCCGGCCAGACTCTCCTGGAGCTGACGGGCCAGATGTACGGCTACCACAACGGGCTGACCGCCCCGCACGCGGCGTCGTCGCCGTGGTGGGCCTGGCCGTTCGATCTCAAGCCCGTGTGGTTCTACCAGGACAGCTTCGCGGGCGGGACGACCGCGGCGATCTACGACGCCGGGAACCTCGTGATCTGGTGGATGGGCGTGCCGGCGATGGCGTTCGCAGCGGTCATGGCCTATCGGCGGCGCAGCCTCGCCCTCGCGCTCATCACCATCGGGTTCGCGGCCCAGTGGGTGCCGTGGGCCCGGATCGATCGAGCGGCCTTCCAATACCACTACTACACCGCCCTGCCGTTCGTGATCCTGGCCCTGGCGTACTTCGTCGCGGAGCTATGGCACGGGGCATCGCGCCGGACGTGGCTGATCGCCCGCGTCGCGGCGGCCGCCGCGATCATCGCCCCGGCGGCCATGTGGGTGCTGTCCAGGCCGCTGTGCGCGTTCGTCGGCGTGGAGGGCGTCAACCCGGGTTCCGCGGCCTGTCCGGCGGTCATCCCGGACCTGCTCGTGACCGTCCGCTCGCTGGGGCTGCTGATCGTGGTCGCGATCGGCGCGATCCTGTTGGGCCGGGCGGTCCTTGCCCTGGGGCGCGAGACGGACGACGACGGGGGCGTCACCGCTCCGGGAGTCCTCCGGACCTTCATCGTGCCGGCCCTGGGCGTGGCCATCGGCTTCGCCGTCGCGGCCCTGCTGCCGGACACCGAGATCGTGACCCTGAACGGCGTCCCGGTCGAGCCGATCGCGGTCGTCGTGGCCCTGCCCCTGGCGTACTTCGCGGCCCAGGTCCTTGCCGCGCGTGACGCGCATCGGTTCGTGACCGGCCTCATCGTCGCGGCGGTCGCGTGGTTCGGCATCGCCTATCCGAACATCGCGGCCGTGCCGCTGCCGTCCACGATGGTCAACACCTACCAGGGCATCCTGCCGACCTACCTGTACGCGTTCCAGTTCCCGGTCAGCACCGCGGAGCGGGGCGTCCCCTCGCCGTTCCTGAGCCCCACCCTGGTGATCCTCACGGTCGCCATCGGGCTGACCTGCCTGGTCGTCGCCTACTCGGCCTCGGTCTGGAGGATCGCGCTCGCGGAGTCGGCGGAGGCGGAGGCGGCGGACGGTTCGTCCGTCGACCGGGCGGGCGACACCGACCGGGTCGGGGGCGCCTGAGGCACGTCGGCGTGGAATCCGGGGGGCAGACTCCCGGCCGCGGCCAGTCGGCGGATGACGAACCCGTAGTAGTCGTCCACGCGGGCGGTGACGCGGGGCCAGCTGAAGTCCTCCGCGCGAGCCTGGCCCGCCGCGCCCATCGTGGCCCGCAGCTCGTCGTCGCGGAGCAGCCGATCTATGGCGACGGCCAGCTGGCGAGGATCGCGCGGCGGCACCAGCAGCCCCTCGCGGCCGCGGCGGACGACGCCCTTGTAGCCGTGGATGTCCGAGCACACGATGGGCGTGCCGGCGGCCATCGACTCCAGGAGCACGATCCCGAACGACTCGCCGCCGGTCGCCGGGCTGGCGTACACATCCGCGGTCTGAAACAGCTGGGCCTTCTCGTCGTCCGACACGCGCCCGAGGAACTCCACGCCCTGCAGCCCGCGGGTGGCGACGTACCGGCGCGCTTCGCGCTCCTGCGGGCCGGAGCCCACCACGAGGAGGCGCGACGAGGTGCCCGTCTTGCGCAGGATCCGGTGGGCCTTGAGCAGGTCGATGAGGCCCTTGCGCGGCTCATGTCGGCCCACGAACAGGACGTTGGGCGTGCCGTCCTGCCAGCGCGCGATGGGCACGGCGTTGGCGAACCGCCCGACATCGACGCCGTTGGGGATGACCCGGTAGTCGCCTGGGAAGAAGCGGTCGGCGAAGTGGCGCGCGGCGGCACTGACCGCGATCCGGCCGTGCAACCGTCCCGCGTACCCCTGGAGCGCGCGCGACCCGAACTCGTACGAGGGCGAGAAGCCGGCGAAGGCGTGGAACGTCGCGACATTGACGCTCTGCGATTCGCGCAGCAGGAAGAGGGACAGGAACGGGACGAATGGCTCGTGGAAATGGAGCAGGTCGAACTGCTCGTGGCGGAGCATGGCCCGGATCTGCCCGAGGTAGCGCGGCGAGAAGGTGAGCGTCCCGACGGACGCGTTGATGGGCACGGAGAAGCCGACGCCGAGCCGGATGATGTCGCCTTCCGACGCGCGCTGGGGACCGTGGCTCGCGGTCAGGACCCGGACGTCATGCCCACGTGACCGCAGGTTCTCGTACAGGAACCGGACGTGCTGGGCCACGCCGCCCGCCTCCGGGTAGATATACGGACAGACGAGCCCGATCTTCACGTGCCGCGGTCCTCGTGGCGGGTGTCATCGTGCCCCGGTCGGTAGCGAGGTGGCCGCACCCGCCCGCCTGGGTAGCCGTGGTCGCGCCCGGTGCCATCCCGAAGGACGCGGCCGCGGACCTCGTCGCGCGCATCCAGCGCACGCTTGCGCAGCTGGCGTCCGAACACCCCCACCTGGCCGCGTGTCCCGTGGAACGAGCCCCCGTGGTCGGTCTGGCCGGCCGTGATCGCGGTACGCAGGTCGGCGGCGGTCCGGCCCGGGAACGTTGACCACCCGGTCCCGATGGCCTCCAGGGCGTGGGCGTCGCTGTTGCCGACCCGGGGCAGGCCGTGGCGATCCGCGAAGCGGACCACCCGCCCGTGCCATGGCCGGCCGAGAGCCGTCGGGTTGAACGTCTCCAGGGCGTCCGGGTGGGCGGCGTCGTCCGGGTCGTCCATCAGCCGACGCAGCACGAACCCCTGGGCGCACAGCGGGAAGGGGACCAGCGGGTGTGCCGGGATGGCCAGGCCGCCGGCGTCGTGGACGTCGAGGATCGTGGCCCGCAGCGAGCGGTATGGCCGGATGGGCCGCTCGATGAACAGCGCGAGCAGGTGGCCGCCCAGGGTGGTGACCTCCTCGCCGATGACCACCTCGAACGGGAGACCCCGGTCCATGGCCATCGTGCGAGCCGCCTGGGCCGCGTCGATCCGCTCGTGGTCCGTGATGGCGATGACGTCCAGGTCGCCCAGGGCCGCGACGTGGTCGAGGATGCTGGCGACGCTCGCGGTCCCATCCGACGCGATGGTGTGGATGTGCAGGTCCGCCCGGCCGAGTCGATCCTCGCTCACGCTGGCTCCGCCTCCAGGTCCGGCCAGATCGGGAAGAAGACGGCCCACCATTGCTCCGGCGCGTCCTCCACGATCCGCTCGAAGGCGCGAGCGATGGCATCCGTGGTCGCCGTCACGCGCACCCGCCGGGCCCCATCCGAGGGAACCTCCACGCGCTGCAGCCGCCCCACATACCGGCCGGGGCCCATCCGGCGGACGCCGACCACGTACGGGCGCGCGCCGCTCTCCGTCGCCAGCATGGCCGGGCCCAGGGGGAGCATGGCCGGGGCGCCGAACAGGGTCGTCAGCGTGCCGCCACCGGTCAGGTCCCGGTCGCCCACGAGTCCCACGCTCGTCCCGCCGCGCAGCGCGGCGAGCAGCTCCCGGCGCGCCTCGCGGAGGCCGACGATCCGGACGCCGACCGCGCCACGGGTCCGGACGAACCAGTCCTGGAGCCCCGGATCGTCCACCGACTCCATCGGCGCCACCGCACCGCCGACGCGGCTGGCGAGGTACAGCGCGGGCAGCTCGATGGCCCCGAAGTGGAGGCCGACGAAGATGACCGCCGGCTCGGCGAATGCCTCCGCCACGGTGTCCGGGGTCTCGATGTCCAGGCGTCGCTCCAGGTCGGCGGGGCGCAGCGCGGGCGTGCGCGCGACCTCCAGGTAGTAGCGCGCCGCGTGGCGGTAGGCGAGCCGCACGAGGCGCTCCAGCTCCCGCGGGTCCGTGGCCGCGGCCCTGCCCCTTGCCGGCCCGCGGTCCGCGGCGTCCAGCCAACGGGCCACCCGCCGCAGGTTCCGCCGCGCCTGGGCCGCCCGGTCCGGGGACACCCGGTACCAGACGTCGCCGGCGAGTTCGGCCAGCCGGACGAGCGGCCGCTCCGGGAGGCGGCAGACGATCCACGAGGCGGCGATGAGCAGCCGTCCGCGCCCCCAGGCGACGAGGCGACGGGTGTTCACGGCGCCGCAGTCACAGCCGCACCCGCCGGCCCGGGGTCCGGCGTGCCGGCGAGCATCAGCCCGGCCCGACGCTCCAGGTCGGCGATCTCCGCCGCGTCGCCGGGCCAGACCGGCTTGAAGCTGTACCACTGCTCCGGGGCCGGCCCGATGGTGTCGACGAGGGCGTCGGCGATGGCCTGGGTGGCCCGCTGGAGGTCCGCGGGGTTCGCGGATGGGACGTCGATCGGGTCCGGCCAGGAGACCTGGAACGTCCCGTCCGGCTGCCGGTGGATCGTGATCGGCAGGATGCGCGAGCCGGTCTTCGCGGCCAGGGTCGCTGGTCCCGCCGGTAGGGCCGTCCAGCCGCCGAAGAGGCGCACCGGGATACCGTCCGGGCGGTAGCCCCAGTCCACCAGCAGGGCGAGCATCTCCTTGCGCCGCAGGATCGTGAAGATCTCGCGCAGGTTCCGCCACGCGACGACCTTCACGCCCCACGACTCGCGCTGGCGGCGCAGGATCTCGAACAGCTCCGGAAACGAGGAGTCGTCCGCCACGACGCCGATCGGCATCCCATGGCGGGCGATGGATGCGGCCACGGCGTCGTTGTTCCCGACGTGGGCGACCGCGAAGATCAAACCGCCTCCATGTGGCGCCTCGCGCCACAGGCGCTTGACCTCGTCCGCATCCAGGGCGGGAACCAGGGCGGCGAGCCTGTCCGGATCGAGCGTCGGCAGGCGCATCAATTCCACGAGATACCGGCCGTAGCCGTAGTACGCCCGAAGGGCCAGCCGGCGCACGGCCGGATCGCCGGGCGGGAGCCCAAGGACGTGGCCGAAGTTGCGGTTCGACCACTGCCGCTTGGTGGGCCACAGCAGGTACGAGAGTTGCGAGCCACGGCCGATGACGGCTGCGGCCGGGCCGGGTGGCGCGACGCTCAGCACCCACGACATCGCGCGATAGCCAAGCACCGCCAGGCGCTCAAGGACGCGGGGGCTGGTGCCCCCGCGTCGATGCGGTGCCTCGAGCGGTCGCTCCCGCGACCGCTCGGTCGAACCGGCGCCCGTCGTCGCGCCGTCCCCGTCCGTCACGAGGCGGCGGTGGCGACCCTGGCCTTGTTCCCGGCAAGCTTGCGCAGCTTGCGGGCGACGGGCTTCTCCGTGCCGACCAGCGTCTCGTTGTCGTCGCCGCGGATGAACGCCTCCACCCGGTTGAACGCGATGTCATCGTGGATCTGGTGGGGCGGGCTCTTCATGAAGTAGCTGGACGGGGCGACGAGCGTGCCCTTCAGCCCGCGGTCAAGGCCCAGCTTCAGGCAGCGGATGGCGTCGGTGATGACGCCGGCGCTGTTGGGGCTGTCCCAGACCTCCAGCTTGAGCTCGGCGTTGAGCGGGACGTCGCCGAACGTCGTGCCCTCCATCCGGATGTAGCACCACTTGCGGTCCAACAGCCACGGCACGTGGTCGCTGGGGCCGACATGGACGTCGTCCGGATCCATCTCGTAGTCGAGCATGGACGTGACGGCATTGGTCTTGGAGATCTTCTTGGACTCCAGGCGCTCGCGCTCCAGCATGTTCAGGAAGTCCGTGTTGCCGCCGAAGTTCAACTGGTAGGTGCGGTCCAGGCGGACGCCGCGGTCCATGAACAGGCGGGTCAGCACGCGGTGGCTGATGGTCGCGCCGACCTGGCTCTTGATGTCGTCACCGATGACCGGCA
>JBBEBL010000102.1:0-6495 GCA_040882345.1 Chloroflexota bacterium
TCGGGGTGGACGGACGGACTGCCGGGCGGCGTCTCCTTGAGCTCCACGAAGATGACATGCGTCTCCGTGGCGCCGATGTTCTCGCCCGAGTGCTCCTGGGCGGCGAGCCAGCGTGTCACGCCAGCCTCGAGCTCGACATCCGCGACCCGGTCACCGCCACCATCGAGGCGCCGCCGAAACGAACTCATCGTGATCATGACGCTGTCGGGATGCGCGTGAGGGGTGGTCCGCTCGCCGGGTCGGTCGCGATACTCCAGGACTCGCACGCGGTCGTTCTCCATGACCACGCGGTACAGGTCGGGATTCGAGATGACGGGGTCTCTGTCCATGCCGGCACGGTAGCAGACATCCCCTCCGGGCCGGACCGGGAACGCCGACGTCAACGTCGATCGCCCGGTGGCTGAACGGGCGGAGGAACGGCGCGATTCATGGCGCCCTCCGCCAGGTTGGTCATGCCGTGACCGAACGAACGGACGAACGCGGATTCCCAGGGGTTCCGACTTCCGTTCGGTCGTGGGGTGACCGGCCGCCCGTCGACCCGAACCCGCCGTCGCGCGGTGACCACGTCGCGCGTCACACTGGCCACGTGACGATGCCGTACGACGACCCCGATCGGCGATTCGCCCGCCTGCGTGCGCTCCTGGACCGGGCGATCCCGCGCGGCGCCATCCTGCTGTCCGTCCTGACCTTCGGCAGCTACCTCCTGGGCCTCGTCCGGGACCGGATCCTGACCCAGACCTTCGGCGCGGGCGCGGAGCTGGACACATTCAATGCCGCATTCGTCATCCCGGAGCTCACGTTCGGCGTCATCGTCGCGAGCGGTCTCGCGGCACCATTCATCCCGATCTTCGCGGGCCTCAAACGCGACGAGGGCGAGCCGTCCGCCCACCGCTTCGGCCAGACCATCCTGACCCTGGCGGTCGTCGCCATGGGCATCGTGGCGGCGGTCCTGTTCGTCGTCGCGCCGTGGACGGTGGGGATCGTCGCCCCGGGATTCGGGCCGGAGCAGCGGGACCTGTACACGGACCTGTTCCGGGTGATGTGCATCACCCAGGTCATCTTCGCCGGCTCCATGGCCCTTGGCGAGGTGCTCATCGCGGAACGCCGTTTCTTCTTCTACGGCGCCGCTCCCCTGCTGTACAACCTGGGACTGGTCCTCGGGACCGTGCTGCTGCACGACGAGGTCGGCATCTTCGCTCCGGCGATCGGTGCGGTGATGGGCGCGAGCATGCACCTGGGGCTGCGGGCGATCGGCATCCGGGCGCGCACGTCCTTCCGAATCAGACCCAGACTGGACATCCGGACCGGCGCGCTCCGCGAGTTCTTCCGGCTGATGATCCCCAAGACGGCGAGCAGCCCCATCGAGCCGATCACGTTCCTGTACTTCACGAGCGTGGCCTCAGGGCTCGCCGCGGGCAGCATCACGACCATCAACCTGTCTCGGAATTTCCAGAGCGTCCCGATCAGTCTCATCGGAGTCGCCTTCTCTCTGGCGGCCTTCCCGGCCCTTGCCGCGGTCTACGCGAGCCATGACCGCCGCGCGTTCATGAGGCTGGTCGTCACGAACGCGCTGACCATCGGCGCACTCACGGTCGGTGCCGCCCTCGGCCTCGTCATCGTGGGCCCCATCGCCATCGACGTGCTCCTGGGCGGCGGCCGGTTCGATGCGGATGACGTCGCGCGGACGGCCATCGTCCTGGCCGTCTTCGCGATCGCCGTCCCGTTCGAGAGCCTTGGCCACCTGGTCAGCCGCGCCATCTACGCGACGCACCACACGCTCTTACAGGTCGGGGCATCCCTGGTCGGCTTCGCGGTCACGATCGTGACGACGCCGTTGCTCCTGGGGCCGATCGGGCTGCTGGCGATCCCGCTGGCCTACTCGCTGGGCAGCGCGGTCCGTCTGGTCCTGCTCGTCGCGGTGCTGGCAGCCCGTATCCGACGGATGCCGGATGAGGGCCGGCAGGAGCCGGTCAACCCGCCGGTGACGTGATGGCGATGGTCGGCGCGACCGTGATGAACAACCCGTCACGGTCCGGGTAGGCGCCCTCGGGGCGCTTCCAGCGCAGGAAGTTGCGCTCCATCTCCGCTTCGTCCTGGAAGGTGCCCGGCGGGTCGGACGGGCCCCAGATGGACGAGATCCGCGGGTACCACGGGTCCAGGATGTATGTGCCGGTGACCCGGGCGTCGCGGAAGATCGTGGGGTCGGCATCCGCGCGGAACCCGGTCATGATCCACGTATGGGCGCCGCGCCAGGCCAACAGGATCACCGGGGCGCCGGTCGCCTGGATGGTCCGCGCCGCATCGCGCAGGGCGCCCTGGCGTGACTCGAAGGCCCGGACCTCGTAGCCCGGGACACCGTACGCCTCCAGCGCGAGCGCCATGGCCGATGGGCCCCAGTCGCCGTTGCGACTGTCCGCGAGAGACTCCCATTCGCGGACCCTGCTGGCGATGCCCTTCTGGGTCGCGACCGACGTGTCGGCACGATCGTGGAGGGCGAGGACCATCTGCGTCCCCGCTACCGCGCACCAGTCCTTGTGATCCTGTGAGGCGAAGAAGTCGCCCGGGTCGAAGACGGTGTCGATGTCGATGGGCTCGCGCACGGGCTCTGCGGTCGGCACGGGCGTCGCGGTCGGCGTCGCCTCCGGGTCAGCGGACGCGGGCGGCGTGGCGGACGGCACCGGGGTCGGCGGCGGTTCGGTGATCAGCCGGGTGCTTGGCGCCGGCCGGTCCGGGACGGGCCCCGCGATGAAGCGGTCCACCCGCGCCACGACCGACTCCCAGCGCTGGCCGGCTCCGAACGTGTCGGTCGCGATGGCGGCGACGCCCAGAGCCCCGCCGACCACGGAGGCGGCGAGCACGACCGCCACGACCCGATCGACGCGGGGGTCGGATCGGCCACGGTACGGTCGGCGGCGCTGGTAGTCGGGCGGGCGCGGGTACTGGCGATTCACGCGGTCAAGACGCCCGGCACGCTTCCGGTGCGACGGTACGCTCCAGCCGCCGTCGCGGGATCGTCGGCTTTCTCCTCATGGCTCGAGGTCCAGGGCCCGGACGTGCCGGGGTCGGAAGACCGCGATCGGGCGCCGGTCGAACGTCGCGACACGGCGCACGCCCAGGCGCTCGGCGGTGGCGACCAGGATGGCGTCGGCCAGCCGCGGCCGGTGCTCGGCCGCCTCCTGTAACAGCTCCGTTGCCCGCTCCAGGTCCGCCTCGGTCGGCGGCACGACCCGGACCGCACCGTCCGCGATGGAGCGCAGGACGGCCAGAGTGGCGTCGAGCCCAAGCTCGCGCTGGAGCAGGACATCCAGCTCGCCGAGCGTGAGCGCGCCGAGAAGCAGCGGTTCAGCGACCCGCGCGAACCAGGCCACGGCCGCGCCGTGGTTGAGATCCGCACGATCGGCGGCCGCAAGGACCGCCGACCCGTCGAGCAGGATGGCCACGCCGGCTCAGCCCGACGACGGGCGGCGACCGGCCTCGCGACGGGCGATCCGCCGCCCATCCAGCGACAGGCGCCCGTGGTCACTCTCGCCGACGCTGAGGAACGCGAGCCCGGGGGCCTGGTCGTGCTCGGCGAGGTACGCCTCCACGGCCGCCGCGATGACGGCCGTCTTGGTCGTTCGGGATCGGTGCGCGAACCGCCCGAGGCGCTCCAGGAGATCGGGGTCCATGAGGATCGTCGTGCGGGATGACATATGTCGACATATATGCCACGGTGGATGAACGGCGTCAACCCGTGGCACCATCGCCGGGCCCGGTAACCCGCCCGCTCAGGAGACCCTGTGGACCGCTTCGAGCCCAACCTGCGCATCCCCGGCCCCACCGCCCTGCCACCCAGCGTCCGCGTGGCCGGCGGGCGGCAGATGATCAATCACCGCGGCCCGGAGTTCGCTGCGATGCTGGATCGGATCCTGACCGGCATGAAGCCGTTCTTCGGGACGACCAGCGACGTGGCCATGATCACGACCGCGGGCTCGGGCGGGCTGGAGGCCGCCGTGGTCAACGTCCTCTCCCCCGGCGATGTCGTCCTGGGGGTCAGCATCGGCTCGTTCGGCGACCGATTCGCGAAGATCGCCGCGATCTACGGCGCGGACGTGACGAAGCTCGACGCCGAGTGGGGCTACGCCGCCGCGGCCGACGAAGTGCGCGAGCGGTTGCGCACCATGCCGGACGTCAAGGCGGTCCTGCTCACCCACAACGAGACGTCCACCGGGGTGATGAATCCGATCCCGGACCTCGCGGCGGCCATCCGCTCCGAGCGGCCCGATGCCCTCATCCTCGTCGACAGCGTGTCCGGGCTGGGCGCCGTCCCGTTCGAGATGGACGCCTGGGGCGTGGACGTCGTGGTCACCGGCTCACAGAAGGCCTGGATGGCCGCCCCCGGGCTGGCCATGATCGCGGCCTCCCCGCGCGCGTGGGCCGCCATGGAGTCCGCCACGATGCCGCGCTTCTACCTGGACCTGCGCGCCCACCGTGACGCCGCGGCGACCGGCCAGACGCCGTTCACGCCGGCCATCGCCGTCGTCTACCAGGTGGACGAGGGCCTTCGACTGATGAACGAGGAAGGGGCCGCCAACATCTTCGCCCGGCACGAGGCCTGCGCCGCCGCCGCGCGGGGCGGGCTGGAAGCCCTGGGATTCGAGCTGTTCGCCGACCAGCGGCATGCGTCCCGGACGGTGACCGCGGCCCACGTGCCGGACGACCTCGACTGGAAGGCCTTCAACGGTGAGGTCAAGGGCCGGGGGGTCGTTCTCGCCGGTGGCCAGGGCAAGCTCACCGGGAAGATCTTCCGTCTGGGCCACCTCGGTTCCGTGACCGTCGAGGAGATCCTCGGGGCGTTCAGCACCCTGGAGATCGTCGCCATCGGGCAGGGGCGGGCGGTGGAGCCAGGAGCCGCGGTCGCCTCCGCGCAGCGGGCCGCGCTCGCCTCATACGGCATCACGTGAGGGTCCTCGTCGCCGAAGCGGTCGCTCGCGAGGGCATCGACCTCCTCGCGACCGAACACGACGTCGATGAACGCATCGGTCTGTCGCGGGAGGAGCTGGCCGCGATCCTGCCCGATTACGACGCGCTCATCGTCCGCAGCCAGGTCCAGGTGGACGCCGAACTCGTCGCCGCCGGCACGCGCCTTGTCGTCATCGGCCGGGCCGGCGTGGGCGTGGACAACGTGGACCTGGACGCGGCCACGCGGGCCGGGATCACCGTCGTCAACGCCCCGACCGGGAACACCATCGCCGCCGCGGAGCACACCCTGGCCCTGCTCTATGGCGTCGCCCGGCGCACGGCCGCCGCCGACGCCAGCGTGCGTCTCGGGGAGTGGCAACGGGCCCGCTTCACGGGTCGTGAGCTGCGCGGCAGGACGCTCGGCATCATCGGCCTCGGCAAGATCGGTCAGGCCATCGCCGTCCGAGCCCGGGCCATGGAGATGGTCGTCCTGGGAACGGACCCGTTCGTCACCGCGGAACAGGCCGCCAACCATGGCGTGGAGCTCGTGGACCTCGACACGCTGCTGGGCCGCGCGGACGTCGTGACCGTCCACGTCCCGCTGACGCGGGCGACGCGCGGGCTCATCGGGCGCGACGCCATCGCCCGCATGCGTTCCGGCGCCATCGTGCTCAACGTGGCCCGCGGTGGCATCGTGGACGAGGCGGCGGTCGCCGAGGCCCTCGTCTCGGGGCACCTGGGCGGCGCCGGGATCGACGTCTTCGACCACGAGCCTCCCGCGGATTCCCCGCTGCTGGGCGCACCGAACACGCTGCTCACGCCGCACCTTGGCGCGTCCACGCAGGAGGCGCAGGTGCTCGTCGCGGAAGAGGTCGCGGAGCAGGTCATGGACGTGCTCGCCGGTCGGAGCGCCCGATACGCGGTCAACGCTCCACTGCTCACGCCCGAGACGGCACGGGCCATCGCCCCGTACCTGCCGCTGGCCGAGATCCTGGGCCGATTCTTCGCCCAGTTCTCGCGCGGTGGGATCCGGACCATGACCGTGGAGATCGCCGGCGACCTCGCCGAGCACGACGCCTCGCCGCTGACGGCCGCCGTGCTGCGCGGGATGCTGGAATCGACCACGACGGAGCGGGTCAACCTGGTCAATGCCGGGGCGCTGGCGAAGGCCCGCGGCATCACGGTCGTGGAACGCAAGACCCCGGACGCCGGTGCGTACTCTGCCCAGATCAGCTTGAGCGCCGACGGTCGTGAGGGCGCCCAGGTGGCGGTCGCCGGTACGGTGGCCGGCGGCGAGCCGCGCATCACCCGTCTCGGCGAGTACCGCCTGGACATGGAACCGGCGGAGGTCATGCTCATCACCCGCCACACGGACAAGCCCGGCATGGTGGGACGGATCGGCGCGATGCTCGGCGAGGCGGACGTCAACATCAGCGCGATGCACCTGGCCCGGTCGCGACCACGCGAGGACGCGCTGATGATCCTTGCCCTCGACGACGACATCCCGCCGGCGGTCGAGGAGGCCATCCGCGACCTCGACGCCGTCCTGGACCT
>JBBEBL010000102.1:6595-26309 GCA_040882345.1 Chloroflexota bacterium
TTCCTGGAGATCGGGCAGGGCGAATGGGAAGGCCTCCACCGCGAGGACATCGCGGCGCGCTATGCGACACAGCTCGCCACGTGGCGACGCCGGCCGATGGAGGCCTGGGCGCCGGGCGGCGAATCGCTGGCCGTCGTGGCCCGGCGCGCCCGGTCGTCGCTGGCCTCGCTGCTCGCTCGTCTGGCGGATGGGCGTGAGCCCGGGACGCGCGATCGCGACCAGGTGGCCGGCTATGGCGCGCCGCCGGCGGACCACCCGTGGTCCATCCTCGTCGCCCACGACGGCGTCTTCAAGGTCACGCTGCTGACCCTCTTCGACCTGCCCCTGGAGCGGTTCTGGATGTGGTCGATGGACCTGTGCGGGATCTCCGTCATCGAGTTCCGCGGCGGCCAGCCGGTCATCCGGGCGTTCAACCTGACCGGCCACCTGGCGCCGCTCCTGGACGAGGCGGCCCTGGAAGCGCAGGAGGCACGCAGCCGCAGCGGGGCGCTGTAGGCGCGCCAGCCGCGCCGGTCAGCGCCGCCGGCCGCGACGGCCGCGCCGCAGGGCCAGGCGCAACAGGTTCGTGCGCAGCCGGCGCTGGGCCTCGCGAAGCGCCGCCAGCCGGTCCTCACCTAGGCGGCGGGCGCCGTAGGCCACCTCCACCTTGGCCTGGGCGACCATCTCCAGTTCCGGGCGCACCGTCGGCAGGACATCGGCCAGCGCGCCGGCGTACTCGTAGACCGTCTGGTCGGGGCGAGGCCCGAAGCCGAAGCGTGCGGCGAGTCGGGTCACCATGCCGTAGGCGCCGTCCGCGCTGACCGGGCCGCGCGGGCCGCGCCGCCAGGCCACGATCGCCAGCGCGCCGATCATGATCGCCAGCAGCAGCGTCATCGCGATGAGCGGACCGACCGGGCCATTCCGATCGATCGGGGGCAGGGCACCGCCATCAGGTTCGGTGCGGCCGGACGGCTCCGCTTCCACCGGACGCGTCGGGGCGGCGGCGCTGCCCGCGGGCGTCGCGCTCGCGTTCGGGATCTGGCCGTCCGGGAGATCGCGCAGCTCCGGCAGGCCGCCGCCGGTCGGGTCGAAGTCCACCCAGCCGTAGCCCGGGAAGTAGACCTCCACCCAGGCATGGGCCCGGTTGTTGCGGACGGTCTCGATCCGCGTCGCCAGGTCGCGCGTCCCGGGGAGGTAGCCCTCGGCGATCCGGGCGGGCACCCCCTGGTCGCGGAGGAAGGCCGTCATCATCGCCGCATAGAACTGACAGTACCCACGGCGGAAGGCGGCGAAGCACTCGATCTTGGACAGCTGCCCGCAGTCCACGTCGTCCTCCAGGATGTTCGCGGAGTAGGTGAAGTTGGCCGGATCCTGGAGGTAGGTGACGATGTCCGCGGCCAGGTCGTATGGGTTGTCCGCGCCGCGCCGGACGATGTCGCCCAGGACCTCCTCGGCGCGCGGACCCAGGATCCCCGGCGCCAGCGGCGCCGCGTAGCGTTCCACGATCTCCGCCGGGTAGTTCGTGCCTGCGGCGCGCAGCTTGTTCTTCGTCAGGGCGCTGGCCTCCGTGTCGCCGGTGATCGGCACGTACGAGACGACGGTGTAGGGGCCAGATCCGCCTCGGTCGATGGCGGCGAGGAACCCCGACCCTCCCACCAGCTGCAGATCCGTCGCGACATCCACCGTCACGGGCGTCTGCGGAGCGAACACGGTCTCGCCACCCGCCGGAGTGATCCGGTACGTGACCTCGCGGCGCCCATCTGCCGTCACGCCGTCCGCCGTCTCGTCCAGCAGCCCTTCGCCCGGATCGCGGGACGCGGTGACGGCGTCCTGGCCGCGCTCGTAGCCGTCCAGGATGAGGGTGTCGTAGGTGACCGCACGCCAGTACGGCTTGATGTCGATCTGTGACGCGGGGAGTTCCACCGTGAGCGCCACCTGGTCGTTGGTGAACCACGAACCGGTGATCGTGGCACTCGATCCGAACGACGGAGCGAAGGCGACCCCGGCTCCCGGCTGGGGCAGGAAGCGACTGAATGAGCGCGACCACTCGACCACCCGCCCGCCCATGTCCGTCCAGACGCTGGCCAGGGGCGCGGACGAGGCGATGTTCGTGAGCAGCAGGGATCCGACCACCGCGATCGTGATGAACACGGTGCCGCCACGGAGGTAGAGGCCCGAGATGGCGGACGGGTCGCCGATGCGCCGGCGCAGCCAGTCCGCCTGTTCCTCCAGGGTGTGGAGCCGGATCAGCAGGAACAGCGATGCTAGGGAGAACAGGACCAGGTACATGAGCTGGTCGCGGTAGGTCAGGGACATGTTCGCGACCAGCAACAGCCCGACCAGAAGGACCGCGTTCAGCGGACGTCTGTGCCAGAAGACGGCGAAGCTGGCGAAGGTCGCGGAACCCCAGACGATGAGCCCCAGCACGAGCAGGTGGTGGCCGAACTGCGGGGTCGTGAGCCGATTCTCCAGGACGAGGTCGCGAAAGGCCCCGACGGTCGCGGCAGCGGTCGCTTCGAAGAGCGCATGCAGCGACGCCTCCTGCCCCTCGAGGACGATCGTGCCGACGATGAGCGGCACGAGGAGGGCGGCGAACGCGGCACCAACGAGGTAGGTCCGTCCGCGACCCCAGCCCACCGCCGCTCCGATGAACCCGACCAGGACGCCGCCGACGACCGCCCAGACGAGGAAGTCCGTGTAGGCCTCGCGACCCAGTACCAGGGCCGAGTCGTCCAACGACCAGGCGAGGGCCAGGCACATGAGCAGGACGAGTCCGAGGGTCAGGACACCGGCCGGGCCGGCGAAGGGGAAACGTCGGTCGTGCATGGTCATCGGGCCAGGATCTCCCCCAGCGGCCGACCGGGCGTGACGGTGTACGACGTGAGCTCGTACTCGGCGAGGGCGTGACGGAGCGCCCTGGCCCGCTTGGCCTCGACCTCGGCCGCGTCACCGTCCCGCGGGACCGTGCCGCCCGTCACCGCGGCGTGAGCTTCGGCGGCGTGAGCCGCGTACGCGGTGCCGTCCAGGGCGATCACGACGCACGCGACTCCGCGGGCACGGAGCGCCGCGAGCGGCCGGACCCAGGACGGGTCCAGGGAGGCGGTGATGATGACCGCGGTCATCCCGCGCCGGAGCCGTCCGACGGACCCGATGAGCGTCTCGACCAACGGCGCGGTGGCGTCGGCATCCACGGCGGCCAGCAGTTGCATGACCTTCTGGTGCTGCCGCGCGCCGCGGTCCGCCGGCAGGTACGCCGTCCGGCCGGCGTTGACCGTCATGCCCACCGCCCGGTTCTCCGTCAGGGCCTTGTCGGCGATGGACGCCGCGGCGCGGATCGCCGCCTCCGTCGTGGACTCCTCCCCGCGCCCCGTCTGGACGTCGCGCTGGAGGTCCAGGATGATCCACGCGTCCGCGGTCTGTTCCAGGTCGAATTCCTTGACCTGGATCTCGCCGTGTCTGGCCGTGGACCGCCAGTGGATCCGGTTCATGCTGTCACCCGGCGCGTACGGCCGAACGGTCGTGGCCAGCGGCGTCGTCTGGAGAGTCCGTTCCGGGGACGCGTGGCTGCCCTCCAGGCTGGCCGACGGGAGGCGCCACGCCGGCAGCGCCTCCAGCCGCGGGTAGACGACCACGCTGACGCCCTGGCCGACGGTCGCAGACGCCTCGAAGAAGCCGAACGGGTCTCCGGTCCTGATGTGCAGCGGCTCGATCCGGAAATGGCCCCGGCGCGATAGCTCGGCCCGGACCAGCCACGACCGCTCCGCGTTGCGCCCCAGCGTGATGGCCCGGCCCGGAAGGCCGCCCGGCAAGGTCGTGGGGTTGTGCACCTCCAGCCACGGCTTGAGGATCCCGCTCCCGTTTCGCAGGGTGTAGGTGACGCGCATCCGGTCACCCACGTGGCCGTGCAGCTGGCTGACCGCGTACCCCGCCTCGAGGTCGGAGAGGCCCAGCCGAACGAGGACATACGAGCCACCGACGACCAGGATCGCCAGGTACAACAGATAGAACAGGAACTCGAGGCCGGTGGAGAAGGCGGCCACGACCAGGACCGTCGCGACGGCCAGCGCCTGGAGTCGTCGGATCATCCGGTCGTCCCTCGTCGCACGATCGTGCCGGTGCTCCCGACTAGGCGCCGGGCGTCGAAGGAGACCCCGACGCGGCGGCCCTGATCTCCGTCGGCCCGCCACCCATCGGCCGGATGCCATCGATCGGGGTCGCGTCCAGGATCTCGCGCACGACCTGTCCGGACTGGACGTCGTGGATGGAGGAGCTCGTCTTGATGATCAGTCGATGCGCCAGCGCGGGCTCCGCGAGGGCCTTGATGTCGTCCGGGATGACGTAGTCCCGACCCAGCAGACCGGCCAGCGCCTGGCCGGCGCGGTACAGGGCGATGGACCCGCGCGGCGACGCGCCAAGGTAGACGTCCGGGTGGCTGCGGGTCGCCCCCACGATGCGCACGATGTAATCGGACACCGTGCTGTCCACGTAGATCTCGCGGACCGCGGTCTGGAGCTCGCGCAGGTCCTGGGCGGCGAGCACCTCCTCCAGCAACTCCAGTGGGTGGCTGCGCTTCTGCTCGTCGAGGATGACGATCTCCTCGATGGGCTGCGGGTAGCCCAGCCGGATGCGCAGCATGAACCGGTCCAGCTGGGCCTCCGGGAGGGCGAACGTCCCCTCGTACTCGATGGGGTTCTGCGTGGCGATGACGAGGAAGGGGTCCGGCATCGGGTGAGTGACACCGTCGATCGTGGACTGCCGCTCCTCCATGCACTCGAGGAGGCTCGACTGGGTCTTGGGCGTGGCCCGGTTGATCTCGTCGGCGAGGACGACCTGGCTCATGATCGGCCCCGGCCGGAACTCGAACTCCTGGGTCTTCTGGTTGTAGATGGACAGGCCGGTCACGTCGGAAGGGAGCAGGTCCGGGGTGAACTGGATGCGCCGGAAGGTGCAGCCCAGGCTCCGCGCGATGGCCTTGGCGAGGACCGTCTTGCCGGTGCCCGGGACGTCCTCGATGAGGAGGTGACCACGGCACAGCAGCGCGACGAGGGCGAGCCTGACTTCGTGGTGCTTCCCGACGATGACACGCTCGACGTTGGCGAGGACCTTGTCCCCGGTTTCCTGGATCTTCGTCATCGGCCTCTCTCGCTGCGGCGACGGTCGGATGAGTCCTTTTCGCGATCGCCGGGTGGACGCTCGGGGTGCGTCAAACCACCGACGGGAGACGATGGTGTCAGCGGATAGTACGTCGAGACCGTGTTCCTGGTTCCCAGCGCCCGTTCCGAGGCGTCACCATGCATGGGTGACGACCGACCAGGATCGTTCCGTCTCCGATGAATGGCTCGTGACCAACGGTCTCGGCGGGTACGCGTTCGGGACCGTGAGCGGCATCCCTGCCCGGACGTATCACGGCCTTCTGGTCACCGCATGCAGACCACCGGTGGAGCGGACCGTACTCGTCGCCGGCCTCCTGGAGCGCGCGTCGCGGCCGGGTGCGGCGGCGGGCGACCTGTCGGACCACCTCGTCGACGTCCGGCTGGAGGGACGCCATCCGGTCTTCACGTATGGCCTGGGCCCTGCGCGCCTGGAGAAACGCGTGTGGATGGGCCACGGCACGAACACCACCTTCGTGCGCTACGCGTTGCCGGACGGTGCCGGCCCCATCGACCTGGAACTGACGCCACTCCTGACGTGCCGACAGCACCACGCCGCCGACCACGGTGGCGCGGACGTCGTGGGCTCCGGCGTGCGGGTGTTCGTGGATGGGCGGGAGGTGGCGCTGGCCGCGGCCCGCGGGATCCGGATGCACCTGGCGGAGGAAGCGGCACGGGGCCAGGGTGACGTCGCGGAGGCCGTCGCGCTGGAACCCCTGCGCATCCGCCTGGAGCCGGCGCGCTCGGCCTGTCTCGTCTTCACGACGGAGGCGTCAGGACCACCGGATGCCGGCATGGCACTCGCCGACGCGCGCCGGCGCGACACGGACCTGCTGGCGCTGGCCGGCCTGCCGGCGGAGCCCGCTGTCCCGACCCTGGCGGCGCGACTCATCCTGGCGGCGGACGCGTTCCTCGTTCGGCGCGACATCCCGGCTGTGGCGGACGGGCGCTCGGTCATCGCCGGGTACCCGTGGTTCAACGACTGGGGGCGCGACACGATGATCGCGCTGCCGGGCCTGTGCCTGGCGACCGGTCGGCATACCGAGGCCGCGACCATCCTGCGTTCGTTCGCGGCCTTCGTCCGGGACGGGCTGATCCCGAATGACTTCCCCGACGACGCGGGGGTGACGCCCGCGTATCACACGATCGACGCATCGCTGTGGTACATCGCGGCCATCGCGGCCACGATCCATGCGTCGGGCGACGGGGCGCTCCTCCACGACCTGCTGCCATCCGTCCGCCAGGTCCTGGATCGGCATATCGCCGGCACCCGATTCGGGATCGGCATGGATCCGGCGGATGGCCTCCTGCGCGGAGGTGAGGACGGCGTGCAGCTCACCTGGATGGATGCCAAGGTGGATGGCTGGGTCGTCACACCGCGGCGCGGCAAGCCCGTGGAGATCCAGGCCCTGTGGGTGAACGCCCTTCGCCACGGGGCGGCCTGGACGGGTGACGGTCGCTACGCAACGGCAGCGGACCGAGCCGAGACGTCCTTCCGCGCCAGGTTCTGGCTGCCCGAGCGGGGCTACCTCGCGGACGTGGTGGATGGGCCGGATGGCGACGAGTGGGCCCTGCGGCCGAACCAGCTGCTGGCCCTGTCCCTCCCCCATCCGCTCGTGGATGCGCCGGTCGCCCGGTCCGTCCTGGCGGCGATCAAGCGCGAGCTCGCGGTGCCCCTGGGCCTCCGGTCGCTCGCGCGGAGTGACCCGGCCTACCGATCCGCCTACCAGGGCGACCGATGGTTCCGCGACGCCGGGTACCACCAGGGGACCGTATGGACCTGGCTCATCGGTCCGTACGCGGATGCCATCTCCCGGTTCGGCGGCGGGCCAGCGGCAGCCCTCGAGGTTCTCCGGCCGTTCGCGGCCCACCTCGATACGGCCGGTCTGGGCTCCATCTCGGAGATCCTGGAGCCGGAGCCGCCGTTCACGCCGCGGGGTTGCCCGTTCCAGGCGTGGGGCGTGGCGGAGGTGCTGCGAACGTGGAGGGCCAACGGCGGCACCTGACGCGCGGATGGGCTCGCGTCAACCCCGGAACAGGGTCAGGCCACCGACCCATGCGGTCATGAGGCAGCCGACGCCGCCCATCACGGCGAGGAACGGCTCGCCGCCCACCCACGCCGCGACCGCCACGCCGCCGAACAGGGCGGCCAGGACGGCGGCGATGGCGGCCATCCCGATGCGCTCGATGATCGGCCGACGCTCTCGTGGGGCCGCCGGCGGCGCGGGGTTGGTCGGCTCGCGTCCCGTGTCGGTCACTCGAGTCCCTCCAGGTAGGCCGTCATGAGGTCACCCGCCATGGGCGCGGCCACCTCGGCGCCGCGCCCTGCCTGCTCCACGACGATCGCGATCGCGATCCGAGGCGCCTCGGCGGGCGCGAAGCCGATGAACCACGAGTGTGGCTCGCCCGATCCGCCCAGTTCAGCCGTGCCGGACTTGCCGGCCGTGGTGACGCCGCGGATCTTCGCGCCGGTCGTGAACCGGCTGCCCAGGTCGCCCTCGACGGCCGCGACCATCGCCTCGTTGATGGCCCGGGCGTCGGCCGCGTCGATGACCCGCCGGATGGTCTCGGGGCCGTGTTCGCGCGTCCCGGCTTTGCCCGTCGTCGCCGTCACGAGGCGTGGTCGCATGAGGACGCCGTCATTGGCCACCGTCGCCGCCACGAGCGCCATCTGGAGCGGCGTCACGAACGTCTCGGCCTGACCGTAGGCGGCGTTCGCCAGTTCGACGTCGTCCGAGAATCCGCCCGGCTGGTCCCCGGTCGCGTTGGTGACCTGCGAGACCGCGGTCGGGAGGTCGAAGGGGAGCGGCGCCCCGAATCCCAGCCGCGCCGCGTAGTCCACCAGCCCGTCACCGCCGACCGCGAGCCCGGTGAGGGCGTACCAGATGTTGCACGACACCTCCGTCGCGCCGACGAGGTCCAGCGCCTGGCTCCCCGTGTCGAGGTGATGGCCGTCGCGGATACGGAATCCGTCCACGATCAACCCATCACGCTCCGCCCCCGGCTGCTCGTCATAGGTCGTCCCCGGCTCGACCGCGCCCGAACCAAGGCCCGCGATGGCGGTCACGATCTTGAACACGGACCCGGGCACGTAGCGGCCCAGCGTGGCGCGCGGCAGCAGCGGCTGGGACTCGTCCGCCCGAAGGGCTCCGAAGGTCGCGTCGGCCGTGGCCGGATCGGTGATGGCCGACGCGTCGTAGGTGGGCGTGGAGGCAAGAGCGAGGACCTCCCCGGTGGCCGGGTCCAGCATGACCACCGCGCCCCGGAAGTCCCCCAGCGCCCGGACCGCGGCCCGCTGCAGCGCGTACGACAGTGACAGCGTGAGGTCCTTCGGGTCGTAGGGGTCGGCGCCGAACTTCCGAAGGGCATCGGCCACCGGATCGCCGGCCAGGCCGGACAGCTCCGCGTCGAAGGCGAGCTCCAGCCCCGCCCGCCCGTAGCGCGGCGACGCATAGCCCACGACCTGGCTGATGGCCCGGCTCCGATAGACACGGACATTCTCGCCGTTGGCATCCCGCTCGTTGCGCGCCAGCCACTCGCCGACCCGATCCGTGATCGCGCCGCGCGGCACCGTCCGCGCGGCCGCGATGACCGCTGGGTCGCGCGGCGAGCGCACGAGCTCCGGTGCCTTGACCACCGCCCAGTACCCCCCGGCGGCCGCCAGCGTGCCGAACGCCAGCGACAGGACCAGGGCGACATGGACGATCGTGCGCCCCAGGGGTCGGCGACGCGGCGACGGGGTCAGCATCGCGGTCCCCTACCCCGCCCCACGCCGCAGGCGGGACCGCCATCCACCGGCGGACGGGGGCGGCGGCGGCTCGACGCCCTTGTCCGACAGCGCGAGGAGCAGGCCCACGACCACGGCGTTGGCCAACAAGGACGAGCCGCCGTAGCTGATGAACGGCAGCGTGACGCCGGTCAGCGGCAGGACCTTGAGATTGCCGGCCGCGATGATGAAGGCCTGGACGCCGATGACCAGGGCGAGACCGGTGGCGAGGATGGACCGAAAGTCGTCGGCGGCGGACGCGCCGATGCGCAGGCCGCGCTGGACCACCACGAGGAACAGACCCAGGATCGCGATCACGCCCACGAGTCCCAGTTCCTCGCCCAGGGCTGCCAGGGGGAAGTCGGTGTGGACCTCCGGGATGGGCAGCCGCCCGCCGACCGTCGGCAGCCCGTTGCCGAGGCCCGTCCCCAGCAGCCCACCGCGCGCGAAGGCGTGGAGCGACTGGACGACCTGGTAGCCGCTGCCGAGCGGGTCGGCGAACGGATCGATCCAGGTGTCGATCCGCGCCCGGACGTGGTCGAACAGGCTGGCCATGAGCGCGCTCCCGACGAGGAACAGGGCGGACCCGATGGCGACGAGACTGAGCCGCCCGGTCGCCGCGTACGCCAGGGCGAGGAAGACGGCGAAGAACAGCAGCGCCGCACCCAGGTCCCGCTGCACGACCACGATCCCGAGGGCGATGGCCCACATCACGATCATCGGCGCCAGGTACGGCAGCGGCGGGAGACGGAATGGCCCCACGCGCGTGTCCTGCTCGATGAGGATGGAGCGGTTCTCGGACAGGTACCCGGCGAGGAAGACGACCAGGATGACCTTGAGCAGCTCAGACGGCTGGCCGGCGATGGGGCCAAGCCGGAGGGTCAGGCGCTGCCCGGCCACGTCTGATCCGAACACGAAGGTCAGCAGGAGCAGGGCGATCCCCGCCACGGCCCACGTGTACTTGTAGCGACGCAGCCAGGCATCGGATCGCACCGCGATACCGAGGGTCGTCGCGACGGTGATGGCCAGCACCAGCCACACCAGCTGGACGTCCCCGAGGCCAAGGGTCGTCTCGCCGATGCGCACGGTGACGAGGCCCTGCGGCAGGCGCTGCATGAGGAGCAGCGAGATGCCGCCAAGCAGCCCCACGACCGGCAGCAGGATCTGGTCCGACCGGCGACCGGCGATGACCTGCGCCAGATGCGCGATCCCGAGGGCGCCGAGGTAGATCCCCAGGCCGCGGGCGTCGAACAGGCCGAACGCCTGGTTCAGGGTCAGACCGAGCGACAGCGAGCCGGTCGCGAGCGCCGCGGCGACCAGCACCAGGAGCCGCAGCTCCGTCCAGCGCGGGCGCGGGCGGATGGGCCCAAGGATCCTTGGTGGTCGGGCGACCACGGGTGCGGCGTGCCCGGTCACCCCAGCCCCCGCGTCACGTGGCGCGCGGCCGTTCCAGGCGCAGGCGCACCTGTCCGACGCTCAGATCGTCGCCGAACCCGAGCGGCGCGACCGTGTCCACCGGGCGACCATTGAGGTAGGTCCCGTTGGTGCTGCCGAGGTCCTCCACGTACCAGCTCCTGCCGCGATACGTGAGGACGGCGTGGTCGGCAGAGGCGAACGGGTCCTCCACGACGATGGCGTTGTTGACGTCGCGACCCAGGGTCGTGATGGCGTCGAGGTCGAACGAGCGGCCGACGGCCGGCTCGCCTGACGGTGACGCGATCACGATGAGCCGCCCGAGTGACGTGCCGGGCTCACGGGAGGCGGCCCGGAGGTCCCGCATCAGGGTCCTTACGACCCGAAACAGGACGACGTAAAGAAGGGCGAGGAACAGGAGCCGGACCGCCCAGATGACGAGGAGGAACCCGTCCATCAGCCGATGTCCCCGACGGCCTCGACGACGATCGTGGAGTCGCCGATCGCGATGCGGTCGCCGTCGCCAAGGACCAGCTCGCCGACCTCCACGCCGTTGACCCGCGACCCGTTGGTGCTGCCGAGATCCACATACACGAGGGTCCCCCGACGTCCGGTCAAGCGGGCATGATGGCGCGACACCCGCCCGTCCGGCACGACGAATCCGTTGTCCGGTCCTCGGCCGATGGTCAGCTCGGAGCCGTCGAACACGGCCGTGGCGGTCCGACCATCGGGCTGGGTGAGGTGGAGGCGGGCACGCGGCGCCGTCGGGCGCGGCACCGTGAAGACCATCGTGTCCGTCGGGCCACCACCGGACCCGTCCCGCAGGTCACCGTCATCCTCAGCCCCGACCGTCGCGCGCGGCGCCGGACGGGACGATCCGGCGATCGGATCCGCGAACCGGGCGACCACGCGGATGTCCGCCCGGTCGACGGTGGGATCGCCCAGGATGTCCACCCGAGGCCGGTCCACGAGGGTGTAGCGACGGGTCCGGGCGAACAGCAGCGCCCCGTCGGCGAGCTCGGACGCGAGCGACGAGGTCATGTCGCCGAAGGCGTCCAGGTCAGCCGGGTTGATGTGGACGACGAACCGGTTCGGGACGAGCGTCCGGTCGGAGCTGGCGAGCCGATCCGACTCCATCGCTCGCTCGATGCGGCGTTGGAGCTGGACGGGCTGGAGTCGTGCCCGGAACAGGCGCGCGGACGGGCGCTCCAGGAGTCGTTCGAAGAACCGCTCGATGGCGGCCAGCGGCGGCATGGTCGGTCGCGGAGTCTAGCAGAGGGTCGGCGCGCGGCCGCGGTGCCGAACCCAGGCCGGGTCCCGGGAGGACCATTCGCGAGGTCGCTCGGTACCCCCGTCGGAGGGGCGCTGGAACGCGGGCGGTATACTCTCCGTCCCGTGCGGGCCTCCGTGGACCCGCCCGTGTCCAGCGTCCATCGTCCGGGGGCCAGATGCCCGAGATCCTGACCGAGTCGTTCTGCGAGCGGTGTGGCACGCGCTACACCTTCGAATCTGCTGCGCCCCGGGCGGCGCGCCTGAAGGGCGTCAAGGTCCTGTCGCGCGGCCTCAGGAACTTCGTCATGTCGGACGACACGTCCATGGACGAGGCCATGGCCTCGGCGCGCAGCGAGACGGACCGCGAGGTCACCTCGCAGCAACTGGACGCCTTCCACAAGACCTTCAACTTCTGCATGTCGTGCCGGCAGTACACGTGCGCGAACTGCTGGAACGAGGCGGACGGTCAGTGCCTCTCGTGCTCCCCGCACCTCGGCCACGAGATCCTCCCGGCTCCGTTCCCCGACCTTGATCCGTCGGCCGACACGGGCATGGCGCATGACAACGGGACGAACGGTCACGCCATCGCGGACACCGCCGCCACGCTCGCGTGGCCGACGATGGACCTGGAGCGCGAGCTCGAGCCCGTCGCCGAGGCGACCATGGACGACCTCGAGCCGATCGACGCGAGCGCGCGCCTTGCAGCTCTCGGCGCAACGGATGCGCCCGAGGCTCCGATCGACGAAGCCGTCAAGGTGGACATCGAGGCCGAGCCCATCGAGGCCATCGAGGTCAGCGAGTCCATCGGGGCCATCGACGAGGCCGACGCGGCGGGCACGACACCCACCCAGGACCCGCCCGTCGTCGCGGCCACAGATTCCCACGAGCGGGCGGCGGCGACCGCCGCGTCGAACACCTTCGACCTCCTCCGCCGGTTCCGCCCGGGCCAGAGCCTGGACGCCGAGATCGAGGCGCTCGAGCAGGCGCACCCGCCCGAGCGCGGCCCGGAGGCTCCGGTCGAGGTCGTCCGCGACGATGTCGTGGCCCAGCCCATGTGGCAGATCGTGGCACCGGAGACGCCCGTCGACGCAACGACCCCCGACGACGCCGGACCGACGATCGGCGACGCCCCGGCCCCGGCCCCGGCCACGGCTCCGGAGCCGCAGTGGCCCGCCCAGCCCGAGTGGCCGAGCCACCGACCCGCAACGGCGGGCCTGCCGTTCCTTGGCCGACCCGCACAGCCCACGGGGGACCTGGAGTCCCTGTGGGCCGAGTCGGCGCGGGAAGTCGCCGCAGTCCCGGCTCCATTCACCCTGGGATCCGCCCCGACCAGTCCGGCCGGTGGCGTCCAGCCGTGCGTCAGCTGCGGCCTGTCACTGTCCGCCACTGCGAGATTCTGCCGTCGCTGCGGGACCCGACAGGGCTGACGCGGCGTCGAGCAGCCTCCGTTCGTCGCGTACCCTTACCCAGGCGGCGCCATAGAGCAGCACCTGGAAGGTGAACGACAGCCAGGCGAGGGCCACGAACGCCGTGGCCAGGGTCCCCACCAGCGCCGCCACGCCCACCAACCGCGGGGCGACGAGCAGGAACACCTGGCTGAGGCCGACGATCCCCAGTCCCGCCACGACGGCCGGTAGCCTGACGGATCGCCAGGCCGGTGGGTCGGGCGGGAGCACCCGGTAGATGACGGCGACGGTCCCGATCGCCATCGCTGCCAGGACCGGCAGGGAGGTAAGGGCGCCACGTACCGCAGATGCCGCCGGGATGCCGTCCGGCGCGACCGCGTCGGCGATCGTCGCCATGGTGGCCACCACGATCGCGGCGACCGCGCCGGCCAGCAGCAGTCCCACCCACAGGAAGCCGCGCGCGGCCCTACGGAACGGGTCGCGGGCCGGGGTCGCCGAGTAGATGCGGGCGAACGCGACATCCAGCGCCACGTACAGCTGGCTGACCGTCCAGATCAGGCCGACGATGCCCACGATGGAGGCGACGGCGGCTCCTGTCTGGAGGGCGTCGACGGCGCCGTTGATCAGGTCCGCCAGGGGTGGAAGCGCCCGGATGAGCGTCGCGGCGAGCGCGGCCTGGATCCGGGGATCCGCGGCCAGCCACCCGGCCAGCCCGAGCGTCACGAGGGCGACCGGGATCGTCGCGAAAAGGGCCGCGAACGCCAGACCGTTGGCAAGCAGCCCGCCCGCGGCATCCCCGTAGGTGTCCAGCACGGCACGAACGTAGGCGACACGGGGCCGGTCCAGGAAGCGTTCCAGGATCGCGCCGGGGTCCATCCGCCGGGTCAGTCCCGAACGTCCTCGAACAGGCCAGGCTGGATGGCCTCGGCGGGCACCCGGCGCGGAGCCGAGATCAGCGCCCGCAGCTCACCCCGACGCACGAAGCGTCGACCGCCGAGCTTGATGCTCTGGAGGCGGCCGGACCGTGCCCAACCGCCGATGGTCGCGGTGGTGAAGTGCACGTTCGCGGCGGCCAGGATGGCCTGCGCCTCGGCGAGCGTCACCCAGTCGGCCGCGGACGGCATGACTCAGCTCTCGGCCGGGCCGCCGGCCACCGCCGCGGCCGGGGCCGGTGTCGAGGACTCGGCGGTGCCACTCGACCTGGAGCCGGACCCGTCCGCCTTGTCGGTCTTCTTGTCGGTCCTTGAACCGTCCTGCCGACCGGTGGCCGGGACGACCGTGTCCGGGGCATCGCCCTTGGTCGCCGGATCCCCGGTCGGCGTGTCCGTGTCGCCCGTGTCCGACCGCCCGGAGCCCCCCGACGGCGCGGTCGCCCGTCGTTCCTTCTTGGCCCAGCCGGATCCCTTGAAGTGGATGGTCGGGGGGGCGAAGGCCTTCTTGAGCGGAGCTCCGCCGCATAGCGGACAGGCAGTCGGCGCGTCGTCGTGGACCCCGTGGAGGACCTCGGAGCGGCGGCCGCAGGCCGCACAGTCATAGTCGTATCGAGGCATGAAAGCGGCCCGCTCCGCTCAGCCGCGCAGGAGGCGCATGCCGCACTTGGGGCAGTAGAACGCCCGCTCGTGCGCGGAGGCAAACCCGCAATGAGCGCACACCAGGCCACCGCGGCCGGCAGCCGGCACCGGCCGATCTATGGCCGTCAGGCCCATCGCGTACTGGCTCGCCAGGACGTTGGACAGGATCCCGGCCAGCATCCTGGCGCCGATCCGGTCCGTGTCGCCGCGGACGCCTCGGCCGCCCCAGCCCACGACCGCCCGGCAGATCATGTCGCCGGTCGCCTCATCCCAGTGGGCGGCGACGCCGCCGATCACGGCGTTGTATTCCGGGTAACCGCTCGTATCGATCTCGCCGTCCAGCAGCGAGCACACGAACGTGTCGAAGGCAAGGTCGATGGCATCGATCGACTCGAGGACCACCAGCGCGTGGCGGGTGATCGGCGAGTGCACGTGGTGGGCGTTGAGCCATTGCATCGCCTCGGACGGACGGGCGATGGTCGGCGTCGCCTGGCTGAACTCGATGGGCAACGGATCGACGACCTCGATCTCCGCCTTGGCGAGTCCGACCAGCATGGACGGCAGCTCCGCCATCGCCTGCGGGCCGGCCTTCATGCGGACACCCTCGCTGGTCTTGCCCGCGTAGTACAGCTTGAGCTGGAACTCCTGGGCGACGACCTCCTCCGGCATGGCCACGGAGCTCGCCCGGGCAGGGGCGACCGGTACCGGATCCGGCGCGCCGGCGGTGTTCTTGCGCTTGAGGAAATCGAGCGGCACGGATGGCCTCCCCGGGGGTCGTCAGGATGGCCACATGGTAGCAGGGGTGCCGACACCTCCCGCACCGCGCGGGATCAGTCAGCCGTGTCGACGAGGACGACCCCTTCGTAGGGCCGGAGCGCGAGCGTCCGTCCATCGCCGCTCGGCGCGGGCGGGTCCGCATGGGTGCCCACCAGCGGGCGCCAGCCGCGGGCGCGCGCCGGCCGAGGGAGCCGGATGGTCACGTCATCCGCCGCGAACTGGATCACGACCAGGACCTCCGGACCGGACCCGATGCGGCGGTAGCCCAGCACATCCGGGTGGCCGGTCGCGACCAGCCGGAGGCGCCCGTCCTGGAGGGAAGGGGTTTCCCGGCGCGCGGCCAACAGTCGGCGATAGCACGACAGGATGGACCCGGCATCGCCTGCCTGCGCCGCGACGTTGCGGATCCCGATGTCGTCGCCCATCCGAAGCCACGGCCGGGCCGTGGAGAACCCACCGTATCGGCCGGCCGTCCAGGGCATCGGCGTCCGCGATCGCGAGCGATCCCACCACGGGAAATCCGGTCCAACGCGGGCGGCCGGCGGGTCGATGCTCTCGGCCGGGGGCACGTCCACGTCACCCATGCCGAGTTCCTCGCCGTAGTACAGGAACGGCGTGCCGCGAACGGTCAGCAGCAGCAGGGCCGCCGCCCGGGCGATCGCGTCCCGGTCATCACCGGTCGCCCCGACGGAGTCGGCGAGTCGCGACGCGTGACGTGGCTGGTCGTGGTTGGACAGCACCGCGGTCGGCCAGCGGTCGTCCATGAACGCGCGCTCACGCCGGCGCAAGGCTTCGCGGAAGGCAGTTGCCGACCACGGTCGCGTCATCAGCTCCCAGTCGAACACGAGGTGCCGGTCCGCGGTCAGGGCCGCCGCCCCCTCCGTGGTACCCACGAACAGCTCCCCCACGGACATCCGCCCCGGATAGGCATCCACCACCGCACGGAACCGAGCGACGAGTCGCGGCAGGTCCGGCTGGTCGATGTCGTACACGTGGCGCTGGCGGTCCCAGGCGGACGCGCCGCGGCGACGCGGGTTGGACAACGTGTCCGGGTGCTTGAGGAAGACGTTGAAGGTATCCAGGCGGAAGCCGTCCACGCCCCGCTCCAGCCAGCCTCGGACCATCGACCACTGGGCCGCTTCCACTGCCGGAGCGCGCCAGTCGAGCTCCGGCTGTTCGGCCAGGAAGGTGTGGTGGAAGAACTGGCCGCGAACCACATCGAAGGTCCAGGCCGGACCGCCGAACCATGACACCCAGTCGTTGGGCGGGATGGGCCGCCCGGCTCGATCCCGGCCCGCCGGATCGCGCCAGATGTACCAGTCCGCGTATGGCTCCTCTCGACGTCGGGAGGCCTGGAACCACGGATGCTCGTCGCTGGTGTGGTTCATGACCAGGTCCATGACCACCCGCAGTCCCAGGCGATGCGCCTCGGTCACCAGCCGGTCGAAGTCCGCCTCCGTCCCGAAGCGCGGGTCGATGGCGGTGTGGTCGCTGACGTCGTAACCGATGTCGTGGCCGGGCGACGGATAGATCGGCGACAGCCAGATGGCATCGACCCCGAGACCTTCCGGGCCGAGGTGGGCCAGGTGGTCGATGATGCCCGGCAGGTCCCCGGTGCCGTCACCGTCACTGTCCGCGAAGCTGCGCGGGTAGATCTGATAGACGACCGCGCGGCGCCACCAGTCGTCGCCGTAGCGGGCGGCCGCGGTGGACGTCCCATCAGCCCGCGCGTCCCGGTCAGCGGTCACCGAATGCTCGTCCTCCCAGCGTTCCCGTCAGCGCCGCTGGATCCGGTCCAGAGGACCACCCGCTTGACAACCCGCGGCCGAACCTGCATTGATACGTGTTACTGACGCGCGTTAGTCGACCACGTCGCCGGCGCGCCGTCAAGGAGGAGGACCGCGGATCGACCATGCGGCGGCGACCGACGAGTGCTGATGTCGCGACCGAAGCCGGGGTGTCCCGGACGACGGTCTCGTTCGTCCTGAACAACCGGTCGGACGTCAAGATCCCACTAGGCACCCGCCAGCGCGTGCTCAGTGCTGCCGAGCGCCTGGGCTACCACCCGCACTCGCCCGCGCGACAACTGGCCGGAGGCCGCAGCCACGTCCTGGCCCTCGTGTTGCGCCAGACGCCGGAACAGATCGCTGCCGACGCGGTCCTTGCCGAGACCCTGCGCGGGATCGCCAGCTCGGCCCGGGCGGGCGGGTTTAGGGTCATGGTCGAGCCACTCGGGCCGGACGGCCCGGAAGCGACGTACGCGGGGCTCCTCCGTGCGCAGCACGCGGACGGCCTGATCATCAGTGGCCCGCGCATCGACGATCCACAGCTCGACGCGCTGGTCCGCGACGGCTTTCCGGTCGTCCTCCAGGGCACACTGCCGGGAATCGACGCGCCGAGTGTCGACGTGGACAACGCGGCCGGCGCCCGATGCGCCGTCCAGCACCTTCTTGCCCTCGGCCATCGGCGCATCGCCTGCATCACCAACGCGCCGCTCGTGTACACGGCCGCGCTGGAGCGCCTGGCCGGCTATCGCGAGGCCCTGGCCGAGGCCGGCATCGACGATGACCCGTCGCTGGTGGCGAGCGCCGACTTCGACGCCCCGAGCGGCCATGCCGCGATGGTCGAGCTGCTCGGGCGCGCGACGTTCGATGCCGTGTTCGTGGCCAGCGACGTGGTCGCCCTCGGCGCCATCGGCGCGCTGCGCGAGGCCGGCAAACGCGTGCCGGACGACGTGAGCGTGGTCGGCTTCGATGACATCCCGCTGTCGGCCTATTTCGACCCTCCCCTGACCACCATCCGGCTGCCGGCCTTCGAGCTCGGGCAGGCCGCCGGACGCGCCCTCGTGGAACGGATCGCAGATCCGGCTGCCACGGGACGGGTGCTGCTTTCGACCGAGCTCATCGTGCGCGCCTCGACGGCCCCGCCGCGAGGCGCCTGACCGCAGCCCAGGGTACGGCCCGATCCAGCGTCGGGCTGACGAACCGGGAAAGGAGTGACTCACATGGAGGAGCGGACACAGCGGTGGCGAAGGACCACCGGGTTCATGGTGGCCATCGTACTGGTCGCCGCAGCCTGCACCGGCGACGGCGGTGCCACGACGGCACCGACGACGGGCGGTGCGACCACGCCGCCGGCCGCAAGCGTCGAGCCGGCCCCGACCGATGACGGCCAGATCGGCGGCTCGGTCAGCGTGATCGGCACGTGGGGTGGCTCCGAGCAGGATGCCTTCCTCGCGATGGTCAAGCCGTTCGAGGATTCGACCGGCATCAAGGTGGAGTACACGGGCACGCGTGACCTCAACGCGGTCCTTACGACCGGCGTCGCGTCCGGGATCCTGCCCGATCTCGCCGGCCTACCCGGCCCCGGCCAGATGCGCGAGTTCGCCCAGCGTGGCGCGCTCAAGCCGCTGGACGACGTGCTGGATCTCGCCACCTACAAGGCCGAGACGTCCCCCGGCTTCGTCGAGCTGGGCACGGTCGACGGCAAGGTCATCGGCGTGTTCATCAAGGCCGCCGTGAAGGGCCTGATCTGGTACAACCCCAAGGTCTACACCGGTGGCACGCCCACCTCGTGGGATGACCTCTGGACCAAGGGCCGTGCCGCCGCCAGCGGCGACACCAAGACCTGGTGCGTGGGCCTGGAATCCGGGGCCGCGTCCGGCTGGCCGGGCACGGACTGGATCGAGGACTTCGTCATCCGACAGTCCGGACCCGACGTCTATGACGCGTGGGTCGCCGGGACCCAGAAGTGGAGCTCACCGGAGATCAAGGCCGCCTTCGAGGCCTTCGGCCAGGTCGTCTCCGCGGACGACACCCACGGTGGCCCCAACTACGTCATCAACACTGGCTTCGGCTCGGCCGCGAACCCGATGTTCGCGGATCCGCCCGGCTGCCTGTTCCATCACCAGGCGTCGTTCATCACCTCGTTCTTCCAGGACGAAGGTGGCGCGGTCGAAGGCGACTACGACTTCTTCCCGATGCCGGACATCAACCCCGCGTACAGCGGCGCCTCCACCGGCGCCGGCGACCTGTTCGGGATGTTCAATGACACCCCGCAGGCCCGCGCGCTGATGGCGTACCTCGTCACGGCCGATGCCCAGTCCATCTGGGTCGGCCTGGGCGGCGCCCTGTCCGGCAACAAGGCCGTCACCAACTATCCGGACGACGTGTCGAAGCGCTCGGCCGAGATCCTCGCCAACGCGACGGTCTTCCGGTTCGATGGCTCCGACCTCATGCCGGAGGAAATGAACGCGTCCTTCTGGTCCGCGATGCTTGAGTACACCCAGGATCCGTCGCGACTCGACGCGATCCTGACCAACCTGGACAGCGTCCAGGCCAGCGCCTACGCCGAGTAGGCATCCCGGACCCCGGGGGGGGG
>JBBEBL010000102.1:26319-32282 GCA_040882345.1 Chloroflexota bacterium
CCCCCCCCGCCGCCCCCCGGGTCTCCGTCGACGGAGGGAGGGTCATGGACGAACGCTTGTTGACGGCCGCGATCGTCATCATCGGGGTGCCGGCCGCGCTGGTCGGCTACGTGTTGCTCATCGAGACGGCCCTGCGCTTCGTGCCTGCACGCGTCGCTCCGCGGCTGCGTCCCATGCTCTGGCTCCTGCCGGCGCTGACCTTTCTTGGCGTGTTCCTCGTCTACCCGACGATCGACACGATCCGCCGCAGCCTCATGGATCGCTTCTCTGAGGAGTGGGTGGGGTTCGCCAACTACGAATACTTCTTCACCAGCGGCGAGACCCTGGGGGCCCTCGCCAACAACATCCTGTGGATCGTGTTCCTGACGGCGGGTTCGGTGGGGCTGGGATTGCTCGTCGCGGTGCTGGTCGACCGGGTCCGCTATGAGTCGGTGATCAAGGCGGTCATCTTCCTGCCGATGGCCATCAGCTTCGTCGCGGCCGGTGTGATCTGGCGGTTCATGTACGACTTCCGGGCGGAGTCGGGGACGCTCAACGCCATCGTCACGGCGTTCGGCTTCGAACCCATCGGCTGGCTCAGCGGCTGGCCGCTCAACACGATCCTGCTGATCGTCGTGGGGATCTGGATGCAGGTGGGCTTCGCCATGGTCATCCTATCCGCCGGTCTCAAGGGCATCAGCACGGAGCTGCTGGAAGCCGCCCGGGTGGACGGTGCCACGGAGGTCCAGGTCTTCCGGCGGATCACCTTCCCGCTGCTTCTGCCGACGGTGGCGGTCATCAGCACGACGGTCATCATCATCGCGCTCAAGGCCTTCGACATCGTCTACATCATGACGAACGGCAACTTCGGGTCGGAGGTCCTGGCGAACCGGATGTACAAGGAGCTGTTCAACTTCAGCCAGTTCGGCCGGGGTAGTGCGGTCGCGGTCATCCTGTTCATCGCGATCGTCCCCGTGATGCTCTTCAACATCAAGCGATTCCGTGAGCAGGAGGCGATCCGATGACCGCTCCATCGATCCCGAGGGCCGGCGCGCGCCGGAACCGGAGTCCCCTGCGCCTGGGTCGCATAGCACTCCACGTCACGCTGCTGGTGATCGCCGTCGTGTGGCTCGTGCCGGCGGTGGGCCTGTTCGTCAACTCGTTCCGTCCGTCCGCGGACGTGGCGTCCTCCGGCTGGTGGACGGCGCTGGCACCGCCGTACGAGTTCACCTTCCAGAACTACCAGGAAGTGCTCAACCGCCAGGGCCTGGACCGGGCGTTCGTCAACAGCCTGTTCATCACGATCCCGGCGACGATCATGGTCCTCGCCGTCGCGTCATTCGCGGCCTACGCGTTCGCGTGGATGGACTTCCGCGGCAGGAACGTCCTATTCGTCGCCGTCGTCGGCCTGCTCGTCGTCCCGCTGCAGGTCTCGCTCATCCCGATCCTGCGCCTCTTCGCTGAGGCCGGGATCGCTGGTACGTTCCTGGCGGTCTGGCTGGCCCACACGGGTTTCGGCCTGCCGTTTGCCGTCTACCTGCTGCGAAACTACATGGGTGGGCTGCCCAGGGAGATCTTTGAGTCCGCGGCGATCGACGGAGCCGGTCCGGCGACGGCCTTCTTCCGCCTGGCCCTGCCGATGAGCGTGCCGGTCCTGGCGTCGCTCGCCATCTTCCAGTTCCTATGGGTCTGGAACGACCTGCTCGTCGCGCTCGTGTTCATCGGGGCTCAACCGGAACGCCTGCCCCTGACGGTGACGGTGGCGAACCTGACCAACTCCCTCGGCGGCCAGTGGCATCTGCTCACCGCGGCGGCGTTCATCATGATGGCGCTACCGCTCGCGGTGTTCTTCACACTCCAGCGCTACTTCGTGCGCGGCATCACGGGAGGTGCCGTCAAGGGCTGATCAGCGCAAGAGGCGATCCCGCAGGCGCTCCACCTGGTCGGCCAGTTCCCGCTCCAGGCGCGTGCGCTCCAGCGCGGCGGCCTCGCCGTCATCTGCCGTCGCGGCCACCTGGATCCGCGCCTCGAGGTCGCCGGCGATGGCCGTCAGGGTGTCAGGATCGTCCGCCAGCGCATCCCGCGTCAGGCGACGGTCCAGCGGCCGCGCATGGGCGAGCCGCTCCACGGCGGGACGGAGTGCCTCGAACGCCGTCCCGAGCGCTGACGGGACCGCGACCTCCGTGGCGAGCCACGCGGCTTGCTCGAGGTGCGCCTCCGAGCGTGCGTTGCGGATCGCCCGGATCAAGTCGAGGATCACCTCCACCTCCGCCTCGGCCGGCTCGTCACGCCACCACCGCGCGGTCGGCCGCATCCGTCAGCCAGCGAACGCCCCGGGGTCCGATCTCGATCGGCTCGCGAGCCGGATGCACCGACGCGTCGAGGCGGTCCACGACCGTTGCTCCGCGCCAAGGCGGCATCGAACCCGACGCGATCGCACGGGCGTCGTCGGCGAAGTTGTAGATCGCCAGGAGGTCGCCGTCCGCGTGCCGGCGCACGAACGCGAAAATGGCCGCGTCGCCCAAGTCCACGACATCCAGGGGCGTGCCGGCGTGGAACTGTCGTGTCTCCCGGCGCGCCTCGATGAGAAGCCGCAGGTCCATGAAGATCCGGGCCTCGATGGAGCCTGGCGTGGTTCGCCGCGCCGCGGACGCCCAGTCCATCACGGGACGGTGGAGCCAGCGGTTGTCGCGCGCCCGGTCGGGATCCGTCCGATAGGACCAGTCGTTCAGCAGCCCGATCTCGTCGCCCATGTAGATCAGGGGTACGCCATCCCAGGCCATCATCAGCGCGTGCCCCAAACGGATCCGCTCGATCGCAACATCGATGAGAACGGGGTCCTCGGCGTCCGTTGCGGCCTCCAGGCCGGCAAGACTCGCAAAGGTGCCGCTGATCCGGCTGTCGCCCGTCGAGGGTACGAACTGGAAGACGTCACCACGCGCGAACGATCCCGGAAAGCGGCCGGCGTAGAACTCGGACAGGAACGCACGGTGCGCGCGGCCCTCCCAGCCCACCGCAGCGGCGTCCTCGTCCATCACGGCCCACCCGATATCGTCATGGCACCGGATGTAGGTCGCCCAAGCCGTCGTCGCCGGCTTGCGCGGCAGGTCGTGCAGCACGCGTGTGGCCAGCCGGGCATCGCGAGTCGCCACGGCGGACCAGAACTGGACCATCAGGGTGTTGTGATAGGCGAGGTCGGACACCCGCCCGCGATGACGGCCAACCCCGAGGTAGCGGATCAATTCGTGCGGCGCCACGATGGCCTCCGCCTTGAAGATGACGGCCGGGGCGGTGATGCGCGCGCAGGCGCGCAGCGCCTGGAGGATGTCATGGACCTCTGGCAGGTTCTGGCAATCCGTCCCAAGGCGCTTCCACAGGAACGCGACCGCATCCAGCCGGAACACCTCCACGCCACGTGCGGCGAGGGTCAGGAGCACGTCCGCCATCTCGACGAAGACGGTCGGATTGGACCAGTCCAGGTCCCATTGGTAGTCGTTGAACGTCGTCCACACCCAGCGCCCATCGGGAAGTCGCGTGAAGTTCCCTGGCGCCGTCTCCGGGAAGGTCCAGGGCAGGGTCAGCTCCCAGCGATCCGGTTCCGTCCGGTCCGGGTAGATGCGGTACATCGCCGCAGCATCCGGATCGCCCGATGCGGCGGCCATGGCCCACGGGTGTTCGGCAGCGGTGTGATTGAGGACGAGATCGATGCACAGGCTCATGCCGCGTGCCCGGAGGTCGCCACACAGCGCCTCGAGGTCATCCATCGTGCCGAGGGAAGGCTCCACCTCGCGGTAGTCCGCCACGGCGTAGCCGCCGTCCGCTGCTCCGGGTCGGCTGCGCAGGAGCGGCATGAGATGGAGGTACCGGACGTGCAGACCCGCGAGGTAGTCCACGTGCTGCCCGACCGCCGACAGCGTCCCGCCGAACCGGGCCGGATACGCCACGTAGCCGATCATCGACGGGTCCTGGAACCAGTCCGGCTGCGCGGCCCGCTCGACGTCGAGCGCCTTCAGGCTCGGGGAGCGTTCCACGAATCGGTCTGCCATCACCTCCACAAGGCCGCGCAGCAGCCGCTGGCCGCCTGGATGCGAGCCGTAGACATTGGCCCAAGACTCCATGAGGTCCGGCCAGTACTGCTTCAGGCGATCCAGGAACGCATCCCGATCGCGCTTCGGCAAGGACCTCAGCCGCGGCCGGGCGATCGCGGCAGCGGACCGGGCAGCGAGCGGGACCAGCGGCCCAGGGGAGGAGTCCCGGGCCGCTGCTTGTTGGGTCATGGGCCGCGCGATGGTGTCCTTCCGGTTCAGCCCTTCACCGATCCGGCCAGCAGGCCGCGCACGAAGTAGCGCTGCAAGCCGAGGAATACGGCGACCGGGAGGATCATGGACACGAAGGCGCCGGCCGTCAGGAGCTGCCAGTCCTGTCCGCGCGACCCGACGATGTTGAGCAGCCGGGACGTCATGACGGCCACGTCCTGATTCGTCCCCAGGAATGTCTGGGCGACCAGCAGGTCGTTCCATACCCACAGGAACTGGAAGATGGCGAAGGATGCCAGCGCCGGCGTGGACAGCGGGAGGATCAGCCGGGTGAACGTCTCGAAGTGGGACGCCCCATCGATGTAGGCCGATTCCATGATGTCCTTGGGCAGCTGGCTGATGTAGTTGTACAGGAGGTAGGTGGCCAGGGCGAGGCCGAATCCCGCGTGAGCCAGCCAGATGGCGAGGAACGTGCCGTTCAGCTGGACCGCGAGGTAGGCGCGAAGGATCGGGATGAGCGAGATCTGGAGCGGGACGACCAACAAGGCGACCACGATGATGAACAGGAGTTTCTTGCCGGGGAACGACATCCACGCGAATCCGTAGGCGGCGAACGCCGCGATCAGGATCGGGATGACCACCGCCGGGATGGTCACGGCCAGGGTGTTCAGGAAGGCCGTGCCAAGACCGTCACCGCCGAAGACCACGGCCTGGTAATTGTCCAGGGTCAGACTGCCCGCGCTGCCGGTGAACACGGTCCACCAACCACCCTGGTTGATGGCGTCGCGTTCGCGGAACGAGGTGATGAACAGGCCCATCGTCGGGATCGTCCAGATGGCTGCGAGCAGCAGGACGCTCGCGTTGACGAGGATGGCCGAGGTGCGCGAACCCTTCATGACATCCTCCTCAGATCGACCGCGATCGGAACTGGCGCAGGTTGTACCAGATGACCGGCGTCACGGCGATCAGCAGGATCACCGCCAGGGCCGACCCCCGCCCGAAGTCGAAGAACGTGAACATCTGCTTGTACTGCAACGTGGCGATGACGTCCGTGCCGAAGTTGCCGCCGGTCATCGTGGCCACGATGTCGAAGATCTTCAGGGTCAGGATGGCGATCGTCGTGGCGACCGTGACGATCGTCGGCCAGATGGACGGCACGATGATCCGCCGGAAGATCTGCCACTCGTTGGCGCCATCGATCCGTCCGGCTTCCAGCATCTCGTCGGGAACGCCGCGCAGGGCGGCGGACAGGATGACCATGGCGAACCCGGTCTGGCCCCACACGAGGATGATGATCAGGAAGATCGAGTTCATCGGCTCCGTCGTCAGCCACGACTGAGGAGCGATCCCGACCGTCCCCAGGATGGCGTTCAGGAGGCCGATCTGCGGCTGTCCCTCCGGCTGGAACGAGTAGACGAATCGCCAGATGATGCCGGCACCAACGAAGGAGATGGCCATCGGCAGGAAGATCAGCGTCTTCGCCAGGCGATCGAACTTCGATCGGTCGGCCAGGACGGCGATAGCTAGTCCCAGCCCTGTCGAGAGCGACGTGCCGACGACCAGCCACAGGATGTTGTTGCGGATGGCGGTGAGCATGTCCGAGTTGGTGAACGCGAACACGTAATTGTCCAGGCCGATCCAGTTCTCGCCGCGCGCGTCCTGAAAGCTGCCGATGATGGTCAGGACGGCCGGGATGAGGAGGTAGAACGAGAGGATCGCGAACGCGGG
>JBBEBL010000103.1:0-3661 GCA_040882345.1 Chloroflexota bacterium
AAGGAATTGCAACGCGGTCGGGATCGTGGCGTGCGTCTCCGAGCCCACGATGACGGTCACCGCCGGCGCGCCACTGAGACCCTGCGCCTCGACGTCCCAGCCGGCTCGCTTCAGCACCGCGTGCCGGGCGGCGCCGAGACAGGCGAAGTGGGCCATCTGGCAGCCCGTGGTGAGGCCAACGCTCGTGCCGCCGGGCAGCCCCAGCAGGTCCACGAGCCAGTCGCCCACCACCTCCTCCACCACGGACGCCGCCGGTCCGGCCGCGAAGATGCCGGCGTTCTGGTCCCAGGTGGAGGTCAGCCAATCGGCGGCCAGGGCCGCTGGCAGCGAGCCGCCGATCACGAAGCCGAAGTAGCGCGGCCCGGCCATGGCGATGAGCCCCGGATCGGCGGCGCGGGCGAGGTGCTCTATGAGGTCGGTGGGGGCCTCGCCCGCGCCGGGCAAGGGACCGCCCAGGGTGGCCAGGAGTTCGTCGCGGGTCGCGGTGGCCCGCACTGGGCGCTCGTCGAGCGAGGCGAGGAATTCGATCGCGAGTTCCGTTGTGCGCCGCACGAGCGCAAGATCAACCATCTTCCCGCCGGGCGTTCGATCGTTCATCGCGTCAGTATGCCGGTCCGCGGTCCGCGGTCCGCGGTCGGCGGGATTCCAGCCATGCTGGTATTCGAGCGCCGCAGGGCCTCTCGCGTGGCCGAATCGCGGGGTTGACGTGGATGCCGCTGCCGGGATTCCAGCGACACTGGAGAGACGGCCGCCGGAATGGCGGAATCGGGACTCGTGGTGGTCGGCGGGTACCGATATGCCGATCGGGTTGGAATCGTCGCGCCGAACCGCGCCACCAATACCTGACATGACGTGGCATATATCCGGACCACCATGCCCACATGGCACCCGACGGCTACGCTGACGCCTGATGCGAGACACGCCCGACACCCCGGACCAGATCCGGATCATCCCCGCCAATCAGGCCACCTGGGACGACATCCAGGCGGTCTTCGGGGTACGCGGCAACGCGTCGTCGTGTCGATGCCAGTGGTACAAGACCGCACCGCGAACGTGGGACGGGCAGACGGGCGCGCTGATCGTGGAGCAGCGGACCCGGCAGCACCGCGTCCAGACCGCGGCCGACCACCCGGAGTCGCCCGTGACCAGCGGCCTGGTCGCGTACGTGGGCGGCGAGCCCGCCGGCTGGGTGGCGGTCGAACCGCGGACGGCCTACCCGCGACTCCAGCGCAAGACGCTCGTCTGGAAGGACCGTCCGGACGAGGACAAGGCGGACGACTCCGTCTGGGCCGCGACGTGCTTCGTCGTCCGGGCGGGCTTCCGGCGGCGCGGCCTGATGCTCGCGCTGGCCCGGGCGGCCATCGACTTCGCGCGCGAGCGCGGCGCCCGCGCGCTGGAGGCCTACCCGATGCACGTGGACGACGGTCAGGACGTCAGCTGGGGCGAGCTCTTCGTGGGCAAGGACACCATCCTCGCCGAGGCGGGCTTCCGCGAGGTCACCCATCCCACACCGCGCCGGTCCGTCATGCGGGTGGACTTCGCGTGACGACGGCCGCGCTCCGTCATGCGCATCGACTTCGACTGATCCAGGAGGGAGAGCCAGCATGCCGCACGCCCCGATCATCCTCGTTCCCGGCCTGTGGCTAGGCGCCTGGGCATGGGACGAGGTCGCCACCCGGCTCCGCACGGATGGCCACGACGTCACGCCGCTGACCCCGCCCGGGATGGCGTCGGCGGAGGCGGACCGTGCGTCCATCACGTTCGCCGACCATGTCGATGCCATCGTGGAGGCGGTCCGGGCCGCGTCTTCGCCACCGGTCCTTGTCGTGCACAGCTTCGCCGGGTTCACCGGCTATGCCGCGACGGACCGCGTGCCGGACCGGATCGCCCACGTCGTGTACGTGGATACGGCGCCCGGCAAGCCGCCGCTGGAGCCCGACTTCACTGGCGCGGAGAAGCCGCTCGACTGGGAGTCCGTCGCCGAGGAGGAGAACCTCGACGGCCTCACGGACGAGCAGCTGGCGACGTTCCGCGAACGGGCCCTGCCGGCCCCGGGGGCGCTGCTGCGTGGCGAGTTCGCGTTCACGAACGATGCACGCCGGGACATCCCCAGCACGATCGTCGCCACGGGCTACTCGGCCGCTGACTACCAGACCTACGCCCGGGAGCATCCGGACTGGGCGTTCCTCGCCGGGATCCCGGAGCTGCGCCGGCTGTCGTGGGTGGACCTGCCGACCAGCCACTGGCCGATGTGGTCGCGGCCGGCCGAGTTGGCGGCGATCATCGGGGACGTCGCGCGGCCCAGTCCGGCGTGACCGGTGACCGCGGTATCGACTACGACGCCGGAATCGACCTCCCCGCGTGATCCACGTCGGCTGCATCAACCGACGGGCCTGGGCGGAGCGGAGACGCATCTCTTGCTCGATCACGCAACGCCGTGAGCCAGGCTTGAGCGCGACCAGTAACCCGGTTCCCCTGCCCACGGCCACCCTTGGTGGTCAGCCAGGCCGCCCACCTTCTGATGCAGCCGACGTACATCACCGCCGTGACCTGTGTCCGGCCAGGAGCGCGCTTACGCGGCCAGTCGCTTGTACTTGATGCGGTGCGGCTGGTCGGCCGCGGAGCCCAACTCCTTGTGGCGGAACGCCTCGTAGTCGGTGACGTTCCCCTGGAAGAAGCGGACCTGCGAATCGCCCTCGAAGGCCAGGATGTGGGTCGCGATCCGGTCCAGGAACCAGCGGTCGTGGCTGATGACGACGACGCATCCGGGGAACGACTCGAGGCCCGCCTCCAGCGCCCGAAGCGTGTCCACGTCCAGATCGTTCGTTGGCTCGTCCAGGAGCAGCGTGTTGCCGCCGGTTTGCAGCAGCTTCGCCAGGTGGACCCGGTTGCGCTCCCCGCCGGACAACTGCCCGACGAGCTTCTGCTGGTCCGTGCCACGGAAGTTGAACGACGACACGTACGCCCGTGCCGGGACCTCGCGCACGCCAGTCTTGATGAACTCGGCACCCTGGGTGATCTCCGCGAACACGGTCTTCGCGCCGTCAAGCGAGTCTCGGGACTGGTCCACGTAGGAGAGCTGCACGGTGTCGCCGATGGTGATCGACCCGGCGTCCGGCGCCTCCTGCCCAACGAGCATCCGGAACAGCGTCGTCTTGCCGGCGCCGTTGGGGCCGATGGTCCCGACGATGCCCGCCCTGGGCAGGCTGAACGACAGGTCCTCGATGAGCAGTCGGTCACCGTAGCCCTTGCGCAGGCCGGCGACCTCGATGACCTGGTCGCCAAGCCGCTGACCGGGCGGGATCGCGATCTCGAGCTCGCGCGCCTGCGCGCCCTTGGTGTCGTTGGCCTCGGCGAGCAGCTTCTCGTACGCCGTCAGTCGGGCCTTGCCCTTGGCCTGGCGCGCCTTCGCGCCCATGCGCACCCACTCGAGCTCGCGAGCGAGCGTGCGCTGGCGGGCGTCGGCCTGCTTGTTCTCGCCGGCCATGCGCTCCAGCTTCTGCTCCAGCCAGCTGGAGTAGTTGCCGCTGAACGGGATGCCCCGGCCGCGGTCCAACTCCAGGATCCACTTGGCGACGTTGTCCAGGAAGTAGCGGTCGTGGGTGATGGCGACGACCGTGCCCTCGTACTCGCCGAGGAAGCGCTCCAGCCACTCCACCGA
>JBBEBL010000103.1:3761-13347 GCA_040882345.1 Chloroflexota bacterium
CGGGCGAGCTTGTAGGCGGTGTAGATGAACTCGGCAGGCATGGCCGCAAGGGTAGCGAGTCGGCCGTTGATACGCGGGCCCATTGCCAGCGGGCGGGGCGCCCGGACCACGAAACCTTCGATTCCGTAGGTTCTCCCGCCGTCCGCCCTCGAGTCGGCCACCGGCTCGCAGGACGCTCCCCACGGGGATCGCCGGCGCTATGCTTCGCCGCCTTGTGGACGAGCGCACCGTCATGACCGCGGACGAGATGCACCGGGCGATCCATCGCCTGGCGGGTGACATCGTGGAGCGTCACGGTGGCACGGACGGCCTGGTCCTGATCGGGATCCAGCGTCGTGGTGCGATCCTGGCGCATCGCCTTGCCGCCGCGATCGGCGGGCCGCGGGTCGGGACGCTGGACATCTCGCTCTACCGCGATGACCTCACGGAGCTCGCGACGTACCCCATCGTCCGGCCCACGGAGCTGCCCTTCGACATCTCCGGGACGACCGTGATCCTCGTCGATGACGTCCTGTTCACGGGCCGCACCGTTCGGGCGGCCCTGGACGCCCTGGCCGACCACGGGCGGCCGCGGCTGGTCCGCCTCGCGGTCCTCGTGGACCGCGGCCATCGGGAGCTGCCGATCCGGGCCGACCACATCGGCCGCAACCTGCCCACCTCGCGCGACGAGCGGGTCAATGTCCACGTCGTAGAGCTGGACGGCGCGGACCAGGTCACCCTGGGACGGGCGGTCCCGCCGGCGCATACGGCGCCGGGAGTCGCCGGAGCCGCAGGGCCAGGGCCAGGCTGAGACAGCGGTCCGGGTCGTCAAGACACGGACCCAGGATCTCCTCGATCCGTTCCAGGCGGTTCTTGAGCGTGTTGTAGTGCAGGAACAGCTGGCGCGCGGCAAGCGCCGCATTGCGCGAGGCGAGGAACGTCTCCAGCGTGCCGACGAGATCGGTCCCGCGCGCCCGGTCGTACGCCTCCAGACGGCCGAGCACGGCCTCGCAGAACGCCGCGATCTCGCCGTTCGGGACCGTGGTGAGCAGCCGGTCCACGCCCAGGTCATCAAAGATGGAGAGCTGCCCCGGCCCGTGACCCCAGCGGCCGATCGCCAGGGCGCGCCGGGCTTCCGCGTACGAGACGTGGAGATCCAGCGGGTCCGCCGCCGGACGTCCGACGCCGACGCCCACGACCACGCCGGGGAGTCGGCGGGCCGCTTCCGCCTGGAGCGCTTCACCCGCGGCGCGCAGGTCGTCCGGGCCGTCCGCGGCCACCAGGGCTCCGATCTCGTGACTGCGTTCCCAGACGATCGCGGTCGGACCCAGGGCAGTCCGGGCGGTGTCGGCCAGCCGGGATCGGAGGGACGCTTCCTCGGCCGTCCCGGCGAGGGCCGCCACCGGGCGACCGGCGGTCGAATCGGCCTCGGCCAGCACGACGGCCCGAGGCGTGGCCAGGTCCCAGGCGAACGCCGTCGCGCGCTCCATCAACACGCTCCGATCCGTGACGTGCCCGGTCACGAGCTCCTCCAGGCAGACCGCCTGGAACCGGCGGTCCGCCTCCGCGACCGCCCGGGCCTGCACCTGGCGCAGGGCCGCCACCGTGGCCGCGTACTCGATGGACTCGAGGCGGTCGGCGCCCAGTGGCGCGCGTCCGTCCATCCCCGCGGCCACCAGGATGGTGCCGTAGTGCTCGCCGCCGACCTGGATGGGCTGGACGATGACGTCCGCCGCCGAGCCCTCGGCCTGGGCTGGGGCGTCCTCCGACGTGCGCCAGGCGATCACCCCCTGGGCATCCACGATGGAAACCGGGCGCTCGACGGCCTCCGCGAGCGCCTCCGCGATCTGACGCAGGCCGCCGCCGGACAGGACGATCCTGGTGAACCGGTCGTGGATCGCGGCCGAGCGCTCCAGGCGGGCCGCCTGGGCGTCCAGGATGACGGTCAGGACCGCCTGGATGATGTCGTTGAAGGCAGCGTCGGCCGCCAGCTCGATGATCGGGAAGTCCAGTCGATCGGCCGCCTCGATCACCCCGGCCGGGATGGTATCGATGTAGCGCGCCGGCTTGATCGCGATCCCGGCGAGGCCGCGCTCCGCGAGCCGTGGGACGAGCGCGTGCAGGGCGTCCGGGTCGCCGCGCAGCGGGTAGGCCGTGGTCAGCAGGAGTTCGTCCGGCTGGACCCAGTCCAGGATGTCCGGGACCTCCATGACGTTGATCGCCCGGACGGGACGGCCCAGGCCGCCGTGTCCGCCGACCACGCGAGCGCTGGCCAGCGCCGGGAGTCGGAGCACGTCGGCGATGGAGACCGGATCGATCATGACCCTATGGATACTCGACAGTGGCGACGCGCGTCAATGTGAGGATCTCACAGTGACAGACCGTGCTGGCGCTCCGTACGATGTCGATTGATGCACCCGGACCCGGCGATCACGACGCTCTGCGCCGCCAGGATCAGCGTGGGCCTTCCTATTCCCTCCGACCTGCGGGTCCACAGCGTCTATGAGTCTGCCGTCAATGGGCTGACCCCGGATGGCCGACTCGTGACCGTGGCCACGGACCGGGTCGGCGGCCTGCCGGACGGCATCGTCCTCGCCGGTGATCCGGACCTCTCCGCGATCGGGATCCGACCCGGGATGGACGCCCACCTGGGACGAGCGCTCCGGATCCAGTCGGCCGGCGTGGTCGTGCGACTCGACGGCGCCGCCGCGTGGTCACCGCGCGTGCCCGCCCTGGACGCCGCGCGATGGCCGTCGCGCACGGCTCGCTGCGCGGACCTCCTCCGGCAGCATCGCGTCGCCGGTGGGCTCGAGTCGCTGGCCGCGGCCGGGTCCGCCCTGGACGCGCTGGCCGGCGCGATCACACGGGGCGACGGCAGCGCGGCGCTCCGTGCGGCCCGTGGACTCATCGGTCTGGGGCCAGGCCTGACCCCGTCCGGGGACGATGCGCTGGCGGGCGTGGAGGCCGCGCTCCATGCGGTGGGCCATCCGGTCGCCGGGTTCCTCCAGGCCGCCACGGCGGACCTCGACGCCCGCACGACGACGGTGTCGGCCGCGATGCTCCGACATGCCGCCCGCGGCGATGCGGCGGAACGGGTCCACGTCCTGCTGCGCGCGCTGTTGTCCGGCCCGGATGCGGGCCTGCCGGACGCCATCGGGGCGGCCGTCCGCTGGGGTGCCACGTCCGGGTCTGACCTGCTGGCCGGGGTCGTGCTGAGCCTGGACGCCGCCACGTGGCCGGCCTCCGCCAGGGTCGCCGCCTGATGGCCGTCCTCGCCGCTCGGATCTTCGCCAACAGCTACCGCGATTCCGTGGAACTGATGCAGATCGCGGCCGCCATCGAGGGCCTGGAGGGGATCGAACGGGCGGGTCTCGTCATGGCCACACCAGCCAACCGCGAGGTGCTGGCCGCGGCCGGTCTATTGACCGCCGAGGCGGCTGCGGCCGGACCGAATGACCTCGTCGTCGCGGTCAGCGCGGCGGATGAAGCGGTCGCGGCTGCCGCCCTGGATCACGCCAGCGCGCGCCTCACCGGTGGCCCGGGTGGCGAGGACGGGGGAGGGGAGGCGACCCGGACCACGGTTCGGACCATCGCGGAGGCCGTCGGCGAGTCGAGCGCGGCGAACCTCGTGCTCATCGCGACGCCCGGCGCCTACGCCACCGCCGAGGCGATGAAGGCGCTCAAGCGCGGTCTCCACGTCTTCCTGTTCAGCGACAACGTGTCCGTGGAGGACGAGATCGAACTGAAGGTACTCGCCCGCCGGAAGGGCCTGCTGCTCATGGGCCCGGACTGCGGGACGGCGATCCTGGACGGCGTCCCCCTCGGCTTCGCGAACGTCGTCCGGCGCGGGAACGTCGGCCTCGCGGCGGCGTCCGGGACGGGACTCCAGCAGGTGTCGTCGCTGATCGACCGCGCCGGCGCGGGCGTCTCGCAGGCGATCGGCGTCGGGGGCCGGGACCTGGATGAGCGGGTGGGTGGGGTCATGATGATCGACGCCATCGAACGGCTCGCCGCGGATCCCGGGACGGCGGTCATCGTGCTCATCTCCAAGCCCCCGTCCGCGAGTGTGACGGCGCGCGTCCTGGCCGCCGCAGCGGGAGCCGGCAAGCCCGTCGTGGTCAACTTCCTGGGCGGCGACCCAGACACGGTGCGCGCCGCCGGGGGCATCCCCGCCGCGACGTTCGATGAGGCCGCCGAGATCGCTGCGGCGCTCGCCCTGGGCCGACCCATGCCTGATGGCTCCGTTGAGGACGCTGGCGCCGACCAGGTGGCGACGGACGGCCTGGCCGACGGGTTCGCGGACGGGCAGGTACGCATCCGGGGCCTGTACAGCGGCGGCTCCCTGGCGGGCGAAGCGAAGCTCGTCCTCCGTGCGGAGCTCGGTGCCGCCGAGGCGTCCCGGCACGAGATCATCGACCTCGGTGACGACGAGTACACCGTTGGTCGGCCCCACCCGATGATCGACCCGCGGCTGCGCAACGAGACCATCGAGGCGACCGCCCAGGACCCCGCCAACGCGGTCATCCTGCTGGATGTCGTGCTCGGGACCGGGGCCAACCCGGACCCGGCCGGCGTGCTCGTCGCGTCCATCCGCGCGGCCCAGGCCACAGCCGCGGCGAACGGACGCCGGATCGTCGTCGTCGCGTCCGTGTGCGGGACGGACGGGGACCCCCAGGGCCTCGCCGCCCAGGAGGCGACGCTGGCGGCCGCCGGCGTGGTCCTCGCGCCCAGCAACGCCCGCGCCGCCAGGATCGCGGCCGGCATCGCGCGGCGGCTGGCTGGCGCCGGCGTGGCGGGCGGCGCATGAGCGCCACGTCCACGCTCTTCCCCGATGGGATCCAGGCCGTGACCGTGGGGCCGGACATGTTCGCGGCGCCACTCGCGGCGGCGGGTGTGCCCGTGGCCGCGCTCGACTGGCGCCCGCCGGCGGAGGGCGACCGCGACATCGGCCTGCTGCTCGCGCGCCTGGAGGACGACCCGGACGACCCGATCGGGCGCACCGTGGCGGCGGCGAATGCCACCGCGGTCGAGCGCCTGCTGGCCGCCCAGCCGATGCTCGTGGACGTCGCCCCCGCGGCGGACGCGCTGGGTCTCCGTGAGCGGCAGTTGCTGCACTCGGGTCCGCCCATCACCTGGGATCGGATGCCGGGCCCCGTCCAGGGTGCCGTCATCGGGGCGATCCTGTTCGAGGGCTGGGCTGACACCGCGGAGGCGGCGGAGGCACTGGCCGCATCGGGCGGTATCGGCCTGTCGCCGTGCCACCACCACGGTGCGGTCGGGCCCATGGCCGGCGTCGTCAGCCCGTCCATGCCGGTCGTGGTCGTGGAGGACACGGCCGGCGGCACGCGCGGACACGCCACGCTCAACGAGGGCCTCGGCAAGGTCCTGCGGTTCGGAGCCTACGACCCGTCCGTGATCGCCCGCCTGCGCTGGATGGCGGATGTCCTTGGGCCGGCGTTGCGAGGCGCCCTGCGCGAGGGCGGTCCGCTGGACCTGCGCAGCCTGACCGGCCAGGCCCTCCAGATGGGGGACGAGGGCCACAATCGCAACATCGCGGCCACATCGCTGCTCACGCGGACGCTGGCACCGGCGCTCGTCCGCTCGGCGGACACGGCCACGGTGACCGCCACGCTCGACTTCCTGCGCGGCAACGACCACTTCTTCCTGAACCTGTCCATGGCCGCCTGCAAGTCGGCGCTCGACTCCGCGAGCGGGATCCAGGGCTCGACGGTCGTCACGGCGATGACCCGCAACGGCGTGGACTTCGGGATCCGCCTGTCCGGCACCGGCGACGAGTGGTTCACCACGCCGGTGGGCGTCCCTGACGGCCTGTTCTTCCCGGGCTACGGGCCGGAGGACGCGAACCCGGATCTCGGCGACAGCGCGATCACGGAGACGTTCGGGATCGGCGGCTTCGCCATGGCCGCCGCGCCCGCCATCGTCCGGTTCGTCGGCGGCAGCCCCGCGGACGCGCTGGAGTACACCCGGCTCATGGGCCGCATCACGCTCGCCCGGAACTCCTCGTACCAGCTGCCGCCGCTGGGGTTCATCGGGACGCCCACCGGGATCGATGCCCGCCGCGTCGTCGATTCGGGGATCGCGCCGGTCATCAACACGGGCATCGCCCACCGCGAGGCCGGGGTCGGTCAGATCGGGGCGGGGATCGCGAGGGCCCCGCTCGCGTGTTTTGATCAGGCCCTCGTGGCGCTCGCCCGGCGCCTGGGCATCCCGGAGGCATGACCATGGATCGTCGCGCCGTCGTCGCCATCGGGGGGAACGCCCTCATCCTGGACGGCCAGCGCGGGACCATCGCGGAGCAGTACGAGAACGCCAGCCAGACCGCCCGCCACATCGCGTCCCTCGTGGCGGCTGGGTGGGGGGTCGTCGTCACCCACGGCAACGGGCCGCAGGTGGGGTTCATCCTGTTGCGCTCCGAGCTCGTTCCGGCGGACGCGCCCATCCCCAAACTCAGCCTGGAGATGTCCGTGGCGGACTCGCAGGGCGGGATCGGCCACATCCTGGGCCAGGCGCTGCTCAACGAACTCGCCGATCGGGGCCTGCCGGACCGGGTCGTGTGCGTGCTGACCCACGTCGTGGTGGACGAGGCGGACCCGGCGTTCGCCAACCCCACGAAGCCGATCGGACCCTTCTACACCGCCGACCAGGCGACCGAGAAGTCCAGCCGCGACGGCTGGACGATGGTGGAGGACTCGGGCCGCGGATACCGTCGTGTCGTCGCGTCCCCGGAGCCCATCCGGATCGTCGAGGGGGCGCAGATCCGCTCGCTCGTGGATGCCGGCTATGTCGTCATCGCGGTCGGTGGCGGCGGAGTCGCCGTCGTCGAGACGGCACCGGGTCGATACCGGGGCGTGGAGGCCGTGATCGACAAGGACCGGGCTTCCGCTCTGCTCGCGGCCAGCCTGGACATCCCGCTCCTGGTCCTGTCCACGGGCGTGGAGCAGGTGGCCGTCCACTTCCGCCAGCCGGATGAGCGTTGGCTGGACCGGATCAGCGCGACGGAGGCCGCCGGATACCTGGCGGACGGCGAGTTCCCGAAGGGATCCATGGGCCCCAAGGTGGAGGCCGCCATCCGGTTCCTGGAGAGCGGCGGACAGGAGGTCCTGATCACCTCCCCGGCATCGCTCCAACGGGCCATCGACGGGGAGACCGGGACGCGCATCGTCCCGGACACGCAGTGAGTGGTGACGTGGCAGAGATAGCTGCAAAGGAGGAAGACCCGATGATCTCCGTCAAGGCGGAACCGTACGACTTCGAGTTCGATCCAGCCCGCACGGCGCTGGTGATGATCGACTTCCAGCGTGACTTCGTGTATCCGGGCGGGTTCGGTGAATCGCTCGGCAACGACACGTCATTCCTGCTCAAGGCGCTGCCACCGGCAGAGCGCGTCCTCAAGGCCTGCCGCGAGGCCGGGATCTTCGTCATCCACACGCGGGAGGGACACCGGGCGGACCTGTCCGACCTGCCGCTGACGAAGTACGAGCGCGGCAAGCCGGAGCTCCATATCGGCGACCCCGGGCCCATGGGCCGCCTGCTGGTCCGCGGTGAGCACGGCCACGACATCGTGGAGGAGGTTGCCCCCATCGGGGGCGAGCCGGTCGTGGACAAGCCGGGCAAAGGCGCGTTCTACGCGACCGACCTCGACTCCATCCTCAAGAACCGGGGGATCCGCTGGCTCATCGTGTGCGGCGTGACGACGGAGGTGTGCGTCCAGACGAGCGTCCGCGAGGCGAACGACCGGGGCTACGACGCGCTCGTGCTGTCCGACGCCACGGGTTCGTACTTCCCGGAATTCCAGCGCGTCGCGCTGGAGATGATCAAGGCGCAGGGCGGCATCTTCGGCTGGGTGAGCGACTCGACATCGTTCCTGGCCGCTCTCGGGAGCGCCCAGCCGATGCCTATCGCCTGACGGTTGCCGGTGAGGGGGTTCGTGTGAAGAGGGAGGTTGCAACGACGTGGCGACCATGACCGGCTCGGTGAAGCCCAGACTGTGGGTCCCGGGCGATTGGAATGCATTCTTCGGACTCGGGACGAACGTCCTGCTCAACGTGCTCGTCCTGTCCGGCCTGGCACTGTTCGTGGTGGGCCTGCCCGCCGACACCGTGTATGGCCGGATCCTGCCGGCGCTCGCGATCGCGTTGCCGCTGGGCAACCTGTTCTACGCCTATCTCGCCTATCGGCTGGCACGCCAGACGGGCCGGGACGACGTGACGGCCCTGCCCTATGGGCCCAGCGTGCCGCACTACTTCTTCGTGACGTTCGTGATCATGCTCCCGATCGTCCTGCGCGGCGGCACGCCGCTGGAGGCGTGGATGGCCGGTCTCGCCTGGGCGTTCATCGTCGGCGTGATCATCCTCCTGGGCGCATTCGTTGGACCCACGATCCGCCGGTTCACGCCGCGGGCGGCGATGCTGGGCACCCTCGCCGGCATCTCCATCGCGTATATCTCCATGCGTCCGGTGTTCCAGATGTTCGAGGTCCCGTGGATCGCGCTGCCGGTCTTCGCGATCATCCTGCTGTCGTGGACCGCCGGCGTGCGGATGCCCGGCGGCGTGCCGGGTGGCCTGCTGGCCGTCATCGTGGGCACGGCGATCGGCTGGATCGCGTACATCAGCGGTGCGTGGACCGGGATGGACCCAGCCGCCGTGAGCGCCTCGTTCGAGCAGTTCGGTGTCCGCCTGCCGGTCCCGGGGACGGAGGTCCTGAGCGGCCTGTCCGAGATCCTGCCACTGCTCGTGACCGCCATCCCGCTCGGTATCTACAACTTCACGGAAGCGATGAACAACGTCGAGAGTGCCTCGGCCGCCGGCGACGACTACAACCTCCGCCACGTCCTCCTCGCGGACGGTGGCGGTGCGGTCGTCGGCTCGTTCCTGGGCAGCCCGTTCCCGCCGGCCGTGTACATCGGCCATCCAGGCTGGAAGGCCGTTGGTGGGCGGATCGGCTATTCGCTGGCGACCGGTGCCGTCGTGGCCGTCATCTGCCTGTTCGGTCTGGTGGGGCTGTTCCTCGCGGTCATCCCGATCCAGGCGCTCGTGCCGATCCTGCTGTTCATCGGTCTCGTGATCGGTGCCCAGGCGTTCACGACCACGCCGGCCCGGCACGCGCCGGCGGTCGTCCTTGCGATGCTGCCGAACATCGCGGCATGGGCCCAGGGTCAGATCGACGGCGCGCTGGGCGCGGCCGGGACCAGTGCCGGTGAGGTCGGATCCGGTCCGCTCAGCGATGCCGGCGTGATCTACGACGGGATGGCCATCTTTGGTGGTGGTGCCGTCGTCGCCGGACTCGTCCTCGGGGCGATCGCCGTGTTCATCATCGACCGCGAGTACAGCCGGGCCATCGTCTACTCGGTGGTCGGCGCGATCCTCGCGGTCACCGGGTTCATCCATGCGGCCCAGCTCATCGTGTCCGTGCAGGACGGAGCCATCGTGTTCGGCACGCCGAACGCGGTGTTCCTGGGGTACCTGTTCGCGGCCATCGTGTTCTGGGTCGTCGCGTGGCGGGAGGGTCGGGCGTCCGGTGCGGACTTCCGCGCCGCCGTGACGACGCCGCCGCCGGATCCGGAGGCTGACGGCAGCGCGGCCTGACC
>JBBEBL010000103.1:13447-15937 GCA_040882345.1 Chloroflexota bacterium
CGGCTGATCGATCCTTTCCTCGGGAACCCCGGCCGACCCCCAGGCCGGGGTTCCCGCACTTCACGGCCACCAGGAGGCTCGATGTCAACGGAACTGTTCGTCAATGGCACCCTCATGCGCGGTCTTGCCCTCAATCCGAACCTGGACGGCTCCGAGTTCCTGGGTGAGTTCCGGACCGCGCCGCGCTACCGGATCTTCTCCATCGGTGACGTCCACCCGGGGATGTTCGAGGTGGACGAGGCCGCGGGCGAGGTCGGGATCTCCGTCCCGGGTGAGTTGTACGACGTCCCGGACGAGGTCTGGGCGCGGGTCGAGGCGGGTGAGCCGCCGGGCCTCTACCGCGGTCCGGTGGAACTCGAGGACGGCCGGGTCGTACCGGGCATCCTCTTCCCCCGGGAGATGACAGTGGGCCACCGCGAGATCACCGAGTTCGGCGGCTGGCGCGAGTACTGGGCCGCGCGGGAGGCTGATCCCGCGGAGTAGTCTGCGGGGATGCGCTTCCTGGTGGCCCGCAACCCGGACCCGGACTCCACGTTGCCGTACCTGGTCCGCCTGCCGATAGATGGTGGCATCGTGCTCAAGGCCCGCGACACGTGGCCGCGGACCGCCCGCGTGTTCTGCGCCCGCGCGACGGACTGGCCGGACGACCTGGACGTCGTGCAGGACGTGGCCGTCCTCCTCTGTCGTCGCCGTGGCCCGGCCATCGACCTCGTTCTCGATCGCGCACGCGAGGACCGATCGCAGTTCGTGTTCACGACGATGCGCGGTGGTCGCGAGGGCATCTTCTGGCAGACACGGAAAGTGGTCGGGACGGCGCGGCCGGGCGCTCGCATCCCCGGTCGACGGGCCAGCGACCTCGTCGATCTCGAGATCGTGGTCGATACGCGCGAGCGCTACCCATTCCGTTTCGTGAAGCAACAGGCGACCACGAGTCGCGCGGCGCTCGTCGCCGGCGACTACGCGATCCGAGGGGCGGATGGATCCGTCATCGCGGCGGTGGAGCGCAAGTCGCTGGAGGATCTCGCGTCCTCGCTCAACAACGGGACCCTCGTGTTCGAGCTGGCGAAACTCGGCGAGGTGCGGCGGGCGGCGGTGGTCGTGGAGGAGCGCTACTCGTCGCTGCTGAAGCACGCCTATGCACCGGCGGGGTTCCTGCCGGACATGCTGGCGAGGATCCAGGTCCGATACCCGGAGATCCCCATCATCTTCGCCGAGACGCGGCCACTCGCCGAGGAGTGGACGTTCCGCTACCTGGGCGCCGCCGCGGCCGAGGCGGCGCAGCCGCGGAGCTGATTCGGTCACGCACCATGAACTGGGGAGGCATCACTCATGACGGTCCAGGGCAACGGCACCGGAACGAAGGACGACCCGTGGCAGCTGAGCACGCCACCGGGCACGTCCGCCTACACGATGTACCGGGACGACGCGTCGGATCCGCCGACCATCGTCTGCCAGGTCGGGGGCACGAAGCTCCTGTACGACGCCCGCGCGATCGAGGAACTCCACGTGTGGCTGAAGGCTCAGGGTGACTGGGTCCCGCTGGGTGGCGCGGACGAACAGAGATCCGCCCCGGAGGGATCCGTGGAAGCGTGGGGCCGCTCCGAGTCGAACCCGCGCGGCGGCTGGTATGGCCTCAAGAAGGGGCTGCGCGGTCGGTTCGGCGTGTACATGCCGCCGCTCCTGGAAGCGCTCGGGCTGGCCGAGGTCACGCACGACCCGAAGAACAACCGGATGCGCGCGGTCTGATGGCCGCCGCGGAACCCGCCGGCGACCCGTTCGAGGCACTCGCCGACCCGAACCGCCGCCTGATCATGGAGTTGCTCGGCGCGGGTCGTCGTGGAGGATCCGGTCGATCCGTCCAGGAGCTGGCGGACGAGATGCCGATCAGCCGTCCCGCCGTGTCACGCCACCTGCGCCTGCTCAAGGAGGCGGGGCTCGTCACGGAGGAGCCGCGCGGCACCCGCCGCATCTATCGACTCCACGACGCGGGCGTGGCCGCGGTCCGCGCCTACCTCGAGCAGGTCTGGGGTGAGGCCGCGGCCCGGTTCAGGCTCGTGGCGGACAACACGACTCCTCGACCGCCGGGTTCACCGAGGTGGACTGCCCACCCGACCACGCTTTCGCGGTTTGGACCGAGCGCCTCTCGGGGTGGTGGCCGGTGGACCACACGGTGACCGGCGACGACGACCGGTGCGGAGCACGACTGGGGCGCCGTGACCGCCTGGGAGCCGCCGGCACGGTTGGGGTACACGTGGCATCTGCGGCGCGACCCGAACGACGCGACGGACGTGGAGATCCGGTTCCTGGACGCGGGAGACGGGCGGACCATCGTGCGCATCGAGCACGGCGGCTGGGAGCGGCTGGGGGTTGAGGGCCAGTCGTGGCGAGACCGGAACTTCGGGGGTTGGTCCAGCTTGCTGCCGCACTTCGTGCGTGCCGCCGCGGTTGGCAGTGTCGCGCCCGCGGGACCCAGAGTCGCGCCCGCGGGAC
>JBBEBL010000103.1:16037-24796 GCA_040882345.1 Chloroflexota bacterium
TCGGGCCGGTCGGGCCCGCCCATCGTTCGGGTCGGTGCCCGGAAGCACCGGGATGTTGGTGCCGCGCCGCACCGGGGCTGGATGAATCTCATCCGCGATCGGTGCACCCAATCACTGCACCGTCCGGGTCCTCGGCCACGGTGATCCCGCCTCGTTCAACGCCGCCCTCGGCGACGGCGTATGCACGCTCGCGAGCGGTGGCATGTCCATCGAAACGCTGGTCAAGTCGCTGTTCAAGGCCGGTGCCTAGTCGTGGCGCTTCTCCCCGGAACGGGTGAAGCTGGCCGCCGGTGGCTCGGTGACGGCCTGGCTACGGCTCGGCCCGGGCGATGCAGCCGACGTGCATCACGCGGTGACCCTTTGCCCTCTGCGCCCCAGCGCCCCAGCGCCCCAGCGCTCCAGCGCCCCAGCAAGCAGCGACCCCCGATGACCCCTGACACCGTGGTGACCCGTGGTGAAGCCCGGACGTCTATGCTCACCTTGTGCCCCTCCCTGATGCCGCGCGCCTGCTCGACGACCTGAACGACGCTCAGCGGGAGGCCGTCCAGGCGACGTCCGGGCCTGTCGTCATCCTGGCCGGCGCCGGCACCGGAAAGACGAGGGTCATCAGCCGTCGCACGGCCTATGCCATCGCAACGGACGTCGTGGCCGCGGACCAGGTCCTGGTGGTCACCTTCACGGACAAGGCCGCGACGGAGATGGTCGGGCGCTTCCGTGATCTGGGTCTCCCGGGCATCACGGCGCGGACGTTCCACGCCCACGCGCTGAGCCAGCTTCGCCACTTCTGGCCGTCCCGTCACGATGGGGCACCGCTCCCGGACCTCCTGGATTCCAAACTGCCGCTGATCATGCCGCTGGCCCGCACATTGCCCGGCAACTATCGGTTCACGCCGTCCAAGGACCTCGCGGACGAGATCGAGTGGGCCAAGAGCCGCCGACTCACGCCGACGACCTACGAAGCCGCGACGGCCGGCAGCCTCACGACCGCCGAACGCGAGCCACCCGTCCCGGTCGATCTCTTCACGAAGGTCTTCGCCGGCTATGAGAAGGCCAAGGCTCGCGCCGGCCGGATCGACTTCGACGACCTCCTGACCGAGACGGTGGCCCTCCTGGAAGAGGATCCGGCAGCGGCCGACACGATCCGCGCGCGCAAGTCGTGGTTCAGCGTGGACGAATACCAGGACACGAACCCGCTCCAGCAGCGGCTCCTGGAGCTGTGGATGGGTGACCGGCGCGAGGTCTGCGTGGTGGGTGACGAGGATCAGACGATCTACACATTCACCGGGGCCACGAGTCGATTCCTGACATCGTTCGCCGAGCGCTTCCCGGGCGCAACTGTCATCACGTTGTCGGACAACTATCGGTCCAGCCCGGAAGTCCTCGCGCTCGCCAACAACCTGCTCGCTTCCACCGGCCGGACCAAGCACCTGGTCGCGACCCAGCCGTCCGGTCCGGAGCCCACCGTCCTGCGCCACGGGACGGAGGCGGGAGAACTCAGTGCTATCTCGCGCTGGATCCGGGATCGAGTCGGGGAGGGGATCGCACCGGCGGAGGTCGCGGTGCTCGTCCGGATGAACGCCCAGTTGGCGCCCATCGAGGCGGAATTGACGCGGGCCGGGATCGCGTACCAGGTCCGCGGCGTCCGTTTCTTCGACCGGTCGGACGTCCGCGGGGCGATCGATCTCGTGCGGCGCGCCGCGCTCGCGGCCACCGGGACCACGCTCGTGGGCGAGATCCGCGCGCTCTGGGCCAAGCAGCTCGGGTACGCCGACGACGCGGTCGCGGGCGCAGCCGGTGAAGAGGCTCGCGAGCGGACCGCGGCCCTGGATACGCTCCTGGACATCCTGGGAACTCGGGTTCGTGCTGATGCTCGGGTGGACGCGACGTCGTACCTCGCCGAACTCGACCGTCGGCGGACGGCGGAACGGGCCGGCTCGGCTGACGGCGTCAACCTGCTCACCTACCACCGTGCCAAGGGCCTGGAGTGGGACGCGGTCGTGCTCCCGGCCGTGGAGGAGGGGTTGCTCCCGATCCGGCAGGCGCTGGACGACGACGACCTGCTCGCGGAGGAGCTGCGACTCCTGTACGTGGGGATCACCCGGGCTCGGCGGCACCTCGCCATCTCATGGGCGGCCGAGCGTGAGACCCGCGGTCGGACCACCCGTCGACAGCCGAGCCGCTTCCTGGCCGACCTCCGACCCCGCGGGGAGCGGCGTGTCGTCCAGCTCCCTGATCGATTCTCCGCGGACCAGGGGGCGCGCCGGACCGCCAGCAAGGCCGCGGCCGCGAACCCGTACGGCATCTCCGATGACGACCCCCTGTACGCCGCATTGCGTGCCTGGCGCACGGAACGTGCCCGCGAGGACGCCGTGCCGCCATACGTCGTGGCGCACGACCAGACCCTCGCCGCGATCGCCGACGTGAAGCCGCCGAGTGCCGCGGCCCTGCGCCGCGTCAAGGGCATCGGCCCGGGCAAGGTGGAGGCCTACGGCGACGAGATCCTGGAGCTGGTGCGGCGACTTCGCTAAGGTGGGTAGGCGAGGCTGGCGCGCGCGGGCGCCAAGGGAAGATCGCCAGCCCTTCGTCGTGGGTGAACGCGAGGCGTCCCACGGCGTCTTCTCGGCGCCGCGTTCGTGGCAGGTGAACGCCGTCAGGCTGAACCGGGTTACCAACCTCATCGAGCGGACCATGACCCGGCTAACCTCCGCCGGATTCGGTCACAGTGAAGCACCGGGCCGCAACCTGGGCACAGGTCGCGGCATCGGGCGCCAGACCACGTAAACGTTCACGGTTGGTGAAGTCGTCGGGGCGGAAGCCGGCCATCGCGCGATGTATTCGCCACCACTGAACGGGAGGGCACGGGCCACCCGGTCGGCGGTGGAACGCGGCCGGAGGCTCGAGCCGCCCCCGGTCCGCTCGGATCAATCCTCCAAAGACGCCGTGTCCAACCGGGCTCCCACCGCCCGCATGGCCAGGATGGCGAGCGCGACGAGGAGCGTGACGCCCATCACCGGCGCCCCGATCCGCTTGATCTCCGCGGTGTCCACGATGAGCCCGAACGCGAACACGACCAGTCCAAGGTTGACGCCCCAGAAGATGACGTGACCGATCCAGCCTCGCCGGTCGGCCTCGGACAGGACCAGCAGGCTCAGCAGCGCCAGGACGATGTTCGTGATGACCCCGATGTACACCGCGTGGTCGCTCGCGATGAGGATGTTGATGGGCAGGGCGTCGACTGCCGTCGGGTCCTGGATGAAGGTGTACACGATGTACATGAACAGGATCAGCGCGGCCACGACCCACACCGCGGCGGCCGAGAGGTGGCGCGCTGGGTCGGCACGCAGCCACGCCACACGCAGGGCTGTCGGCCAGATCCGCGCCACGAACGCGACGATGGCGACGATCTGCGTCAGCAGGTAGATCCCGCCGCCGACCTGGGCCGCCCCCGCCAGCAGGCTGATCGAGATGATCAGGCCTCCGGCGAACAGGGCGACGACCTGGACGACACCGGAGCGCGGCAGGTCGCGCGTGCCCAGGACGCGCCACTCGATGAAGCCCATCGCGCACAGCACGACGTACCCGAAGGTCATCGCCCCGGCGTGCGCTCCGACCGAGTCGCCGGACAGGATCGTGATCGCCAGAGCACCCTGGAGCTGCAGGAGGACCCCGATCACCGCGCCGTAGCCGAACGTGGAGAGCCCAAGCGTGACGGCGAGCCGAGGGAGCGAGCGCTCGCCGCCCAGGTACTGCTGCCAGGTCCACCACAGGAGCCAGGCGATCGCGACGAGCAGCGCCGTGCCACCGATGGCCCGAAACGCGAGGTTCCCCGTGTAGAACGCCAGGACGTAGACCGGCACCAGCAAGGCCAGCGCCAGCATCAGGCGTCGATCCGCCGCGCGGAACAACAGGAACGTGGACGCGACGATGGTCAGCGTCAGCCAGCCGACCGTGCCCGCGTGGACGTGGGTCAGGATCTGGTTGTGGTCGAACTCGACGGCATCCGCTCCGTTGAGGATGCCGATGACGATGTTGACGACGAAGACCGCCATCGCCACCAGGAACAGGTCACGGGCCGCCACGGCCCACGGCGCAGCGCCACGCGCGCTCGAGTCCATCCCATCTCCCTCCGCAGCTCGGGTTCACGGAAGCGTGCCGGTCATGGTTCGTTGGGCTGCCGGCGCCCGCTAGCGCGCCATATGGCGGGGCAGTATAGAGAGTGGGTGGACGGGGGATACGGGCTCGTTGCGGCGACTCTTCGATCCCGGAGATTTCTTCTTGACGTCGGCCGGTCCGTCGTTGGATGGTGCGTCCATGAGCCGTTCCACACGTGTCCTCATCGCGGGCGTCGTCGTGCTGATCGGCGGGACCTTGGGCCTGTTCTTTGGCGGTCAAGTCGGGATGTGCCTCGGTCCACTGAACGTGACCGCGGTCCAATGCGCACGGGCCACGGGGATCGTTCCGGACGTCGGACTTGGCCGACCGATCCTGGCCCTCACGCTCGCGATCGCCACCCTCGTCGCGCCCGTGCCCGTCGGTCGCCGCTTGCCCGTCCTTCTTGGCGGGATCATCGGTGGCATGGTCGGCGCGGCCTCGTTCCTTGCCCTCCGTCCGCTCACGATGGAGGGCTTCGACTCCACCGGCACCTGGATCGCGGTCCCGCGGCCACTGGACGTCTATGCCCTGGCGACGGCCGTCATCATCGGCGCGTTTCTGGGTGGGATGTTCGTGCGGCTGGTGACGACGCGCGTGATCCTGAGTCGACTGCCCCGGTAGGCGCCGCGGCCGACCTTCCTGGACCAGCCGGCGCGTGGTGCCGCGTCCTGCCTTCCGCTTCGCTACGGGCGAATGGAACGCGCCGGGCCGTTCGACCGGTCACCGAGCCGGGCGCGCGATTCGGCCCCGGTGAACGCTTCCAGGCTGAAGGCCCTCGACCGTCGCCACCCACCAGCCATCACCGGCCGATACGCCTGTTGGGTTCACCCCTGGCGAAGCGTCGGTGCGGAACGCGCGCACCGGTAGCGGATTCGGGCGCTCGAGCCTGCCAACGTTCGGCGACGGTGAAACGGAAGGCTTGGGTCAGCGCGTGCCGACGGTCGATTCACCGGTGGTGAACCTCGGAGCGCCAAGGCACGCCTCGGGGCGCCACCGGGACCCGGGCCGAGGCTCGTGAGCCGGATGCGCGAGGGCGCGGCATACTGCCCATCCCACCATGCGCACGCTCCCCGTCCTTGCTCTTGCCTTCGCCGTCGCCCTGGTCGGCGGGGCGTGCACGCCGGACGGTGCGACGCCAGTGCCGGATGCGACGTCTGCGCACGGACCGGCGAGCGCCGGGCCTGTCGCCGTCGCCAGCGTGCCAGCCACCCCGACCCCGACCCCGACCCCGACCCCGACTTCGGCGCCCGTCGCCGAGGCCGACCTGGAGCCGTTCGCGATGAACCTCGCCGAGCGCGACGACTTCGTCGCGCAGTACACCTTCGAGTGGTGTGTCGGGGCCAGCCTCCAGATGGCGGTCAACATAGCCACGGACGAGCGGCGCACGAGCCGGGCCGACCAGGAGCGCCTGTGGGAACTGGCCCGGGACCTCTCGTCCAGCCCGTTCGGCGGGGCGAACCCGCGCGGATGGACGGCGGCCCTCGATGAGCTCGGTGTCGGGCCGTATCGGCTGGTCTCCCTGCCGACCATGGAGGAAGCCCTGGTCGTCGCGGCGGAGGCCATCCGGGCGACGGATCGTCCGGTCGGCCTGGTGATGTGGCGCGGCCGACACGCGTGGGTCATGTCCGGCTTCGAATCGACCGCCGACCCGCGGACGTCGGACGCCTTCGAAGTCACCGGTATCCGCGTCCACGACCCGCTCTATCCGCACGGGAGCAACGTGTGGGGTCGCAGCCCACGGCCGAACACCCTCGTCAGCCCGGAGACGCTGGGTCAGCAGTTCGTCCTGCGCGACAGCACGCGCGTGAACCTCGGCGTGGGACCCGGCTACCTGCTCGTGCTGCCCATCAACCAGGAGGCGTGACCCTGGTCGGCGTACGTGACCTGATCCGGACCCTCCTCCTCTCGACACTGACGTTCGTCGCGGCGTGCGGCGGGGGCCCCCCGGACCCGGTGGACCGCGGCAGTCCCACCGTGCCATCCGATGGCGGATCATCGGCCCGGGCGACACCGGTCCCCAGCCCCAAGCACGAGGTCTACGGGTTCGTCCCGTACTGGGAGATGGACGCCGACATCGCCGACCACCTGGCCGAGACGGACCTGACGACGCTCGCCCTGTTCTCCGTGACGCACCGTCGGAGCGGCGAACTCGCGACGAACCAGAACGGCTACCGGCGGATCACCGGCGCGGTGGGGGAGCGAGTCATCCGCGAAGCGCAGGAACGCGGGACACGCGTGGAGCTCACCTACACGAGCTTCGGCGCCCAGAAGAATCGACGGTTCTACACCGAGCCCGACGCTCGGGCGCGCTGGATCGGGGAGCTCGTGGATCTCGTCGAGTCGCTGGGGCTGGACGGCGTCAATGTGGACGTGGAGGGCCTGCCGGCGGAGCACGTGCTGGACTACGGGACCTTCGTCGGTGAACTGCGGTCGGCCCTGCGCGACCGGATCCCCGATGCGCAGGTGTCGGTCGCGACGCAGGGCAACCGCCGGGGGGCGGCGATGGCCGCGGCCGCCGCGGCCGCCGGCGCGGACCGCATCTTCCTGATGGGGTACGACTACCACTGGGAAGGCTCCGGGCCGGGCGCGTCCGCCCCCATCGACCGCTACGACGGGGACGAGGCGGATCTGGTGTGGTCGATGGACCTGTACGCGGCGCTGGGCGTGCCGGTGGACCGGACGCTCCTGGGCCTGCCGCTGTACGGCATGACCTGGCCCGTGGAGGGACCGGACATCGGTGCGTTCGCGACGGGCCGGGGCAACGAGTGGGTCCCGCGCCTCAACCTGCGCGTCTTCGAGGCGCCCGACTTCGAGCCCCTCTATGAGCCGGTCGAGAGCGTCGAGTTCTACAGCGTCCAGCGGCCCATCGGCGTGGTGGGGGCGGGGGGAGCGGCCACGGTGGAGCCGGACGGCGAGGGGCAGTGGCACGCGGTCTATTACGACTCGCCCCGGAGTCTCGCCCCGAAACTGGTCCTGGCCGATGAGCGCGGCCTGGCCGGCGCCGGGTTCTGGGCGATCGGCTATGAGCGGGGGCTGTCGGGCTACGGCGAACTGATCTCCACCTTCCGGTCCGGGCAGCTGTCCGTTCCGTAGCCCCGGTCGTGGACGACGCGTCCCGCGAGGTCAACGGCACGCCACCGGTGCATGCGGAGGAGCCCGCCCCTCACTGATCCGCGGTCACCATGGCGGCGGCGTCGAAACCGGCATGGAACGCGGCGATATCGGCCTCCAGCAGGTCCGGGTGGTGGCTCCCCGTCAGATCGCGCAGGGCCGCGACCACGGACGCGGGCGCGACCACCGGTCGTCGGGCCACGAGCGCACCCAGCGCCACCACGCTTGCCAGGCGATCGTGTCCGGCCGCGCGGGCCAGCGCGGTGCACGCCACCGCGGCCACTTCCACGTCCATTCGGCGCGGTTCCGCCTCGATGAGGGTGGTGTTCACGACGAGCAGGCCGCCCGGCGCGAGGAGTGGCTCGAAGCGAGCCATGGACGGCGGGTTGAGGGCGATGACGCTGTCGGCGATGTCCGCGATCGGCGAGCCGATGGGTCCGTCGGCGACGATGACCGTGCATGACGCCGTGCCGCCGCGCATCTCCGGACCGTAGGACGGCATCCACGACACGTCCCTGCCCTCCAGGTTCGCGGCCTGGGCCAGCACCTGGCCGGCGAACAGCAGTCCCTGGCCGCCGAACCCCGAGATGATCGTCGCGTGGCTGCTCATGCGTCGACCGCCGTCGCGGCCGTCGCGGCCGTCGTCGCCTTCGCTTTCGCCTTCGCCCGATCGACCATCACGCCGAGCGGGTACACGGCCGTCACGTCGTCCGCGACGTATGCCATGGCTTCCACCGGGGTCATGCCCCAGCCGACCGGGCAGGTGGACAGAACCTCCACGATGGACATCCCACCGCCGTCCAGCTGGACCTGGAACGCGCGTCGCAGCATCGACTTCGTCTTGCCGATCAGCGACGGGTTCGCGATGGACCCGCGCGCCGCGTAGGCGACACCCGGGATGAGCGCCAGCATCTCCGTCATCGGAAGCGGGTAGCCGGCCAGCGCTGGGTCACGGCCCAGCGGCGTGGACGTCGTCCGCTGCCCCACGAGCGAGGTCGGCGCGAGCTGGCCGCCGGTCATCCCATAGGTGCCGTTGTTGACGAAGATCACGGAGATCCGCTCGCCCCTGGCCGCCGCGTGGACGATCTCCGCCGTACCGATCGCGGCAAGATCCCCGTCGCCCTGGTAGGTGAACACGAAGGCCTCGGGTCGGGCGCGCCGGACACCGGTCGCGACGGCCGGCGCGCGACCATGCGGCGATTCGACGAAGTCCACCGGCAGGTAGTCGTAGGCGAAGACGCTGCACCCGACCGACGCGACGCCGATGGTCCGTGGTCCCAGGTGCATCTCGTCCAACAGTTCCGCGACGAGCCGGTGGATGATCCCGTGACCGCAGCCCGGGCAGTAATGCGTGGTGCGCTCGGCCAGGAGGGTCGGATGGCGGTAGATGGTCCGTCGATCGTCCAGGAGCGTCATCGTGGTGCAGCCTCGATGTCCCGCCACGCCCCGAACTCGATGAGGCTCAGCGGGTCCGGCTCCGTCCCTGCCCATGCCCG
>JBBEBL010000103.1:24896-26152 GCA_040882345.1 Chloroflexota bacterium
CGCTCGATCGCGGTCCTGGCCACCTTCGCGGACGTGCCGTACGCGACGATCCCGATGTCGGCATCGGCCAGGTCCTCCGTCGCCCAGCGGACCTCGCGCTCGGCGATGGTCGCGAACTTGCCCTGCAGGTGGCGAACGTGCGCCTCCAGGTCCTCCGGCCGCAGATGGAGCGAGCGGACGACGCGCGGAGCGCGGCCGTCGGCTCCGCTGAGTTGCCAGTCACCGCCGATCCGTTCCGGTTCGCGGTAGGCCGGCGTGACCGGCTCCATCGCCTGGCCCAGGATGCCGTCGGTGAGGATGATCACGGGGGTCCGGTAGCGCTCGGCGATCTCGAACGCCAGCGGGACGAGCTCCACCGCCTCCGCGATGGAAGACGGCGCGAGGACGGGGACCCGGTAGTCGCCGTGCCCGTGCCCCTTGGTCGCCTGCAGGTAGTCCGACTGGGACGGACCGATGCTGCCGAGCCCGGGGCCGCCGCGCATGACGTCGATGACGACGAGTGGCAGCTCCGATCCGGCGAGATAGCTCATCGCCTCCGCCATGAGGCTGAAGCCCGGGCCGGACGTGGAGACGAGGACCCGGGCTCCCGTCGCCGCGGCGCCGAGACCCATGGTGATCGCCCCGAGCTCGCTCTCGGCCTGGACGAAGACACGGCCCTCCTCCGGCATGCGGCGGGCCATCCACTCCAGGATCTCCACCTGGGGCGTGATGGGATAGCCGAAGTACGCGTCGCAGCCGGCTGCGATGGCCGCCTCTGCCATCGCCTCGTTGCCCTTCATCAGGACGCGCCGGGGAGAGGTCGCGAGTGTCATCGGGTGGCTCCTTTCGCCGGGGCGTACACCGTGAAGATGGCATCCGGGCAGATCCGGGCGCACAGCGCGCAACTGGTGCAGGCGGCGGCGTCGGTCAGGCGCACCGGGTGGTAGCCGAGCGGATTCACGACGACCGGGTCCAGCGCCAGGACGTCGTGCGGGCATACCGCCACGCACAGCCCGCAGCCCTTGCATCGATCCGCCGCGATCTCAAGCGGTTGGAACGGGGCGGCGACAGGAGCATGATCGCGGCGCGCGTCGATATGGATGGCCATCCGGTCACCTCCAGCCTGACGGTAGGCCTCCTGCTGGGCTCGGGGGGAGTGCCGAAGGTCGTCAGCGCGGGTGCCGGTTGGCGAACCGGATGGTCTCGGGCAGAGGACATGACGAGCCGCCCGCCGAAACGGCGGCGCGTCTGAACCAAACCGGAACCCGGCCGGCCCG
>JBBEBL010000103.1:26162-28260 GCA_040882345.1 Chloroflexota bacterium
CCCCCCCCCCCCCCCCCCCCCCCCCCCCCCGGGACGGGGGGAGGGAAGGGCGTTACTCGGCGGCGAACAGCAGGAAGATCGGCGGGAAGGTCAGCGCGAAGCCGATCCCGACCAGTACGAGACTGGCCGCGAACGCCTTGCGGAAGTCGATCTCCTTGCCTCGCCACATCAGGTGGAGGGCGACCCATGAGATCACGTATGCCAGGACGGCAAGGGTGACCTTGCCGGACAGCGGACCGACGCCGCTGCCGATCCCGAAGCTGGCATCGAACTTCAGGAAGGCGTTGATGTCGGAGCTCATCTCGTTCAGGGTCACGAACAACCCGAGGACGAGGGATGCGATGCCGGCGGCGACGAACGCCGCTGCTACGGGGCCACTGGGTTTGGTGTCTGTCGTGGGGGTCATCGATGTGCTCCTGCTACGCGACCGGGGCGGCCTTGGTGATGAAGGCGCCGAACAGGCCGGCGACACCGGCGGCGGCGAACGCCAGGACGAAGAAGACGAGCACCGCGCGGCGGACGTCACCTCGGCGCATCAGCTGCGCGCCGTAGTACATGACCGCGAACGCGACCGCGGTGGCCAGGAACGGGGCGATCCAGGCGACGTGCTCCTTCCACTCCATGCCGAAGTGGTGCCACTCCGCGGTCTTCTCCTGCGCGAGCAGCAGATAGCGCGGGAAGTCGACGAGGGCGGCCGGATCCGTGAGGTCGGTGCCTTCCGGCGGTGTCGCCCGATACCACGGGTAGGCGATGAACGTGCCGGTCAGCACGGTCAGCCAGGCGACGATCGCCATGACCCAGGTGCCGATCAGCAGCCGCGGCATGCGTTCCTGGACGCCCTCGGCTGTGAGCAGGCGCTCGCGCAGGCTGTAGATGCCGGCAAGCCCTCCGCCGAACGCGAGGAGGAACAGCGTCCCCAATCCGAGTCCGTGGATGACGGTGTAGAGCTCTCGCTCCGTGAGTTCCATACGTCCCTTCCTTTCGCCGGATGGCTCCGGACTATCGGCTGGAGGATGGGCCTGTCGCGAGGGATCACCACGGGCCATCGGTCACGCTTCGATGGGCCGTCAGGCACCAGCTTGGAGCCCACGCCGCCGAGGTGCTGGCGCCGCTCCGTCCGGCCTGCCGAAACCGGCGACAATGGGCCCATGGCCAGCCCCGACTCGACGAGCGCCGAACCATCGCCTCCGGATCCGGAGGGATTCGACGCGCTCGGGGTGGAGGCGCCGCTCCTGGAAGCCCTCGCGGCCCTCGGGTACGAGGAGCCGACGCCGATCCAGCGCGAGGCCATCCCGCTCCTGCTCGCCGGCCGTGACCTCCTGGCGGAGGCGCCGACAGGGACGGGCAAGACCGCCGCCTTCGCCCTCCCGACGCTCCAGCGCATCGACATCGGTCGGACCGTCCCGGGCAGCACCGCGGCGCTGATCGTCGTCCCGACCCGGGAGCTCGCGATGCAGGTCGCCGAGGCGTTCGGCAAGTACGGCCGGCCGCTCGGCGTGCGGGTGGTGCCGGTCTACGGCGGCCAGCCCATCGGTCAGCAGCTGCGCGGCCTCCGTCGCGGCGTGGACGTCGTCGTCGCCACCCCGGGGCGCGCGGTCGATCACCTCAAGCGCGGCAGCCTCACGTTCGATGCGGTCCAGGTCGTGGTCCTCGACGAGGCGGACGAGATGCTGGACATGGGTTTCGCGGAGGACCTGGACCTGATCCTGGGCGCGACGCCGCCTGAGCGGCAGACCGCCCTGTTCTCGGCGACCATCTCGCCGACGATCACGAAGATCGCGAAGCGGCACCTGCGGGAGCCCGCCCGGGTGACCGTCCGGGCCGAGTCGCGCACGAACGACGGCGCGGCCCTCGTACGCCAGTCGGTGTATGTCGTGCGGCGCGTGGACAAGCTGGCCGCGCTGTGCCGGATCCTGGACGTGGAGGACCCCGCATCCACCCTCGTCTTCGCCCGCACCCGGGGCGAGGTGGACGACCTCGCGGAAGCGCTGACCAGCCGCGGGCACGATGCCGGGGCGCTGCACGGTGGCCTCGCGCAGGAGGCCCGCGACCGGATCATGGGCCGCTTCCGCGACGGGTCCCTTGACGTGCTCGTCGC
>JBBEBL010000103.1:28360-32275 GCA_040882345.1 Chloroflexota bacterium
CGGCTCCGCGGCGTCATCGAGCCGCTGACCGAGGAGTTCGACCTGGTGGACATCGCGTTGGCGGCGGTCTCCCTGATCGAGGGGGCTGAGCTCCGCCCGGAGGACGAGGTGGAACTCGCTCCGGCGTCGTTCGGGCCGCCGCCCGGTGGCGGCCCGCGACCGGTGCCGCGCGGTCGGCCGGGCCCCATGAGGCCTGGACCCACGGGACCAGGACCGGCGGGGCTGCGACCGGCAGGACCGCGAGCCGCCGGCGGACCCGAGCCCGGCTGGGAGCAACTCTGGATCGGTGGCGGCCGGCGGGCCGGGCTCCGTCCCGGTGATCTCGTGGGCGCCATCACGAACGAGGCCGGTGTCCCCGGATCCGTGGTCGGCGCCATCCGCATCTTCGACGACTTCGCGCTCGTGGACGTCCAGCCGCAGGTGGCCACGGCCGTGGCCGCGGCCCTGCGCGGCGCGACCATCCGCGGCCGACGCCTGCCGGTCCGCACGGAGCGCTCATGAGTACCGTCGAGGCGTCACCCGCGGCCGCCCGCCGGCGCCTCCCGGCCTGGCTGGACGGGATGGTCCTGCCGTTCCTGTTGCTGGCGTTGACTGGCGCTGGGCTAGCGGGCGGCCTCGTCCTGAGCTGGGCGGGCCAGGAGGACGTCGCCACGTGGTTCTGGACCGTCCCGACGATCGTGGTCGGGCTCCGGCTGATCTGGTCCATCGTCCGCGACCTGCTGGCCGGCAACGCCGGCGTGGATGTCATCGCCATCCTCGCCATCGGCGGCGCGATCCTCCTCGGTGAGACGTTCGCGGCCGCGGTCATCGCGGTCATGCTCGCGACGGGCGAGGCCCTGGAGACCTACGCGGAGGGGCGCGCCCACCGCGAGCTGTCCGCGCTCCTGGGTCGAGCGCCGCAGGACGTCAGCCGCTACACGGCCGATGGCCTGGAAACGTGCCCCATCGCGGTCGTCCAGCCGGGCGATCGCCTGCTGGTCCGCCCTGGCGAGGTCGTGCCGGTGGACGGCCTGGTCCGGGGCGCGCCGGCCGTCCTGGACGAGTCGGCGCTCACCGGGGAGAGCCGACAGGTGACGCGGGAGGACGGCGATACCGTGTCCAGCGGCGTCGTCAACGCCGGCGGGCCCTTCGACATCCAGGCCATCGCCACGGCCGACGCGAGCACGTACGCCGGGATCGTCCGGCTGGTGGAGGAGGCATCCCACGCCAAGGCGCCGTTCGTCCGCCTGGCCGATCGCTACGCCCTGGTCTTCGTGCCGGTCGCGCTGGCCATGTCCGGGATCGCCTGGTTCGTGTCCGGAGACCCGGTCCGCGGACTCGCCGTGCTCGTCGTGGCCACGCCGTGCCCCCTCCTGCTGGCGGCGCCCATCGCCATCGTGGCCGGCATCTCGCGCGCGGCCCGGCGCGGCATCATCGTCAAGGGCGGCGGCCCACTGGAGACCCTGGCTCGCTCACGAGTCCTCCTGTTCGACAAGACGGGCACCCTCACGGCCGGTCGTCCGCAGCTGTCCTCCGTGGAGGCTCCAGGCGACGACCCGGACACACTGCTGCGCCTGGCCGCAGCCCTGGAGCAGGCCTCACCGCACGTCCTCGCCGCCGCGATCGTGCAGGCCGCCCGCAAGCGCGACCTGGCCCTGCCCATCCCCACGAAGGTCATCGAGACCCCGGGCGCAGGCGTCGCCGGGATCGTCGAAGGCCGGGCCGTGGCGGTGGGGTCCGCCGCGTTCGTGGCCGATGGTGCCGAACTCCCGGTCTGGGCGCGTGAACTGCGCCGCCGCGCGACCATGGAGGGTGCCACCAACGTCTACATCCGGGTGGATGGCGTCGTGGCCGGCGCGCTCGTCCTGGAGGATCCCATCAGGCCCGAGACCCCGCGGGCGGTGCGGGCGCTGCGCCGGTCCGGGTTCACGCGGATCATCATGGTCACGGGCGACCACCACGCCGTGGCGGAGCTTGTCGGGGCGGCCATCGGGCTGGACGGCGTCCTCGCCGATCGGACCCCTGAGGACAAGGTGGAGGCCGTTCGCACGGAGCGTGACCTCGCGTCAGGCCCTCTCGTGATGGTCGGCGACGGCATCAACGACGCACCGGCCCTGGCGGTCGCGGACGTCGGCGTGGCGATGGGCGCCCGCGGGGCCACGGCCTCGTCCGAGGCGGCGGATATCGTCATCACCGTGGACCGGCTTGACCGTCTGGCGGAGGCGGTCCGGATCGCCCGCCATTCGCGTTCCATCGCGACCCAGAGCGTGGTCGCCGGGATGGGCATGTCCCTGGTCGCGATGGTCTTCGCGGCGTTCGGGTTCCTGCCGGTGGTCGCGGGGGCGCTCCTCCAGGAGTTCATCGACGTCGTCGTCATCCTCAACGCGCTCCGGGCCCTGCGCGGTGGCGTGGAGCGGCCAGTCACCATCCCGGGTTGGCCGGAGCTCCGGGCACGGCTCGTCGGCGAGCATCGTGAACTGGCCGGCGGGATCGCGCGGCTGCGCCGGATCGCTGACGGACTGGACACGCTGGAGCCCGCCGCGGCCGCGGAGGAGCTGCGCACCATGCGCGCGTTCCTGGTCGACACCCTCGTGCCCCACGAGGAGGAGGAGGACCGGACCGTCTACCCCATCCTGTCGACGGCGATCGGGACGGACGACGCGACGGCCGCCCTCCACCGCACCCACACGGAGATCTTCCACCTCATCCGGTTGTTCGGGCGGATCGTGGACGAGACCGGCGCCGACGGCCCGGAGCCGGAGGACCGCACCGACCTGCGCCGCGCCCTCTACGGGCTGGACGCGATCCTGCGCCTGCACATGGCCCAGGAGGAGGAGCTCTACGCGTCCATCGACGTCGAGAGCGCCGGCGGGCTGGAGCCTCAGGCGGCCTGACGCCCCGGCCCCCCGGAGCCGGGCCTGCCGCCAGACGCGGCCCCACTCGGCACGACTTGGCTACTCCTGGTGCCCGATCGGGGACGAACGTGCAGGGAAAGGCGCCGATTCCTGTAGAACTGGCCTCATGCCCTGCACGTTCATCGCGAACGTGACACTGCTGGTGGCAGTCCCGGATCGAGTGGTGGACGGCGAGCGGCCGGCGCCGAAGATCGCGGATCCCGCCACTTCTCGCCATCGTCCCACGCACGTTCGTCCGGGACCGGCTACTGGGAGTAGCTGCCGGATCACGGCCGGCTCCCGGATCACGGGTGAGGGATCACCGCCGCCTGACGGTCCCGCCGCCGGCCGAACCACTTCTCCATCTCCACCGCGACGAACCCCAGGGTGGACGCGGCCAGCACGATCGCCAGCTGCTCCGCCGTCAGGGCCTCCGTCGCGAAGATCGGCTGGAGGACCGGGACGTAGACGAGCGCGAGCTGGACCATGAGCGTGAGCGCGACCGCGATGGTGAGCGGGATGTTGGAGCGCAGGCCCTGGCGGAACAGGCTGTCGCGCTCGGAGCGGATGGCGAGCGCGTGGCCGAGCTGCAGGATGGCGAGCGTCGTGAAGACCATGGTCTGCCACGGCCAATCGCGGTCCAGCGCCACGGCCTGGACGACGAGGGCGACGGCCGCCATCCACAGGCCGACCCAGATCGCGTGCTGCCACAGGCCGCGGGCGAAGATCGACTCCCCTGGCGGCCGTGGCGGACGCCGCATCGTGTCCCGTTCCGCCGGCTCCACGCCAAGGGCCAGGGCAGGGAAGCCGTCCGTGACCAGGTTGATCCACAGGATCTGCACGGCGATGAGCGGGAAGGGGAGTCCCAGGAACGGCGCCACGGCCATCACCCAGATCTCCGCCGAGTTCGTGGTCAGCAGGTAGCGCACGAACCGGCGGATGTTGTCGTAGATGCGGCGGCCTTCCTCCACGGCGGCCACGATCGTCGCGAAGTCGTCGTCCGCGAGGACCATGTCGGCGGCTTCCTTGCTCACCTCGGTCC
>JBBEBL010000104.1:0-4920 GCA_040882345.1 Chloroflexota bacterium
GCCAAGGCGATCTCCACCATGGACACGATCAGTGGCGGTCGGATGGAACTCGGCATCGGCGCAGGCTGGAAACGCGACGAGTGGAGTGCCTACGGGTACGGCTTTCCCGAAACGAAGGAGCGGTTGGCGCGGTTGCGCGACGACCTCGAGGTGATCACCCGGATGCTGGCGGGCGATCGGCACGAGCACGCCACGTTCGAGGGCCGCTACTCCAGCGTCCACGGGGCGCGTAACGTGCCCAAGCCCATCCAGCAGCCACGCGTCCCGATCATGGTCGGTGGCAACGGGCCCAACGTCACGTGGCGCCTCGCCGCGCGCTTCGCGGACGAACTCAACCTTGACGGCCTGTCGCCAGCCGAGGTGGACGAGGCACTCCCCGTCATCCGGGCACGCTGCGAGGAGATCGACCGCGATCCGGCGACGCTGCCGGTCTCCGTCCACCTGTGGTGGGGCGATATCGCGACCCCGGGCGCTGAGCGCGTGGACCTGCTCGCCGCGCACCGCGAACAGGGCGTCAGCCGCGTCATGGGTCTCGTGCGGGCATCGGCCCAGACCGACGAGGCGCTCGAGGCGCTGGTCGAGGACGCGCAAGCGGCCGGGGTGACGCTCGGCTGACGGGGCCGGCCGGCGGTCCGGCCGGCGCTGACCGTACGTCCAGCGCACGCAACGACGAACGGAACGCCTCCACGTCCTCCGCGATGAATGATCCGCCGTCGATCTGTACGTTCAGCGCACGGATCGGCTGACGAAGGGCGCGTCCACGTCCAGGGCACGTCGCTCGCTCGTCGTTGCGTGCGGTCAGCGCACGGTCAGCGCACGGGCCAGGGCGCGGGCCAGGGCCGCGGCGTACGGCGACGTCTTCATGCTCCCCCTCGCCGCGGAGCACCGGACGGCCGCCGGCGTCAGCGCCGGGGACGAGATCAACGTGGACCTCGAGCTCGATACGGCCCCGCGCGACGTGGAGGTCCCGGCCGACTTCGCCGCCGCCCTCGAGGCTGAGCCCTCCGCGTGCGCGACCTTCGATGGCCTGTCCAACAGCAACAAGAAGTGGCACGTGCTGAACATCGAGGGCGCGAAGTCGGACGAGACACGTCAGCGACGGATCGAGAAGTCCGTGGCGACCCTGCGCGAGGGCCGACCCCGCTGACCGGGCCGCGTGGTCGTCGCCGTCGGCCGTACGCCCAGCGCACGCAACAGCGAACGGGACGCCGCCGGGTCGTCCCAGGAGCCCCGTCCACCGTCGATCGGTCCGCTCAGCGCACGAATCAGCGAATACGGGACGGCGACGAGTGGTTCCGGCGTCGTTGCGTGCGCTCAGCGCAAGGGCGTGCCGGTCAGCCCGGTGGTGGGCTGAGCAGCGCCGGCTCGCGCCCCTCGCCCAGCAGTTGGTCCAGGAAGATCGCCGACCAGAGCATGCTCTCCTCACCGATCATGATCCAGCGTGGGCTGACCCAATTCTGGCCGCGGTGGTCCATCACCTCCCAGAACGTACCGTCGCGCTGGATCCACTCGACGTAGCGCGCGGTTTCCGTCGCCGCGAGTTCCGGGTCCACGGTCCGCAGCACCTGGAGGTACATGGACCCGAGGCTCGTCCAGACCGTGCTCCCCTGGTAGTCGGGAAGAATGTGACGGGTCAGCCAGACCTCGCGCTCGGGCCGGCGGCTGGTCTCGTAGCGCAGCGGATACGGAACGCAGAACCCATTGGCGTCAAGGTGAGCCAACGAAGGGGCGATCACCGCCGGATCCGTCACGACCCCGGCGTAGAACGGCCAGATGTTCGCCTCGCCGGACACGGTCTCGTCGCCCAGGGCGTCGCGGAAGTGGTCCTCCGCCCAGAAATGCTCCATCAGCATCCGACCGTAGTCGCCATGGAAGTAGCGCTCGAACGGCGACTCGAACCAGCCGGTCTCCGTGAGGGTCTTGGCCAGCAGCGCGACCATCGTGTTGCCGAACGCGTTCGACCGATTCACCACGGTGTCCCGGTGCGCGGAGAACTTGCGATCGTTGCGGACGAGACCGGTGGCGGGATCCACGACCAGATCATGGAAGTGCGCGACCTGGCGCTCCAGCCACGGGCGGTGGCGCTCGACGAGGTCGGTCGCCTCGGCCGACCGGAGCGCGGCCATGAACAGCGGCAGTGAGTCCACGCCGTACTCGAACACGTCGCCTGGTCGGTCGAAGTAGTGGATCGTCGTCGTGATGTCGCTCCGACGTCGCTTCCAGACGCTCAGCGCGTAGTCCAGCGACGCGTGCACGCGATCGCCTTGGCCGAGGCGCACGAGTGACGGGACGGAGAACGACAGGTCACGAGTCCAGAACATGTCGAAGTGACCAGGGCTGGCCGTGAACGTGCGGCCGTTCCAGCAGGCTTCGATGCACGCCGCGACGATCGCGGCCGCATCACCCTCGTGTCGTGTGTGCCCGCGGAACTGGCGGCGCAGCCGGATGCCCGCGTTGTGCACGTAGGTGGCCAGGACGGCGGGGGCGATCCAGGGGGCGATGGCCAAGGGTGATCTCCGAGTACGACCTGGCCCGAGGGTACCCGGGTTCCGCGGATGACGGGGCGTGGGCGGATCTGCCGCGGTTCCCCGTTCCGATTTCCGCCGTTGAGAGGTACCGTTTCTGCGGCGCGCAGGTCCAGGCTGGGATCCGGCCGAAACGGACCGTTTTGAGGCTCTCGCAGAAGTCACAGCTCTACCGGGAGATTCTGGGCGCGGGATCCTGGGCGCGGCGGTGTCAGTCGATCCGGTAGCGAAGCAGCCCGCCGACGCCTCCGAGCCGTTCAAGCTTGGCGTGCTCGTCCACGACGGCGACCTCCGCCGCGGTCGTGGCTGCGAGCCGGATGAGCTCGTTCCGAGCATCCTCATCCACGGGACTGCTGGCGAGCAGGACGAGCGTGTCCACCTGCCCGCGCTCCAGGGCGGCCTTCGTGGCGGCCACCCCGGCCACACCGAGGCCATCGCCGCGGACCGCGCCGACGACCTGGTCGGCGAGTGACGTGGACGCGTCCGTTTCCATCTGCCGCAGGACCGGCTCGGCCTCCGCGGCGATCTCGTTGCGTGGCGTCCGCATGTCGATCCGGAGCACCTCGCCGACCCGCTCGCGGAGGGCCGGGGAGATCGCCTCCATCAGTGGCGTCAGCGCGACCTCGTCCCCACCGAGCAGGACTCGTCGCGCGTCATAGCGCTCCACGAGCGACTCGATCGCGGACGCCGCCTCGGCGGCGAAGTCTGCCCGGTGGTTATCGATGTGCCGCTGGAACCTCGCCTGGGACCAGCCACCGGAGTCGCGCTTCCGATAGTGGATGGGGTCGTCGTCCGGCCCGTCGAGTTCCTCGAAATGGCCGATCCGGGACAGGAAGAGCCGTACGGTGTTCGTGTCCACCACGGCCACGACCGCTGTCTCGTATTCGTCCAGGAGCTGGGCCAGTTGGAACAGTTGTGGCGTGTCCGACACGATGACGGCGTCCTCGAACGGCGTGCCGGCCTCAACGGTCTCCCACAGGCCATCGCCGTGACAGGCGAAGATCGCCAGGCCCTGCGCCGCCCGGTCGAACTCGTCATCCAGGAACGTCCGGATCCGCTCGTCGTCGGCTTGCAGCGACTCGAGTTCCGGGCCGCGCGGCCCCAGGGTCGCCTCGATCTGGGAGAACCGGTCGCGCAGGACGGTCAGGGAGGCGCGCCGGCCCGGACTGCTGCCCGTTGCCTGGGGTCGCATATCCAGGTAGATGCTCAGTACGGGCAACTCGACGGGAGCCCGATCGGCCAGGCGACGGAGCAGGTCGGCGCGGTCGGCGGGACCGGCGAGGACGGCGTCAGGCATCGTTGCCCTCCGGCGTCTCCGACGTCCCCGGCGTCTCGGGCGGGGTGGCGTCCGGCCGCGCTCCGGCGACGCGGTCGTCCGCGTCCCGCAGTTCCGCCTGGCGCTGGCTGAAGCGCTCGCGGTGCTCGTCGTAGATCTTCGGGGCGTCCTGTGCCTCACGGACGCGATCGATGGGCAACTTGCCGGGCATAGGGGTCCTCCACGTGCGATGCCCCAACCCTACCCGCGCGGCCCGAAACCCGGGGCGACAGCGCCGGATGTCACCTTGCAGGGACGCGACAGTCGAGGGTGTCGACGGTGGAGGCCGGTCCTCGTGGTCGGCCGTTCGCTCAGCGCATGCAACGACGGGCGGGCTGGGGCTCTCGCGTCCCCGCAGGGGGTTCCGCCGCCGCTCGGCGCGCGTTGGAGGCCGGCCGTCGTTGTCCGTCGTACGCCCAGCGCACGCAACGACGGGCGGGACCAGGCCATGGCGCGCCGGCGAGTGGCTCTGCCGCCACACGGTGCGGTGGGTGCACGGATCGGCGACCGGCGGCGCGTCCGGGTGGTCGGGGCCGATGTTCGCTGGTCGTTACGTGCGCTCAGCGCACGCGCTGCGCCCGACCCGGCAGGGCCTAGATCGTCACCTCCAGGCCGTACCGCGCCGCCAGGTCCTCCACCCAGTCCATGGACACCGTCGTGCCGTATTCGAGGCCCAGCTCCTCCATGACCTCATCGGTCAACTCGTCGCGCATGGCGAGCTCCGTGGACCGTCGGAAGAACCCCTCGAATCGCCCTGGGGTCAGCAACTCGATGATCCGGGCGGACTCCGGCCCCGCGTTCCAGAACGTGTGCATCACGCCGCGCGGCTTGAGGATCCACGAACCCGGTGCCGCGCTGAACTCGTCATCGCCGATCCGCGCGCCGACGTGACCCTCCAGAACGTACGACCACTCGTCCGTGTCGTGGTGCGTGTGCGGCGGGACCATGTAACCCGGCGCGACCGGCATCTCGCACACGGACAGAAGGCCGCCCGTCGCATCGCTGGGGATGACCACCGTCGTCCCGATCGGACCGTCCCAGATGACCTCGCCGCCGCCGGGCGGGACCACGAACCTCGAC
>JBBEBL010000104.1:5020-7225 GCA_040882345.1 Chloroflexota bacterium
AGGCCCTCCTGGAAGGAGTACGCCCCAAGGATGGAGAAGATGCCGATCCACGGGGCGATGCCGGCGATGCAGCCGAAGATGAACGGCTTCCAGTCGACCCGCTGACCGGCCCCGAGGCGACCCTCATTCGCGGACTCCATCAGCCAGCCGAACAGGTTCATGGACGCGTTCGCGGCAGCGATCGCGACGAGCGCCGGGAACTCGACGATGTAGCTGATGTAGGCGATGGCGACGATCATCACCGTGGACGAGAAGGCGTACTCGATCCAGCGCAGCGGGTTCATGCCGCGGGCGAGCCACGCCTCGTACCGATCACGCAGGAACCAACCGGCCGCCGCGTGAGCGATGGCACTCATGAGGAAGAACGTGGCGATCACCCACGCCAGCGGAATGGACAGCAGCGTCACACTGGACGGCTCGATGCCGGTGAACTGGCCGTTCTCGATGATCGGTCGGACGGTCGGCACGACCGGCTCGAACAGCGCGGCCGTGCTGGAGATCGCGATCATGACGAGGAACTGGGCGCCGTGCGCGACCGTGAGGAAGCGGTTCCAGCGTCGCAGCGAGCGGCTCTTCTCGGTCGGGATGGCGCCGGCGTGGCCGGCCAGGGAAGTCATCGTGTCAGGCTCCTGCTCGTGGGGGGTCACACCACCAGTTCGTTGCTCCCAGCCTCGCAGATGTGGGCGTTGATGGCGGCGACGTATGACCAGCCGGTCCCGCCCGTCCGTGACCGATGGCCCTGCCCACTCCGCCGCCGTTGCGACACGATGGCGGAGCACTCCAATGATGGGAGCCCACGTTCGAACGGAGGTACGTCGATGCAGGCGAAGGCCGGTGACCGGATCATCGTCGAGTCGGAGAAGATGAATGTGCCGCCGCGCGTGGGCGAGGTCCTGGAGGTGATCGAGCACGATCTGCGGACCGAGTTCCGCGTTCGATGGGACGACGACCACGAGAGCAGCATCCGCCCAGCGGCGGGCAGCTTCAGGATCGAGCCGGCCGCGCGGCCGACCAGGACCTGAGGTCCGCCCCGGGGGGCTTCCTGAGCAACGTAGCCCGCGTCAACCTCCCGTTCGTGGCGTCGGCGCCTTGCGCGCCTCGAAGCCGAGGTCACGCGCCTGGCGCACGGTGAGTCGTTGCGCCCGGCGCCACGTGAAGGCCGTGGCGATCGCGTCCCAGACCGGGGACAGCTCCCAGTACGTGCTGTGCGACCTTGGGAAATCCCTCCCGGAGCGAACCTGGAGGTCCACCACGCTGGCCAGGCCGTCCGTGCGGCGGAACAGCGGCTCCGCCACGAACGACAACAAGTCGCGCGGGTCGTAGACGTTGAGCCACGGGACGTCGAGGTGAGGTGGGTCGGCCTCGTCGTATGGCATAGACGGGATGGCGTCGAACGTGTAGAGGAGCGGAGCCTGCGAGCCGATCGTCACGCACGCCTCCACCGGAGCCTCCGGCCAGGTCGCGAGCAGGTCCACCAGCGCGATCCCGCCCAGGCTGAGCGCGACTGGCAGCACGGGGCGATCTCCCGCGGCCCGTCGGGCGGCCTCCAGCTCGTCTCGCAGGATCGCCTGGATGGAGTCGCGGTGGTCGTGGTACCCGATGACGTCGGCCAGCAGCTGCGGACCCATGATCTCGAGCAGCGTTTCGCGTCTGTGCTCGAAGTACGAGGTGACGATCTTGAGGACGGCGTCCTTGCGGATGCCGGCGGCGAGGCTCGGGACGGGGATCGGCGGAGGTCGGCGACTTCGCGGCACGGCCTTGCGCCAGTTGCCGAGTCGAAGCCCGGATCGCCGCCGCCACTCGGGAGCGACGACCCGGACATCCCAAGCGCGGGCGCGCACCTGGTCCTCGATCCGCCCGACGTTGCGAGCCAGGCCGTCCGACGTCTCGTTGGCGCCGTGGACGAAGAACAGGATCCCGCTCGGCACGGGTGGCGTGGGCGGTACCGGCGGAGCCTTGCGTGTGGTCACGGGCCAACGATGGCCCGCCACGCCCGGTCGGTCAAGGCGCCGGCCGTGCGGCCAGCGCACGCAACGACGACCGGGGAGTCGCCGACCACGCGGGGACGAGGGCTCCGGCGCCGATCGGTGCGGTCACCGCACGGAACGACACCGGAGAAGCCGTCGAGACGTCCCGGTGGGCCGCTCGTTCGTCATTGCGTGCGGTCAGCGCACGCGGGTCGGGCGTGCGGTCAGCGCACGCGGG
>JBBEBL010000104.1:7325-32249 GCA_040882345.1 Chloroflexota bacterium
GCGCACGCGGGCAGGGCCGGGGCCAGCCTGGTGCCGGCCCATCAGCATGTCCACGAGCAGCTGGGGATCTGCCTGGAGGGGAGCATCACGTTCACGGTGGGCGACGAGACGCGTGAACTCCGGCGCGGCGGGACGTGGCGCATCCCGTCCGAGGTGCCGCATCACGCGCTGGCCGGCCCGGACGGGGCGGTCGTCATCGACATCTTCTCAACGGTCCGCGTCGACTGGGCGGCACTCCCCCGCTCCGGCCCGCGCGAAGACCGCTGGCCGTAGCCAGGCCCACTGGTATCGCGGCGGCTATGCTCGCCGCCCGTGGTCATCGGCCGTGGTCACCGGCTCGCGCACGCACCCGTCGGCCGTCGGCTATCGCATGTACGGCTATCGCACGCAACGACCGCCGGGGAGTGGTCGACGGGCGCGGGTCGACCGCCCGGGCGCGGATCCGTGCGGTCAGCGCACGGATCAACACTGGAGAGGTTCTTGGGACGACCGGGCGGGCCGCTCGCTCGTCGTTGCGTGCGGTCAGCGCACGCGGGGCGCACGCGCCGGGGCGCACGCGGGGCGCACGCGCCGGGGCGCACGCGAGCGCCCGACGACCTGACCGACCGGTTGCGGGCCCTAGATTCGCCCGGCCTTCGCGCGGTCCTTGAGGATCTGGCCCGCGGCAAGCTTGCCCGGTGCACCCATGACGCAGCCGCCCGGGTGCGTGCCGGAGCCGCACTGGTAGTAGCCGTCGATGGGGGTGCGGTACTGGCTCCAGCCCGGTGCCGGGCGGAAGAAGAACATCTGGGGGGCGAAGAACTCGCCGGCGAAGATGTTGCCCTCGGACAGGCCGACGGTCCGCTCGATGTGGAGCGGGGTCACCACTTCGCGCTGGAGAACGAGATCGCCGAAGCCCGGGAAGAACGACTCGAGCGTCCGCTGCACGGTGTCGCCCAGGTTCTCCTTCTCCGCGTCCCAATCGCTCTCGCGCAGGTGGTACGGCGTGTAGTGGATGAAGCAGCTCATGACGTGCTTGCCGGGGGGCGCCATGTCCGGGTCGATCGTGCTCTGGATGGCGCCGTCGATGTAGGGGCGCGAGCTGTACCAGCCGTACTTGCCCTCGTCGAACGCGCGCTCCAGGTAGTCGATGGACGGGCCGATGTTCGTGAACCCCCGGAAGATGTCCTCGCGACCGGGCAGCGAGGGGTACTGGGGCAGGCCGTCCAGGGCGAAGTTGACCTTGGACGAGGTGCCCTGGAACCGGAAGCGCTGGATGCTCTCAACGAGGTCGTCCGGGAGTTCGCGCGGGTTGACCATCTCCAGGAACGTGCGCCGCGGGTCCAGGGCGCTGACGACGGTGTCCGCGTAGAACTCCGTGCCGTCCGCCAGGGCGACGCCGGTCGCCCGACCACCCTTCGTGATGACCGAGTCCACCGCGGACTCCAGGCGGATCTCGGCACCGAACGCCTGCGCGGCGCGGGCCAGGACCTGGGTGAAGCCACCGTTGCCCTTCTTGTGGAAGGCCCACGCCCCGAACTCGCCATCGTGCTCGCCCATGGAGTGGAAGAGCAGGACGAGCCCTGAGCCCTGCGAGCGCGGTCCCACCTTGGTGCCGATGATGCTGGAGCTCGCGAGGTAGCCCTTGACGATCTCCGACTCGAAGTAGTCGTCCAGGAAGTCGGCGGCGCTGCCGGTCAGCAGGCGGACCGTGTTGTGCAGGACGCGCTTGTCCATGTTCCGGAAGCGCTGGCCGAGCTGTGCGAGGGCGAGCAGCTCCTCCGGGTCATCGCTGAAGAGGTCCGGCGGGACCTGGTCGAAGAGCGGCTTGATGGCCTGGCAGACCATGTTCATGTCATGGCTGTACTGCTGGAACGCGTCCGCATCGCGCTTGCTGTGGCGGGCGATCTCCTTGAGGTTCTGGCCGTGGTCCTGGGTCAGCCACAGGTAGTCGCCGTTCTCCATGGGCGCGAACGTGGACGACATGAGGAGCGGCATGAAACCGTGCTTGGTGAGCTCCAGGTCGTGGATGATCTGCGGCCGCAGCAGGGACAGCGCGTACGAGAAGGTCGTGAACCAGAAGCCGGGTCGCAGCTCCTCCGTGATCGCGGCTCCGCCCACGAGGTGGCGGCGCTCCAGGATCAGCGTGCGCAGGCCGGACTTCGCGAGGTAGGCGCCGTTGACGAGGCCGTTGTGGCCGCCGCCGATGACGATGGCGTCGTAGCTGCGATCGCCCTTGGAGGTCGAACGCGTCGACTTGGTGGAGGTCGTCGCGGGCTTGGCGGGCTTCACGGGCTTGGCGATCGATGCCTTCGCGGTCGTCTTCTTGGTCGTCATGTCAGGCCGTCTTTCGCTCTGGGTTGTAGAGCGGGAGCCGGGCGACATGCGCGGCGACCTGCTCGTAGTGGTGATCCACGGTGAATTCCAGCTTCACGCGGGCATCGAACGTGGAGTGGTCCGGGCGGATCCGCGCGATGGCGATGTGGCGCTGGAGCATCGGCGAGTACATGAAGCTCGTCGCGTACCCCACCTGGTCGCGGTAGCCATCGTCGTAGACGATCCAGTCCTCGATGACCGGCGTGTGATCCTTGGGCGGGATGACGCCGGCCTCGTTGTACACGCGGTCGTAGTCCTGCCAGTCCACGACCAGGCCGCGCATGTGCCAGCGCGTCGTCTTGTCCGCGATCTCGCGCTCCAGGGCGCGCCGGCCGATGAACGGGCGGTCGTCCGACTTCAGGTCCCGGAACATCCAGCTCCAGCCGAGCTCGATGGGCGTGGAGCGGTGGGCGTCGTTCCAGGCGAACCGACTGGAGTCGAAGTCCGCCTCCAGGAGGAGCAGCCCCGCCTCGATGCGCAGCATGTCCAGGGCCGCGAGCCCGAACGGCTGCACGCCGTAGCCCTGGACGCTGTCCCACAGGGTGTCCCAGACGTGGAGCGCGTCCGGCGTATCGATCCAGATCTCGTAGCCAAGGTCGCCGGAGTAGCCCGTCCGACTCACGGTCACCGGAGCGCCGCCGATCTCGCCCCTGGCCAGGCCGAAGTACGGGGTGCGTTCGACCTGCGGGATGAGCCTGGTCAACAGGTCGCGCGAGCGCGGGCCCTGGAGCGCCAGCGTCCCGACGTCGTGGCTGACTTCTTCGATGTGGGCGTCAAGCCGGCCGATGCGATCGGCGAAGTAGGCGAAGTTGGGCTCGGCGCTGGTGAGCAGGAACTCGTCCTTGCCCGGCCGCAGGATGACCCCGTCCTCGATGACGAAACCGCGGTCGTCCAGCCAGCAGGTGTATTGAGCGCCTCCCGGGGCGCAGGCGCGGATGTCGCGGGCCAGGACGCCGGCGAGGAAGGTCTCCGCGTCGCGACCGGTGATGCGGTACTTGTACAGGGGGCTGGAGTCGAAGATACCGGCGGCGTTGCGGACCGCGAAGTACTCCGCCTTGTCGCTCAGCTGGTAGCGGTCGGCGGCCAGGTGATTGGACCAGTGGCTCCACAGCTGGGTCTGGTTGAGCGCGTTGGTGCGCTCGTGGAACGGGGTCGTCAGAATCATCCGCGGACGATATCCGCCGTTGGACGTTTGCGCAATATCGTCCTACGCTGCGACCCTGATGGCGACGGTGATCCCCGCTCGACGCATGGCCCCGGCCGATCGACGCGCGGCGATCGTGGACGCGACGGTGGCCGTCGCCGTCCGCAAGGGCCTGGCGTCCACCACCGTGCGGGACGTGGCCGCGGAGATGGGGACGTCTTCCGGTCTCATCCACCACTACTTCGCGTCCATGGACGAGGTGCTCGCGGCCGCGTTCGAGCGGGTCGCAGCGCAGGACCTGGAGGCCTCGTCCGCGCTGATGGCCCGGGCCGCGACGCCGGTCGAGGCGCTCCGGTCGTTCTTCGCGACCTACACGCCGGCGGACAAGGACTGGGCCTTCCAGCTGTGGCTGGACGCCTGGGCTGAGGCCGCCCGACGACCGACCGTCCGGGCCACGTCGCGTCGGCTCAACCTGGCCTGGCAGGGGCTGTTGGCTGCGACGATCCGCTCCGGGGTGGCCGAGGGCTCGTTCCGGTGCATGGATCCGGACGGTGCGGCGTGGCGCATCCTCTCGCTGCTGGACGGCCTGGCGCTCCAGGTGGTGGCCCACGGAACGACGATCGCGCGGCGGGACGTGGTGGCCTGGGCGACGGGTGCCGCGGAGAGCGAGCTGGGACTGGAAGTCGGGACGTTGACCTCTGACGCGCTGCGGGACTCCTGATCAGGCGTCCGCGTGGCCCCGGATCGTGGTGATCGATTCGGAGATCCGCCGGCGCTCACGCTCGCCGCGATCGAACGCTGCCTGGGTCAGCGAACCGCCGATGGCACCGACGAGGACGAGGCTGGCCGGATCGATGAACCCGGAGTTCGCGGCCCAGGCGGCCGTCAGGACCATGCCCGTGCCCATGCCGACGACGACGCCGAACCGCCACGGGATCCGTCGCAACCCCGTTCCCAGGCTGACCAACGTCGAGGTCAGTCCGAACACCACGATGGCGGTGATGGCCGCGGTCGGTTCGATCACGCTGGCATCCTCCGTTCGGATGACTCCGGTGGGATCCGATGCTACGCCAGCGCGGGGGCCGTGTCCTGCCCGGGGGACCGAGCGTGTCGCCGCCGGCGGATCGGGCAGAAGCCGGGGCCTGCCCGCCTGGCACCGGGACCCCGTCCCACCCGGCGGCCCTAACGTCGATCGGTCGGGCGGGCTGGCGCCGCAGACGACCCGTCCGTCGATGTCCGTCCCGCGGAAGGGGACGATCATCGGAGGACGGCCGCGCCGCCGAGGACCTGGGTCGTTCCGTCGACGTTGGGGCCCTCCGGTGGGACGAGGTCACCGTGGGGGGTCGGGGGCACGGGCGCCATGCTCCGGATCCAAGCCCGCCGACGAGGTCACCCTGGGTGAACGTTCGCAGGTCGAAGCGCGGGACCGCAGCCCGTTCCCGCCCGGTGCTTCGGTGGCGGTGAACGTCGACGGGCCGAAGCCGGTGCGGGAGCCCGGTGGACGACTCCGTGCGGGGCTTCAACCTGCAACTGTTCGGCCAGGGTGAAGCCCGGGTGGTGGAACAGGAGGGGACCCGTGCCTGGGCCTGCCGGCGTTCACCTGGGGTGAAGACCGAAACGGCGGTACCGTGAGCGCGGCACGGGCCGAGGCGGCGTGGGCCGCCACCGCCCGTCCCTACGCCCGGACCTCCTGGCGCATGAACATGACGTAGGCCAGCGCGAAGCACGCCACCGTCATCGCGACCAACCCCACGACCTGCGGCCAGACGAGGATGAAGCTCTGGTCCAGGGACAGGAGGGACGGGATGCGCTGCTGGGCCTGCTCGTACCCGCCGATCGTGGCCGGCGTGGAGACCGAGGTGACCTGCGGGTTGAGCAGCGTCAGCGACGCCTCGCGGTAGAGCGTGTCGGGCAGCAGCCGCCGCAGGCCCTCCTGGAGGCTGTTGTTCCGGAGCAGCTCCTCGGCCGTGCCCGTCAGCGGCGCGACGACGCCACCGATGAGCGACACGATGAGCCCGCCGAAGAACGTCAGGAGGAGCCACGTCCCGAAGCCGATCAACGCGGACGTCGCGGCCCGGTGGACGACGACCGACAGGAGCATGCCGAACGCCAGCCACAGCGACACGTAGATGAACGTGACGAGGACCCACAGGACGATTCGCAGCACCTCTGGCGCGGCCGGCACGATCCCGAGCCGGATCAGCCCGAAGGCGGAGATGCCGCCGACCACGCACACGAGCACGAGGCCGATGACGGACAGCCCGGCCGCGAACTTGCCGTTGACGACATCGTCGCGGTGGATCGGCTGGGAGAGGAGGCGCGGCAGCGTGCCGTCGGCCCGCTCACCGTTGATCGCATCGAACGCGAAGGCGAGCCCAAGCAGCGGCGCCACATAGGCCAGGAACCCGGTGACGGACGGCAGGGTGATCCCGCCCGTGCCGACATCCGGCGCCAGCCAGAACAGGGCGATGAACACGGCCTGGGCATCGGTCACGGACGAGGCCACGTCGCGGATGGCCGCGGCCGCGAAGTAGAGCGGGATGGCCGCGGCGAGTCCCAGCACGATGACCAGCACGATGAACCGGGCCGACAGCAGGTGGTCGCCGAACTCCTTGCCCGAAACGACCATCCAACCGGCGCGCGGCACGGATCGCTTGACCGGGAGGACGGCCATGGTCTCGCTCATGCCGCGACCTCCGGCCCGCGCTGCGCCGGGAGCGCGACCGCGCGGCGATAGATGTCCTCCAGCGACGGCACCACCTCCCGGATGGAGGTGAGCGGCAGGGCGTGCTCGGCCACGATCGCGAGGATCGCGATGCGGACGCGTGCCGCGTCGGCCGCGGAGGCCACGGTCACCAGCCAGGGATCGGCGTCGGTGGCGCCGGCGCGGACGCTCGTGACGCCGTCGATGGCCGCGACGAGTTCACGGGCACGCTCCCTGGTGGCCGCGTCATCCAGGTCAAGGCCCAGCTCCAGGTGCCCGGTCCCATCCCCGAAGCGGGCGGCCAGCTGGGCCATCGTCCCCTGCCCGATGAGGCGGCCGCTCGCGAAGATCCCGATGCGGTCGCACACGGACTGGACCTGGTTCAGCAGGTGGCTCGACAGCAGGATCGTGAGCCCGCGCTCGCGCACCAGGCCGCGCAGGAGGTCCAGGATCTCGCCGACACCCAGCGGGTCGATGGCAGTGGTCGGCTCGTCCAGGATGAGGATGTCCGGGTCCTTGACCAGCGCGTCGGCGATCCCCAGGCGCTGGAGCATGCCCCGCGAATAGGTGTCCACCCGGTCGTCGGCTCGATCGGCGAGGCCGACCTGCTCCAGGACCACCTCGATCGTCGCGGCGGCCTGGTCGGGGTGGATCCGGTTGAGCCGAGCGGTGTAGCGCAGGTTCTCGCGGCCGGTCATGTCGCCATAGAAACCGACGCTGTCCGGCATGTATCCGACCCGGCGCTTGACCTCCAGGGGCCCCCGCGTGGGGTCCAGGCCGGCCACCCACGCCTCGCCGGAGGTCGGCTCCGTCAGGCCCAGGAGCATGAGGATGGTCGTCGTCTTGCCGGCGCCGTTCTGGCCGAGCAGGCCGAAGATCTCGCCGGCCTTCACGTCCAGGTCCAGCCGATCCACCGCGACCAGGTCACCGTAGCGCTTGGTCAGCGCCCGGGTCCGGATACGGACATCGTCCGGCGGCGTACGGTCGGGCGGACGGCGGTCGCCGTGCGTCGCGGTGGGAGCCGGGGCCGCCGCGAGCCGACGACCCGGCCGTCGCTTGGGCGCGATGCGCCCCGGGCCCTCGCTCATCGTCGACCGTAGGTGCGGAAGACATAGAACAGCCCGGCGAGGATGAGCGCGATGATGCCGAGGCCGACCAGCGCCCAGATTGGCGACGTCTCCACCGTGAAGCGGACCTGGGCGGAAGCCGTCGCCGCGCTCTCCGTCGCGCGCCCATTGAACGTCACGACGTAGTCGCCCGCGACCGCCTCGCCGGATGGCGTGATCGTCGCGGTGATGGTGCCCGTCTCGTCCGGCGCGATGGTCGCGATCGACTCCGGATCGAACGTGACCTCCCAGCCGGAGGGCGGCGTGGCGGTGACTTCGACGGCCGTGAGCGGGGCCGTGCCCGTGTTCGTGACCTGGAACGTCTGGGTGGTGGGCGCCCCGGCCGAGCCGCTCGCCGACAGCACGCCGGTCGCGGTCGCCAGCGTCATCGAGTAGGACCCGGTGATCTCGATCGCGAGATCCGCCGTCACGGTGCGCTCGCCGACCGTCGCCTCGACGGTGACGGGGTAGGTACCAGCGGCGATCCCGCGCGGCGCGGTGGCGGCCACCGTGACGTTCTGAGAGGTACCCGCCTCCACGACTGTAGAGGCCGCCTGGGTCTCCCCGGTCAGCGTGGCATCCACGGTCCACGAGGCGTCAGGACCAGTCGCTCGGACCGCGAGGGTCACGTCCTGCGCCGTGTCGTTCTGGAACTGGAGCGTGAACGAGAAGTTCGCATCGGATGACCCGGTGAGGGCCGGGGTCGAGGTGGTCAGGCTGACGTCGCCGGCGGCCTCGGCATCCACCCGGACGGCGACCGTCAGGACGTCTGTCGCGCCGCCGCCCTGACCCGTGACCCGGAGCGTGCCGGTCGTCGCGGTGGCGTCGGCCGGGACCTCGACGTCGAGGCGGACCGAGCCGTCATCGCCGGGCGCGACGGCGATACCCTCGACGACGTACCCGCCGCCCAGCAGGCTGGCTTTCCAGCCGGACGGCACGCCCGAGATGGACAGGGCGACGTCCGCCGTGCGGACTGAGGCCACGGTCAGGTCGAAGCTGATCTTGGTCCCGGGCGCGACCGCCACCGCCGGGTACGGGGTGGTGATCTCCAGCCCGTCATCGGCGGCCACCGGTGCCGCCATGACAGCGAGGACGATGGACGCGGCAACGAGCGCGGAAACGACGCGGGTGCGTCGCATGATCCAAGTGCGCAACGAGACATCCCTCCTGGTTCGTAGCTAAGAACGGGCCGACGCGTGCACGTGACGCGCTGCTGGACGCACGCGTGGATATCGGTCGAGACTCAGGGAATCTGCCGCATCATGTCATGCCCGGCAACCCAGGAACGATTGTCGCTTGATTCAGGATTCTGAATCGTGCGGAGGCGCGTCCCGGCGGGGGGCCGGCCACGTCCCGCCCGGCGGCCCCAACGTCGATCGATCGGGCGGCGTGGCACCGCGCACGGCCCGTCCGTCGATGTCCGTCCCGTGGGAGGGGACGATCATCGGAGGAAGGCCGCGTTGCGGCGGACGTGGAGCGTCCCGTCGACGATAGGGCCGTCCGGTGGGACGACACCGGATGAGGGGTCGGGTGCCGCGCCCGGATCCCCGACGAGGTCACCCTGGGTGAACGTTCGCAGGTCGAAGCAAGGGGCTGTGGCCCCTACCCGTCCGGTGCTTCGGCGGCGGTGAACGTCGACCGCCCGAATCCTGCGTGGGAGTGCTGCAGACGGCCCCGCACGGGACTTCGGCGTGGATCCATTCGGGCACGGTGAAGTCCGGGTGGCGGGATGGACGGGACCGACGCCTGCGCCTGCGGGCGTTCACTTGGGGTGAAGGCCCCCGGGGCGGGCAGGGGCGCGGGCCGGGGCGGCGCGGTACGTGTTCGGCTGAGCGGCGCGCGGGGCACAGCTACCGCCCCGGCGCGAGGCCTGACCAGTCGTCCCGCGTATCCTTCAGGCCGTGAGCCTCTTCACCCTCGCCGAACCGGGCAGCCCGGGCGATCCGGGCGATCTCGACCAGGTCCCGCTCGTCGCGGCCTTCGACGGTTGGGTCGATGCAGGGAGTGCCGCGACGTCCGCACTAGCCGTTCTGCTGGATGGTGCGCCGATCGTGGCCACCTTTGACAGCGACGCCCTCTATGACTACCGGTCCCGCCGACCGACGCTCCACATCGTGGACGGTCGGCTGGCCGAGCTCAGCTGGCCGGAACTGACCGTCCGCCGCGCCTCCCCGGGTGGGCGCGACCTGCTTGTCATCTCGGGGCCGGAGCCCGACGATCGATGGCAGTCGTTCGCGGCCGCCATGGTGGAACTCGCCCGGGTCGTCAAGGTCAGCGAGTGGATCAGCCTCGGGTCCATCCCGGCGGCCGTCCCGCACACGCGGAGCGTGCCGATCATGGGCACCGCGTCTGACCCGGACCGATTGCGGGGTGACGTCCGACCAGGCCCGGCCGGCCTCCTGAGGGTTCCGGCGGCCGCGATCTCCGTGCTGGAGATGGCCATGGCGGAGGGCGGCATCCCCGCGGTGGGCTACTTCGCGCAGGTTCCCCACTACGTCTCGGGTCCGTACCCCGCCGCCTCGGTCGAACTGCTCAGCGCTCTGGGGCGCCACCTCGGGGTGATCCTGCCATCGGGATCTCTCGTGGACGATGCCCGCCAGCTGCGGACCCGCCTCGACACGGCGACCGCCCTGGAGGAATCGACCCGGACGTACGTGGAGCGCCTGGAATCGATGGTGGACGAGGAGCGCCTCCCGTCCGGCGACGACCTCATCGGCGAGATCGAGCGCTTCCTGCGCGAGGGCGGGAACTCCGAGGGTCGGCCCCAGTCCTGATCGGCGGCGGTCTGGTGGCGAGCGGGCGTGTGGCGAGCGGGCAGCTTCGCCGCCGGCGAACGCCGACAGGGCGAGGGGCGTCGCGCGCCTGCTACTTCGTCGTCGGTGAACGTCGACAGGGCGAGGGGGCGCACATCTCAAAGTTGACGCCGCCGGCTTCCCCGAGGGTGAACATCGGCGGGGTGCAGCCGAGGCGGACGCGCGCCGCGAGGCGCCGGGTTCGCCGCGGGTGAACGAGGTGCCTCGATCGCGCCGCTCAGGCCGGTATCGTTCAGCGCAGGTGAAGCGGCAGGTGAGCGAGGCGCCGGTCCCCGCCTTGGGCGTGCAGGCATTCGCCCAAGGGGAAGCGCGACCGCGGGGCGCGCCGACAGGCGGCGGAGGTCAGCCCGCTGACGCTAGCCGGGGCACCGAGGAAGACGCGAGCTTCGCCTCGAACTTGCGAGCGGCGACATCAAGCTGATCGAGATGCGCGGCCAGTCGCTGCCGGGCCTCTTCCGCCGCGCCGTCCAGACCCTCCAGCTCGAAGATGCGCCAGTGCTTGATGATCGGCAGGAGGACCTCGTCACGGTGGCTGCGCAGGTCGTAGATGCCGGCCTTGGCCATCTGGGCGGCCTTGCGCAGGAAATTCGGGATCCCGGCGCCCGGCATCTGGAAGGCGAGGACCTCCTCCACGATGGCGCGCACGGCGGCCGACGGCTGGACCTGGATCGCGGCCGACAGGATGTCGCGGTAGAACACCATGTGCAGGTTCTCGTCGGAAGCGATGCGGACCATGATCTTGTCCGCCACGGGGTCGGACGAGTAGCGACCCGTATTGCGATGCGAGATCCGCGTCGCCAGCTCCTGGAACGTGACGTAGGCGAGGCCGCGCAGCGTGGACGAGGTCGGGCGGTCGTAGCCCTGCTGGAGCTGGGTCATGCGGCCGCGCTCCAGCAGCACCGGGTCGATGTTGCGCGTGACCGTCAGATAGTCGCGCAGGACGATGGCGTGCCGGCCCTCCTCCGCGGTCCAGCGCCCGACCCAGTTGATCCAGGCGCCGTCCCCCTTGCCGAACATCCCGTGGATGAGTCGGTGATATGAGGGAAGGTTGTCCTCCGTCAGGAGGCCGATCTCGAACGCGATCTGGGCGACGCCGGTCAGACGCGGCTGGTCGGGTGTCCATGGCTCCTTGTCGAAGTCACGACCCAGGCGATACGGGATGTAGTCGTGCGGGAACCACTCCTGGGCGACACGCGCATGGCGGTCGTAGAGGCGCCCGGCCTCCGGTTCCAGTTCGTTGAGGAGCGCGACGTCCTGGGCGAATTCCTCGCCGGGTGTCAGCTGCTCATGGGGGTCGAGGCGGCGTTCGGATACGGTCATCGGTCTCCTTCGTGGCGCGCAGCGTAACCCGTTACGGCGATGACGGCGTGGGATGGGTGCGGAGGTGCACGGAAGGAGCGCCCGCGGCCCGCGTAGACTCCCACCGATGGATGCCCCCGTCGCGACCATGCCGCATCGCACGGCCACGCGCTACGTGACGCCGCTCCGGGAGGGCGGCTCGCTGCCCGGCCTGGTCGAGGCGGACGACGACGGCCTGTACGTGGTCAAGTTCCGCGGCGCCGGGCAGGGACCACGCGCGCTGGTCGCGGAGTGGATCGCGGGCAGCCTCGCCAGAGCCATCGGCCTGGACGTCCCGGAGATCGTGGCGATCGACGTGGACGCGCACCTGGGCGACGCGGAGCCCGACGAGGAGATCCACGACCTCGTGCGAGCCAGCGGCGGTACCAACCTGGGGCTCGACTTCCTGCCGGGGGCTCTGCCCTTCAACCCCGCCGCCAGACCGGTCGTCCGCGCGGAGATGGCCGCCGACGTCGTCTGGCTGGATGCGCTCGTGACCAACCCGGATCGCACGGTGGCGAACCCCAACCTGCTTGTCTGGCATGGGCGGATCTGGCTCATCGACCACGGCGCCGCCTTCTACGTCCACCACACGTGGCGGGAGCCAGACGCCCATGCGGTGCGACCGTTCGAGCGCATCAGGGATCACGTCCTGCTCCCCTACGCCGGGTCGATCCAGGATGCCGACGCTCGACTGGCGGTACTCCTGGACCGCGACCGGATCGCGGGCATCGTGAGCGCGATCCCCGACGCGTGGCTGCCGAACGACGCCACGGCCGGCGACGCCGCCGACCAGCGCCAGGCGTACGTGCGATACCTGGAGCGGAGACTCGCGCCGCCGCGACACTTCGTGCAGGAGGCCGAGCGTGCCCGACATGCCGCGTAGCCCCTACCAGTACGCCATCATCCGGGTCGTCCCGCGCGTGGACCGCGGGGAGTGCCTCAACGTGGGGGTCATCCTGCTGTGCCGGCCCCGGCGGTTCATCGGGGCGCGCACCGCGCTGGACGTCGCCCGGCTGGCGGCATTCGCCCCGGACCTGCCGGCCGCATCCGTCCAGCCGCACCTGGAGGCCATCGAGGCGATCGCCGACGGGGATGCTGCCGGCGGGCCGATCGCGCGCCTCGGGATCGCCGAGCGCTTCCACTGGTTGGTGTCACCGGCGAGCACCATCATCCAGACGTCACCGGTCCATACCGGGCTGACGGACGACCCGGAGGCCGAGCTTCAGCGCCTCGTGGAGAGGCTCGTCCGCTGAGCGCCTATTCCTCCAGGCGTGCCTGGGCCAGGCGAAGAGCGTCCACAAGGGTTCCGCCGCGCGGCGGCGTCACCGCCGCCATGCCGAGGTGGACGGGCTGGCCCGGGCCGACGGGGTCCCACCCGGCACACGTCTGACGGATGCGCTCGGCCAGGGCGGCGGCCTCCGCTTCTGTCGTCTCCGGGAGCAGCACGTGGTAGCGGGTCGGGCTGACACGGGCGACCCTGTCCGTCTCTCGGGCGTGCTCGCGGATGGCCTTCCCGACCCTGCCGACGAGGCGCTCGTCGCGCTCGCGGATCACGGCCCGGACCTCGACCACGAGCACCGTGGCCGCCCGACCGTAGCGAGCCAGCCGGGCGTCTTCGTGGCCTACCGCCGCGTCCCAGTCAGCCCGCGTGTCCAGGGGCACGAGCCGCCGCGGCCGGACGAGCGCCTGGGTGCGCAGGTGGCGCGGGCGGGACCGCCGCGCCCGGACCGGCCCCTCGAGGAAGGCCTCGATGCGTTCGTTGGTGCGCTCGTCATGGTGGTCCGTCGGCATCGCGAACCGCGGCCGGCCCGTTCGCCCGGCGGCGCCGGCGCGCTTGCGCGTGGGCGGCTCGGGTCGATCGGCTGGGTCTCGCACGGAACGGCCAGTCTATCCGCCCGGGGTCATTCCCGGGTCTGAGGGCGTCGGACTGCCGCGAGTTCAGCCCTTCGCGGCGCGCAGCTCCGCCTTGTGGGCGCGCTTGCCGGCCTGGTACGCCGCGAGCGCCTCCACGGAGTCGACATCGCCGAGCGTCGGATGGGTCGGCATGACGCCCGCCAGACCCGGGAGATCCAGGCCCAGGCGCCGACCGAGGATGGCGATGATGGACGCCGCCTTCATCTCGCCGATCCCGGGTAGCGCCAGCAGCCGGGCGCGGAGGTCGAGGCCGTCCGCTGCCTCTCGCCAGACGCGACCGGCGTCGTTGCCGTGGTCCGCGGCGATGACCGCGCACAGCGCCTGGACCTTGCCGGCCATGGCGCCAGGGAACCGGTGCAGCGCCGGTCGCTGGCGAAAGACGGCATCCAGGGTGGCCGGATCCATCGCGGCGATCCGTGCCGCGTCCAGATGGCCGATGCGTCGCTGCAACTCGGCTGGGCCGCTGAACGCTTTCTGGACCGTCACCTGCTGGTCCAGGGCGAACCCGATGAGCAGCGCGAGGGGGTCATCCACGAGCAGGCGGTCCGCCTCGTCGTCGCCGGTGAAGTGGAGTCGGTCGGTCGTGGCAGTCATGGCCGTCATGGTACGGCCCGGCCGGCCCGCGGTCTCTGCCGGACGCGGCCTCGACCGCCCGATCCATGGACGACCCGGGGCCGTCAGCTGCCGGCGCCGGCCCGGAAGCTGGACGCCCGCATCGACAGGTTGCCGACGAGCGATCGCCAGTACTTGCCCGCCCTCGGCGGGTCCATGTGAACGCGGTACCCAGGCGTCCGCACCGAGTCGAACTTGAAATCGCGGACGCTGCTGGCGCTGGGGTGCGACATCAGGATCGAGTCCATCGTACGGTCGGACTTGAAGAGGGCCTTGATCGTGTACGACACGCTGCTGATGGCCTCGGCGAACACGGCCTTCGCACCGGCCCGCAGGAACCCCGCCCCGTAATTGTCGACCCGCTTCTTGGCGGTGGTCTTGGTCGGGTTGGCCCGTCCCCACTCCGAATTGCCGGACGCGTAGCACAGCTGATTCAGGATGACGACGGCGTTCGGCGCCATCTGGATACCCCGGTCGATGTAGTACTCGCCCCAATACTTGACGTTGTAATGGCCGTTGCCGGCCGTCCGGTTGAGGCCCAACCCGTCCTTGGTGTACTTGGAGAACGACCCGTACGGACTGGGATGGCCGTTGCCGTGGCCGAGGTAGATGAGCAGGCTTGCGCCCTGGGCCGCAGCCTTGACCCTGGACCACGTCGCGTTGGGGCTGTAGAGCTCGATGACGTTGGCGCCGTATGACCGCGCCTGGCTGGCGTACTTCCTGGCGTTGTAGATGTAGTTGCCGGTGCTGGACCCAGCTGGACCGACGACGATCACGACCTTGATCGTCGCGGCCTCGGCCGGGGCCGGGGTCGCCATCGCGCCGAGGCCGAAGACCAGCGCCGCGACCACGGTGAAGGCGGTCACGCGGGACCATCGCCTGGAGGACGCCCGCTGGACGCCGTGTTCAGAGACTGGCAAGACTCATGCCTCCTGTCCACCGCGACGTCGCGCCATTGGCGTACGACGACGGATGGGATAGCCGCCCGAGCAGGCAGGAAGGCCGAGATGCCAGCGTCCAGCCAGACGGTCGCGGTGAGCGCGACGAACGTGGCCAAGCTTGGCTTGGGAAACCGGCATCGCGCCGGTCAGAGGGGCGACGGTCCGCGGGGACCGACGAGGCGACAGAGGTCCTGCCGTTGGGGGGCGGCGTCTTCGGTTTGGTGGCCTGTCTGTCGGGTGGACGGCCTGGGGGCCGGGGCCGAGTATGCCAGTCCCTGGCGTTCCCTGTCGCGAGCGCGACCGCGGCGGGCGATTCGCGGTGATGTCGTGCTTGCCGCGTATCGGCTATGCTCGGCTCGGCCTTGCCTTCGGCCGCGTTCGCGTGTCGACCGGCGACGCCGCCGTCGCGCCCCCGGGATCCCGCCCGCGCCGGCATGGGACCCCGCGCAGGAGCCACGCTTGACCTTCGAAACGCTCGGCCTCTCGGCCGATCTCCTCACGACCGTGTCGGAAGAGGGCTACACCACGCCGACGCCCGTCCAGGCCGCCGCCATCCCGCTCGTGCTGGCGGGGCGTGACGTCCTCGCCGCCGCGCAGACCGGCACCGGCAAGACCGCGGCGTTCACGCTGCCCATCCTGGACCGGCTCCGTCCGCACGCCAACACCTCGTTCTCGCCGGCCCGTCACCCGGTCCGTTCCCTCATCCTCGTCCCGACGCGCGAACTCGCGATGCAGGTGGACGAGAGCGTCCGGACCTACGGGCGCACGGTGCCGTTGCGATCCACGGTGGTCTACGGCGGGATGCCGATGGATCCGCAGATCAAGGCCCTGCGCGGCGGGATCGAGATCCTCGTGGCGACCCCGGGACGGCTCCTGGACCTCGTGGGCCAGAAGGTCGCCAATCTCGGCCAGGTGGAGATCCTGGTCCTGGACGAGGCCGACCGGATGCTGGACATGGGGTTCCTGCCGGACATCCAGCGGATCATCGAGCTGCTGCCAGCGCGGCGCCAGAACCTGATGTTCTCGGCCACGTTCTCGGACGACATCCGGCGCCTGTCGGGCACGATCCTGCGTGACCCGGCCACGGTCGAGGTCGCCCCCCGCAACCAGGCCGCCGAGATGGTTCGCCAGCTCGTCTATCCAGTCGACCGCGATCGCAAGGAGAGTCTGCTGGCCCACCTCGTCCGCAAGGAGGACCTGCACCAGGTCCTCGTCTTCACGCGGACCAAGCTCGCGGCATCCCGCCTCGCCACCCGGCTGGATCGCGAGGGCCTGGACGCGGTCGCCATCCACAGCGACCGCTCGCAGCCGGAGCGCACCCGCGCCCTGGAGCAGTTCAAGTCCGGGGAGATCCGGGTCCTCGTCGCGACCGACGTGGCCGCCCGCGGCCTGGATATCGAGGACCTGCCGGTGGTGGTCAATTTCGAACTGCCGTGGAACCCGCAGGACTACATCCATCGCATCGGTCGAACGGGTCGAGCGGGCGCCACCGGCACCGCCATCAGCCTCGTGTGCATCGACGAAGTGGACCTGCTGCGCGGGATCCAGAAGATGCTCAAGACCGCCATCCCGTGGACCGTGGAGGACGGATTCGTCCCCGACCGGAACGTGGAGCCGCGCCCGCTGGGTATGCGGGCAGGACACGCGAGAGTGAGCGAGGAGCACCACGCGCAACGCAAACCGGTCCGGCGACGGACGGGCGCAGGATCGCGCTGACCCCTGGCCAGCGCCCCGATCAGGTGCTGAGGATCGGGAGCCCGGCTCCACCGCTGGCGTCGGCGTGCGGCGTGGTGCCGAGCGTCGCGCCAGGAAAGTAGAACCCGAGCATCAGGTCCGCCTCCACACGCTCGACCGCGTACCGGTTCACGACGGCCACCTGTCCGACGGGGGTCAGGCCGCCGCCCACCGCCCGCAGCCAGCCCATGCGCACGTCGCGCAGAAGGACGAACTCGCCGCTGGGACGGACCAGCGCGCGGCCCGGGTCGTAACCGGGCAGCGTCGGAAGCTCGCCCTCCACGGCGTACGGACCCATCTCCAGGCGGATCGCATGCCATGACGCGTGGACGGGCATCGGCGGGTCGTCGTCGCCGATGGCCACGAGCACGTCGTCCGCGGGGACGGACCATGTCCCGACAGGCTCCGACCCGGTCGTCCCGGTCGCCCGCCATGCCGCGCGGCCCAGGATCAGGTCGCCGCCCGCTTCGAGGAGATCGCGGAGATGTCCGGCGTGATCCGCGACCCCACTGGCGACTCCTGCGGCGAGATAGGCCTCGACCCGGATCGGCATGGCGATCACCCTGCGAGCGGATCGCCAGCGTCGCGCAGGTGGAGGAGGTCCGCCAGACCCGCCGGTACCAGACGGCACCAGTCGTTGGTCCGGGCGGTGCGAATCATGGTTCCCGGGGGCACCACCGCAGCGTCATCGCTCGCGCCCGACGTCCAGGCATGGGCAGTCGCGGGCGGGCGCCATCGCGATCCGCAGGAGCGCCCGGGCGATGATCGCGGGATCCGTCCGGCTCTGGTTGGTGAGGACGGCGACGGTGAACCCGGATTCCGGCAGGTACCGGACCACGGCCCGCGATCCCAGGAGGCGCCCGGAGTGCCCCAGCGTTGCCTCGCCGGCGACCTCCACGGACTGGACGCCGAGGCCGTAGGGAACGGTGGGCCGGAACCGCTCCGTGCGCGCGGCGTCGTCCAGCATCATCCGGAGCGTGGCCGGGGCCAGCACCCCGCCGCCGTAGAGCGCCCGGGCCCAGCGAGCGATGTCGCTGGACGTGGCGGCGATCCCCCCGGCTCCGGCGGCCGCGGTCACCACGGACGCGAACGGCACGATGGATCCGTCGCCAGTCAGGTCCAGGGGCCGCGCGTCCGCTCCTGTCCCGAAGCGGTACCCGTGGGCGACCGGCCTGGTCGGCTCATCGGTTGGTTGGTAGAAGGTCCCGTCCAGGCCAAGGGGCCCGAAGAACCGTGCGCGCAGCTGGTCCGCGAGCGGGGCACCGCCGACGCGCTCGGCGAGCAGCCCGAGCAGGAGGTAGTTGGTGTTGGAGTAGTGCCAGCCGCGTCCGGGCTTGAAGTACGGCTTGCCGACGTACTGCAGCGCCTCTGACGCTGTCCAACGGCGGTTCGGGTGGGCCAGCAGGAGCCGGTCGATGTCGCGATGGAAGAAGTAGTCGCGCAGGCCGCTCGTGTGGTCGAGCAGGTGGCGTACGGTGACGGCGCTGTCCAGCCCAAGGTCCGGGAGGTAGGTCGCGGCCGGTGCCTCGAGGCGCACGCTCCCGTCCTCGACGAGCGCGAGGACCAGGGCGGACGTGAACGTCTTGGAGATGCTCGCCACGGCGAAGGCCGTCTCATGGGTGACCGGGACGCCCGCGCCGACATCTGCCAGCCCGGCGGCGCCGAACCACTGGCTGCCGTCAGGGAAGATGATCGTCACCGATACGCCGGGGATCCCGTACTTGGCCCGGATGCCGTCCAGGCGCACCTTCAGGGCGAGGCGGACAGCGGCGCGGGCCGGGTCATGAACGACCCGTGGCGCCTGGACCCCGACAGGCCCGGACGGCCGTTGGGACGCGGACGCCGACGGCGCGGCGCGCGGCGATGCCCCGGCCGCCGGGCTCGCCGCGGATCCGGCGGCGACGCTCGGGGCGGCTGACGGCGGCCCGGCCGGGCCGAGTCGCGCGGAAAGCTCCGGCCCAAACATCGCCGACGCGGTCGGCACGAGGACGAGGAGGGCGACGATCGGAAGTGCCCGCCGGAGCACGGTCCGGCGTGGCCGTGACGGTGCCATGCGACCCGCACCATAGCGCGGCCGCCGCGCGGGTACCATCCGCGGGTGCCCAACCCCACCGCCGCCACCCTCCTCCGCGACGTCGGCCTGCTCGCCGACGGCCCCCTGCCGTGGGGCAGACCGGTCCCCGCGCGAGTCCCCGGCGTGTTCATCATCGAACTGCCGAGGCCGCTACCCACCGCGCCCATCGAGGTGACGCGCGTCGGGAAGTGGCTGGAGCGCGTCCCGGACCTGCGCCTGGACGGCACTCGGCCCACGACCAAGGCGCTCGTGGCGCGCATCGCGTCCTTCTGGCTCCCGGGCCAGGTCGTCCTGTACATCGGCGCGACGACGACCTCCATCTCCGGGCGGGTCGCGGCGGTGGAGCGCACCGTTCTCGGCGATCGCCGGCCCACCGCCGGTGGTCACTGGCTGAAGGTCCTGACGACGCTGCCGACGACGCGCGTGTGGTGGGCGGCGACGGACGCCGTCGAGGAGTACGAGGACGCGCTGCTGTCCGCATTCGCGGACGCGATGGAGCCGACGGACCGCGCAGGCCTACCTGACGAGGCGCTGATCCTGCCGTTCGCCAACCTTCGGCGCCCGACCGGAGAGCGCCGCGCGACGGGGATCACCGGATCGCTCCTGCCCGAACCGGAGACGGCGCCGACGCCCCCGCGCCGGGTGGTCGTCGTGCCGGATGGGGACGCCGACGGCGCGCGCGGGGAGCCGCCCGACCGGAAGCGGCGGATCGTGGCCCAACCCGCCCCGGAGCGGATCCGGCGACCGCCGACGCCCCGCGCCGCAGCACTTGCCGCGGCTGCCGGACGTGGGGATGACAGCACCGCGCGGCTCACACCGGAGGGCGCCGCCCGGATGCGCGCCGAACTGGCCGGGCTCACCGGCGTGAAGCGACCCGAGGTCATCGCCCGGATCCGTGCCGCCAAGGAACTTGGCGACCTCAAGGAGAACGCCGACTACACCGCGGCGCGCGAGGAGCAGTCGTTCCTGGAGGGGCGGATCCAGGCGCTGGAAGGCCGGCTCCGCGACGCGGTCGTGGTGGACGCGCCGACGGCCGGCGCCCTCGCGGACCTGGGCTCGCGGGTCACCGTGGACGTGGATGGCCTGACGGACACGTACACGCTCGTGGGCTCCGCGGAGGCGGATCCGGCATCCGGCCGGCTGTCCGTCGCGTCGCCGGTCGGGCGCGCCCTGCTCGGCGCAGCCCCGGGCACGGAGGTCGGCGTGGAGACGCCGCGCGGGCGCGTCGTCTACCGGGTCGTCGCGGTCGAGTAGCGTCGTGTCATTCCCGGGCCGCCCGCGGCGCCCTTCGTCGTGCCGCTCCGCGCCGCGTTCGATGCCATCGGGCCGCTCGAGATCGTCCTGTCGGCCGGCGTCACCATCGTGGGGATCTGGATCCTGTTCACGATCGGGGCACGCGTGTACGCGGGCGCCGTGCTGCAGACGGCGGCCCGGATGCGCCTGCGCGACGCCTGGCGGTCCGCGGCGGAGTAGGCCCCCGGGAACCGCGGCGCGGGTAGGCTTCCCTGCGGCATGGACCGCGACTCGACCCGCCAGCGCTCGCAGGGACACATCTCGATGTCCCGCCGGCGCACCCTCATCGCGCAGCAGACGCGCCTGCAACCCCTGCCCGACCTGCCGACGGTCCGGCTCTACCTCGCCGAGGACGTCGAGCCCGTCTGGCAGGCGACCGACACCGCGCGCGGTCGAGCGGGCGGACCTATCCCGTTCTGGGCTTACGCGTGGGCGGGCGGCATCGGTCTCGCCCGATACCTCCTTGAGCACCCGGATGAGGTCGCCGGTCGGACCGTGCTCGACATCGCAACTGGATCCGGGCTGTGCGCGATCGCCGCGATGCAGGCTGGAGCTTCCGGCGCCACGGGAGCGGACGTCGACCCGTTCGCCGAACTCGCCGTGGCGATGAATGCCAGGGCGAACAGGGTGCGGGTCGGCTTCACCGGACGCGACCTGCTGGAGTCCGACCCGCCCGACGTCGATGTCGTCCTGGCCGGCGACACCTGGTACGAGGCGCGACTCTCCGAGCGCATCGCCCCGTGGCTGACCGCCGCTGCCGAACACGGCAGCCGAGTCCTGATCGGCGATCCGGGCCGTCGCTACCTGCCGATGACCGGGCTGCAGCGGCTGGCGACCTACGAGGTCCGGACCACGACCAGGCTCGAGGATCGGGACATCGTTCCGACCGGCGTGTTCGCGCTGACAGACGTCACCTGACGCGCGGCGAGCCCATGGCCGCCCGTTCGCTCTACCGCCAGGGCGTCGGCAGGTGGGTGAGCGGCGGCGTCACGGCAACGGAGGCGTGACCGCGATGCACGCCGGGTTGAGTCCGTCGGGCATCGGCAACGGGACGAACAGAGTGGCGCCCCAGATCTCAGCCGTCGGTTCGAGGGCACCAAACTGGTTCACGAACCAGAGCTGCCCGGGCGAAGCGGGATCTGGCGACACCGTCGTCTCACAGGGAGTGGCGTAGCCGCCGCCCGTGGCGGCCTCCCGGAGCGCGGGTGGCGTCCCGATCCCACCATCGGCGCCGATGCCTGCCCCCTCCATCTCCGTATCCCAGGTCACGATCACGCACGGGATACCACGGAACAGCCCAACCGGATCAGCGACCTCGTCCAGACGCCGGACGTCGCAATGCGCTGGATCGAACGCCGCGGGCGGAAGGAACACCTCGCAAGCGGCCGACGCAAGGCCGGCACCAACCGCTAGGACGACCAGCATGGTGGCGCGCGCTCGTCGATGGCCGGTGATCACGTGGCGCCTGGTTCATCCCGATCGTGTCCTGTGGAGGTGACATCGTCGCTGGTGGTGAGGGCGGAGCCGTGGCTCTCACCTGAGCCTTGGTCGAGCCGTTCCAGGACACCCGGGGTGCCGCCGGCGTGCCAGAAGACGATCGACTCGCCGTCGTGGCGACCCAGGCGAACGGCGGCGACGAGCGCGGCGAGCGCCTTGGCCGTGTAGATCGGGTCCACGAGGATCGCCTCGGTGCGGGCGAGCAGACCGGCCGCCTCGGTGGCGGCGCCGGTCGGGCGGCCGTAGCCGTCGCCGAGCTGCGACTCGTCGAACGTGATCGCCTCGTCGGGGACGTCTCTGGACCCCAGTTCGTCGAGCATCGTGCGGATCGGCGGTCGCAACTCGTCGGCGGAGCGCGCGACGACGACGCCGATGACCCGGATCCCGGTCGGCACGCCGGCGAGCAGCCCAGCCTGGGTGCCGCCCGTCGCAGTCGGGAGGTAGACGGTGGTGGGGCGCGTACCCCCGAGCTGCGCCCCGAGTTCCCGCGCCGCTTCCACCTGCCCAAGGACCCCGGGCATGCCACTCCCGCCGACGGGGATGACGTACGGCCGCCGACCGGCCGCCTTCAGCCGCTCCACCACGGCATCCACCGCCGCCGCCCGTTCCTCCCGTTCCGCCGTGGCCAGCTGCTGCACCGTCGCCCCGTAGGCGCGCATCAGCCGGATCCCCGGCCCTTCCCCGCCCGGCGCTGGTGGCCCCGATAGCACGAGCTCCACGGCCAGCCCGGCCCAAGTTCCCGCGGCGGCAGTCAGCCGGCAATGATTCGACCACCGACGCCCGGACGTGACGAGCGTGTCCGCGCCATCGGCCAGCGCCGCGCCGACGAGGAACTCCAGGTTGCGCAACTTGTTCCCGCCGAAGGCCAGCGGCAGCAGGTCCTCGCGCTTCGCCCAGATGTCCACGCGACCGCCGATCGCCGCCGCGAACCTCTCGAGGCGATGGAACGGCGACGGCGCGTCGATGATGCGGAAGCGGGGCGGATCGGTGGAGGTCACGGCCGTATCATCGCAACCCATGGCGACCCGCATCACCCCGGCACAGCGCGCGACGACCGTCGGCCAGCACGCGGGCATGGAGCGCTCCATCGCCATCTCCGCCCCGCTCGTGGGCAGCCAGCGCCTCTACTCGTCCATCGTGTCCACGGCGCCCGGCGACAAGACCCGCATCCACCATCACGGCGAGTGCGAAACGTCCATCTACATCCTCAGCGGGTCGGCGCGCTACACCTTCGGCCCCACCGGCCTTGAGCACACCTTCGACGCCGAGGCCGGCGACTTCGTCTACATCCCGGCCGGCGAGATCCACGTGGAGGAGAACGCGTCCGCGACGGAGCCGCTCGTCGTCGTGCTGACCCGCAACTGTCCGGACTCCCACGTGGTGTACCAGGACGGGGGTCCCGATGGCGCGGACGACGTCCCGGCCCCGTGCTGACGCACTGGAACGAGCGCGGACTCGCCGACCTCCTCGCCGACCATGATCTCGGCGGGCTCGGTGACCGCGGCGAGATGGCCTTTCCGAACGACGGCTGGTCCGGGGCCACGCTGTCCCAGTTCCAGCGCGGATCGGAGCGGTTCATCCTCAAGCGCACCTCGTGGGCGGTCGACTGGATCGCGCGCGCCACCCGCGACCACGCGCTGCGCGAGGGGTTCGTGGCGACCGGCCAGCTGCCGCTCCCGCCGACCGTCGTCGCCCCGTACCTGGGTGCCGCGGCGGACGGGACGGAGGTGGGGATGCTCATGCCGGACCTGTCCCACGACCTGCTGGTCTGGGAGCGGCCCGACGGGGCGCCCACCGTGGACGCCGCGACGCTGGATCGCGTACTGGCGGCGGTCGCGGCGCTGCACGCCACACCGCTCTCGGACGAGCTCGTCGCCGCCTGGCCGTGGTGCCCGCTCCGCGAGCGGCTCCTGCTCCTGTCGCCCGGGTCCGCCAGCCAGTTCGAGGCGGACGGGGTGGCGGCCGGCACACGCTTCCGGGCGGGGTGGGAGGCATTCGGTGAGCGAGCACCGCGCGCGGCGAATGAGCTGGTGGCCCGCCTGGACGAAGACCCCGCGCCGCTGCTGACGGCCCTGGCCACTCTGCCGCCGGCGCTGCTCCATGGCGATCTGAAGGTCGCGAACGTGGCGCCACTGCCGGATGGCCGCACGGCTTTCATCGACTGGCAGATGGTGATGGTCGCCCCGGTCGCGGTCGACCTCGGCTGGTTGCTGGTGGCCAACTCGTCCGCATTCGCGGAGGCACCGGACGACGTACTGGCACGCTATGTCGCGATCGCGGCGTCATCGTCACCGGCGATCAGGGACGGCTGGCCCGTGACCCGCGACCTCGCGCTGATCACGGGCCTGCTGCTGCGGGGCTGGCGCAAGGGGTTGGACGCAGCGGCGGGGGGCCGCCTCGCCTCCGGTATCGCTGCCGTGGATGACCTCGCCTGGTGGGGCGCGTCAGCCGTCGAGGCGGCCGACCGTCGGCTCTAGGCTGGGCGGGCGCCTCAGCTTGGGGCGGCGAGGTCGCGCCGGGGGAACACGACCAGCGCGTACACCACGGCGGCGGCGGTCACCCCCGCCAGGACGGCGAAGTTCGCCGGATCCGGCAGCCCGGTCAGCGCCCCGCGAGCATCCAGGTAGTGGAACACGGACAGCGGCTGGAGTCCGGCGGCGTCCGGCCACAGCTGGCCCAGCACGTCCAGGAAGTACGAGACCAGCACGAAGGCCAGGCTCGCGCCGAGGGCCGGCGTGAGTCGATCGAACGAGACGGACGCCGCCAGGGCCACCGCGGCGATCGCGCCGAACAGCAGGGTCGCATTGAGCCACGCCAGCGGGAGGTTCCCCGGGCCCAGCTCCGTGACCCGGCCCGTCAGCGCGGCCCCCAGCAGGGCGCCCAGCGTGAGCGCGGCGACCGTCACGGCGACGAACAGCCCCGCGGCCGCGGCCAGCGTCAGGTACACGACCCGGCGCGAGATCGGGCGGGCAAGCAGCACTTCCAGCGTGCCGCGCTGCCGCTCGCCCGCGACGGCGGCGCCGGCGAACCCCACGGCGAAGACGAGCATGAGGCCGACCGCGATGGGGTGGATGAAGCCCAGGGCCACCGAGCCTGCCAGGCTGAAGATGTCACCGCCACCGAACTGCGCGAACTGCGGCGGGATGATGCCGCTGTCCATCAGCTGCTGGAACTGGGCGCCGAACGCGTCGAAGATGATCGGCAGCAGCGTGCCCCAGAGCATGAGCGCCACCGAGACGACGAGGAGCCGTCCACGGTTGGCTCGCCAGACGTGGCGGAAAAGTGGGCCGTTCATGCCGCGCCGTCCTCGTAGAACTCCAGGAAGGCGTCCTCCAGTCGGGCGGGCTCGATGGTCAGGTCCACGACGCTGGCTCCGGCAAGGGCGGCCAGGAACGG
>JBBEBL010000105.1:0-1222 GCA_040882345.1 Chloroflexota bacterium
AAAGGTCGTCGATACCGTGAAGCAGATCATGGACTCGAGTGCTGAGCCACCCGTCATCATCGTGATGTCCGACCACGGGCATCGACATGACATGCTTGACCGCCGCGAGCCACTCCGGTCGTTGTTCATGGCGTATACGCCGGGACATCCCGGCCTCTTCCCTTCTGACGTGTCGCCCGTCAATGTCCTGACGCGATTCCTGAACGCCTACCATCGCACCGCCCTGCCCTTGTCGCCCGAGAGTGGCTACTTTGTCGACGGGCGGTTCTTGCGCACATTGGGACCGCTCGCCATGGATCCAGTCCCGTAGGCAGGTCCTACGGCGAGGGTTCGCTGCGGCCACGTGTCCTCATCGCGACGAGCGTCGCCGCCGTGATGGCCAGCATCGCGACCGAGCCGGCGATCCCCAGCGGACCGGACTTCGGGACGCGCAAGGACCGCGACTACGAGGCCGACCCACCTGATCCAGGGTGATGGGGCGTGACCGGGAGTCACGGATCCAGCACCGGCCGTGCACGCTGATCCGCCAGATCGACGTCCTGCGCCGGTTTCGCGGACCAGCCATGCAGGGCCGTCGCGACTTCGTGACGGGTGATCACGGCCGGCCCGGACGCGGACCGCGTCGCAACATCGCGACCATCGTCGCCACCGTGATCGCCAGCATCGCCAGCGACCCCGCGATCCCCAGCGGTCCGGCCACCGGGAGCAGCTCGCGGATCTCCGGGGTGGGTGGGACCGCCGCCAGCAGGTTCAACGTAAAGACGATGCCGAGGGCGACCCACAGCCAGCGCAGCCGCATCTCCCCGAACAGGAGAGCCAGGACGATGAGGGCGGCGTAGGCGTAGCGCTCGTGCATCTGGGTCATGAGCGCGAAGAAGACCAGCACGGACGCCGCGACGCCCAGGATGAGCGTACGTGGGCGCGGGTCGCGGACGATCGTCAGGGCGATCCACAGGGACAGCAGCCCCGTGATCGCGTACCCGACGTGTCTGAGGGTGAGCGGCCCAAGGATCGCGACGTCGTCCGCGATGAACGAGCCGCCGACCGCAGCCTCCTGGACCAGCCACCAGGCGTTCCAGGCCCGCAGCGACAGGATGTTGAAGATCTCGTTCTGGTACGTGGCGAGGTTCGCGAGGTAGCCGGCCGGGCCGCCCGCGGGGATGAACGGCAGCCACAGGACGGTGAGCGTGCCCAGGCCGATGAGCCCGGTACGGACCAGTTC
>JBBEBL010000105.1:1322-5155 GCA_040882345.1 Chloroflexota bacterium
GGCGCCTTCATCAGCGCGCGGATGGCCGGGTCGGACGCGTCCGTCACCGTCGCGAAGGCCGGCTGCACGGCCGCCAGCACGCTCCAGATGTAGGCCATCACGGGCCCGAACGTCACCGGCCCGGCGTCCGTCTCTCCGTACAGGTTTCCCATGCCGTTGGAGGCGATGTGATGGACCCAGCCCACGAACTGGTCCAGGTCGTCGCGGAATCCCTCGCTCGCGATGAGGTTGAGGCGGATCTCTATCCCGATCGCGAACGCGAAGACGAGGATGACCCACCCGAACCGGTCCCACACCTCCGGCCTCAGCGTCGCAGGACGTCCGGCCGTCATGGGTCGTTCGCCTCGGCCGGCGGGAGTCGACTCAGCATGTCCGCGTCTACGAGGACGATGTGGTCGTCCTGGTCTGCGGCCGCCTGGAGGCCCGGTGTGAAGCCGGAGCGGCTGACCAGCACGATAACGGGGTTGCCGACCCTGATCCCCGGTTGCTGGGCGAGGGCAGGGATCTTGTATCTCCCCAGGTCGCCCAGGACACTCACGTCCATGCGATCGGATCGCCAGCGGACCTCACCGACGAGCGTGACCTGCTTACCGCGCAAGCCGACGATGTCAATCTCCTCCGTGGACCGCTCGCCCGACTGCCGAAACGCATTGAGGGCCGGACCCCACCACGCGCCGACGCGCGTTGCGTTGCCGAGTCGCGCCCTGCGGACCCACGATCGCGCGATGTCCTCCATGGTCGGGGCCAGGTGGCTTGCCAGGGTCGGCAGGATCACGTCGTCGATCACGACGCGGGCGTCCAGCCCGGCCTCAAGATCCGCCTGGAAGGGGAACACGTATCGGAACCAGAACCGGAGGAAGCCATCCGACAACGTGTACAGCCGTGCATGGCTGACCCGCTGCGTATCAGTAACCGGGAAGAGTGGGGTCACCAAGCCCAACGCCTCGAGGGTCGCAAGGTACCGACCGATCTTGTCGTATCCCACGTGCGATCGACGCTGGATGTCGCCGTAGCCTGCGGGTCCCGATGCCAGCGCTGAGAGCAGGCTGAAGTAGACGGCCGGCGCCTCGAGCTCCTGACCGAGGATGGCGCGCGGCTCGTCAAAGAGCGCCCCGAGTGGATCGAGCGAGAGGCGCGCTAGGCGAGCGACCGGGTTGGCGGCTCCGGCCAGCTCCGTGAGGTAGCGGGGCATCCCGCCGGCGACGCCAAAGGCTGTCAACAGCCGGTCTGCCGGGCCGTCGCCCAGCACGAGGCGGGCCTCCCAGAAGTCGAGCGGGCGCACGCGAAGGGGCTGGACACGGTCATGCAGTGGCTCGCGCTCAGCGAACAGTCGCTCCATCATGCCGACATGGCTGCCGGTGACGACCAGCTTGAGCCCGGAGCTGGCGGCCTCTTCCTCCATGACCTTGAGCAGGACCGACGGGAGCGATCGATCGACCCGGATCAGATTGGGCAGTTCGTCGATGACGACAAGGCGACGCTCATCGCGAGATCGCCGGTACAGGAGCCGAAAGAACGACTCGACATCGGCGATCTGGGGCCGCTCGCCGTCGCGCTCCAGCACCGTGGCGAAGGACGCCAGCTGATCGGCGAGGTCCCGGGTCGTGGCCACGAAGATGTCCGCATCGTGGCCGTGGGCGAACGCCCGAAAGAGCCACGACTTGCCCACTCTCCGGCGTCCATAGATGGCGAGGGCCCGCCGCTCGTGTGACTCGAACCACGAGCCGATCGCTCCGAGCTCTGCCGCTCGGTTCCGGAACTGGGGGAGACCCTCGAACTCGTAGATCGCCATCGCAGGACTTTACTCTAGAGTTCTTTACGCTGGCGTCAAGACCTTAGGTGCGACCCGTCACCCAGTAACGCTCGGCCGCGCCGTCCACGCCGCCGTACTCGCCGACGATGCGACCGTACGCCCGGACCGCCTGCGCCATCGCGTTCGTGTCGTCGAAGAGGCGCTCCATCTGGCTCTCGTAGATCCGGATGCCGGTGATCTTGCGCTCCAGCTGGTCCGACACGTCCGCGTACGTCGGGGAGACGCTCACGTCGCTTGGCAGGCCGGCCAGGGCATCCGGCCCCAGCGCCGTCAGGTCGTGGAACTCGTTCCAGTACGCGTATGGGAAGTCCTCGTAGAAGACAAGGTCGCCGGCGAGCTCCGGACCGGGCATCACCCATTTACGGCTCTCGCCCAGCAGACGGATCCCGACGTCGCGACAGAGCTGGTGGTCCACGTGGCCACCGACCCCCAGCGGCAGGTACACCTTCTGGGGCTCCAGTCGGAGGATCTCCTGGCGGAGCAGGTCGTACGGGGCGGTGTCGTCCGGGCGGGGGGCGGAGAGGAGCTGGTCGTCGCCTTCGTACCCGCGAAAGACGGCATCCGGCAGGTCCAGGAACACGATGCTTGCTTCCGCGAAGTACGCGTAGCGCTCGTCCTCCACGCGCCGTCTGGCCATCAGGTCACCGGCCGCCGCCGCGTCCACGATCTCCTCGGTCAGGACGGCGCCCTGGGTGGACAGGTCGTCCATGACCGGCTGGCCGGCCAACGACTCGTTGCGGATGCTGGCGCGCCGATACCACGACGATCGCTGCCAGAACCGTTTGGCCGCCGCGTCCGCGTCGGATTGGGTGGCGTCCAGGCCATCATCCGTGGCCGCCCACGGCGGAGCGTTCACGGCGGTGGCGACGTCCGGCAGGATCGCCGCGCGGTTGAACGCCTCCGTGGCCGGCCACATGGTCTTGCTTCCGAACCCCAGGGCCTCGCGCTGGTAGCCCGTGAGGTCCGTGGCGTCACCGTCGCCGGAGAACACGGTCACGATCGTCACCGTCTGGCCCAGTTCCCGCAGGCTGGCGATCAGGCCGCCGCACGAGAGGGCGACATCGTCCGGATGTGGGGCGACGAAGACGTGGGTCATGGCCGGCCGAGTATACCGACCCTGATGCTCACTCCGGGAAGCCTCCGGGACCGACGAGGGGGACGAAGACGCACGACCCGTGGGGCGTCTCGCGCCAGTCGTTGCCGTGGCGGACCACCAGGGTGAGGACCTGGAGATCGCGAGGCCCGACCGGGATGACGAGGCGACCGCCATCCACGAGCTGCTCGCGCAGGGCATTCGGGATGGCCGGCGCCGCGGCCGTCACGATGATGCCGTCGTACGGAGCGCCGGCCGGGTCGCCCAAACTGCCGTCTGCGATGCGGATGTCGACCATGTCTTGCAGGCCGAGGGCGGTCAGGCGGTCGCGGGCGACCTCGGCAAGGCCCGCGTGTCGCTCAAGGCTCGTGACCCTGGCACCCAGCGTGGCCAGGATCGCAGCCTGGTAGCCGGATCCCGTGCCGAGTTCCAGGACGCGATCGCCGGGCTGCGGCGCGAGCAGCTCCGTCATGCGGGCAACCATGTACGGCTGGCTGATCGACTGGCCGGCGGGGATCGGGAGTGCCGCGTCGCTGTAGGCAAGGTGGCGCTCGCCCGGGTCCACAAAGCGTTCCCGCGGGACCGAGGCCATGGCGTCAAGCACGCGCTGGTCCGCGATGCCCCGGGTGAGCAGTTGCTCGCGGATCATCCGTTCGCGTCGTCGGGCCGGCTCGTCGTCCACGCCCATGCCGACAGCATAGTCATGGTCAGCCTGGTGTGGTCAGCCCACCCCGCCCGCGCACCGCGCCGGAGCAACGTCCGGCGTGTGATGCACGTCCGCTGCATCACCCGGACCGCTGGCTGGGTGTTGGGGCGCCGATGACCTTGGCGTCGCCGCGCCGTGCTCCGCCAGCCGAACGAAGGTCCCCGGCGCGATGCACGTCCGCTGCATCACCCGGGCCGCTGGCTGGGTGGAGGCGTCCTAGT
>JBBEBL010000106.1:0-4789 GCA_040882345.1 Chloroflexota bacterium
CCCGGATGCTCTGGCCGTTCCTGCTGCGGGTCGGATCACCCGATCGCGTGACCCCTGCCCACGTTCTCTCGTGGGCGCACGGGGTCGGCGCCTCGGGACGAGACCCGTCGTCGACGACGGTCGGCGCCCGGATCGCCTGTCTGTCGAGCTACTACCGCTTCCTGATCCGGATGAACGTCGCCACCTCGAACCCGTGCGACGCCCTCGAGCGACCACGGACGATCACCGCTCCGGCGCGGGGGCTCAGCGCCGACCAGGTCCGCCGGCTCCTCGCCGTCGTCCCCGACACCGTCGCCGGGCGCCGTGATCGGGCGATCCTCCTGACCTTCATCCTCACCGGCAGACGCCGAGCCGAGGTCATCGGCCTTCGAGCTGGCGACATCACCATCGAGGGCGAGACGGCGTTCTACCGGTACAGGGGCAAGGGTGGCAAGACGGGGCGGCGCGAGCTGCCGGCCCCGGCCTACGCGGCGCTACGATCAACGCTGACCGATCTCGGGCTGTCCCTGGCCGAGATGGACCCGGAGGCCTCGCTGTGGCAGGCAGCGGCAGGCCCACGCGGCGTGACCAGCGCGACAATGTACTCGCGGTTCAGGAAGTACCTTCGGGCAGCCGAGCTTCCTCTGTCGGGGCTCCACATCCTTCGCCACTCCGCGGCGAAACTGCGGCGCGATGCCGGAGCCTCGATCGAGGCGGTGAGCGCATTCCTCGACCACTCCTCGCTCGCGGTGACGAGCGTCTACCTCCGGCGCCTCGAGGGGGAAACGGATCTCACGTGGCCCGAGGTGGCGGCGGCGATCGGGGTGTGATGCGCCAGCCGCGTGCGCTCTGGCCGCGTTGATCGTTACCGCAACGAGCGGGCCGTCGTGGGACGCGGAGGACAGGGACCGGCACCGCCATCGAGTTCCCGCTAACGTTCTGCTGTGAACCGCATCCAGGTGCTCGGACCAACCGAGTTTGACGCGCCGGTCGCATATGCCGGTCTCGCGCGATCGCGCGTCTGGCTGGTCTCATGAGCTCCGATATCCCCGCCAAGGGCACCGCCACCTACCGGCAGGTCGTGATACGCGGGAGGCTCGCGGAGGGTACAGACATTTGGGCTGTAACTGGCGCGGGGTGGGATCTCCTCTGTTGCAACTGCGCCGCGGTCCTCGGCCGACTCTCCATCCCCTTCTCGGGTGGCTACATTCTGGCCGGCAATTCCTCCCATCTCGACCCCCGCCTCGTCGAGCGGGACGGACCGGAGAAGCAGACCGGCTTTCGTCGCTATGGTCCACCGACCCGGGTGCACGCGAAGGGAAAGACACAGCGGTCCGCCAGCGCGGCTCGCCCAGGGCTCGGCCTCCACGGATCCTTCTGGGTGTACTGCCACCGCTGCAACACGGGCCAAGCCGTCGAGCCCGAGCGGCTCACACGCTAGTCATCGGCGCCCCGAGCTGATATCCTCCGTGGCATCTCCCCGATACGAGCGCCCTCGCCAGGAGAGGTAAGCGCTCCGGGTCCTCGCCGCCCCGATCCGTCGGCCGGCCAGCGTGAGGCCCTGTCATGGGCGGAGATGGCTCCACCAACGACGCGATTGGCGACGTCGTCGCGCGCGTCGTCAGCCGGCTCGACCACGTCGTCGCTCGCTCGGGTGGCTGGTCGGCACGCTGCCCGGCACACGAGGACACGGACCCAAGCCTGAGCGTCAAACGCGGATCGAACGGCCGAGTTCTCCTGCTTTGCCGCGTCGGCTGCCGGACCGAAGACGTGGTGACTGCACTCGGCTTGACGATGGCCGACCTGTTCCCCGCGGCGAGCGCGGGGAGTCGTACCCCCTCACGCAAACACGCAAACACGCAAACTCCGCCGGGCGACTGCACGCTGCATGCCTACGCCGAGGCGAAGGGACTCGACGAGGCGTTCCTGCGGTCGCTCGGCATCTCGGACACGTCCTGGCCCGCGAAGGGCGGCACGCCTGCCCTCCGCATCCCCTATCGCGACGCGGACGGCGCCGAGGTGGCGGTCCGTTATCGGATCAACCTCGAAGGACCCGACCGGTTCCGCTGGCGCACCCGCTCGAAGCCTCGGCTCTACGGCCTCGAGCGCCTTGGCCAGTCGACGCGCCGGGGCCCGTTCACGGCCATGCGCGATCCGGTCGCCCTGGTCGAAGGCGAGAGCGACTGTCACACCCTCTGGCAGCACGGCTTCCGCGCCCTCGGCCTACCGGGCGCCGGCACCTGGCGCGACGACTGGGCCGCTGCGCTCGACGGCGTCGCGGAGATCTACGTCCTCGTCGAGCCCGACGCCGGGGGTGAGGCCGTCGCGCGCTGGCTCGCCACCTCCCGCCTCCGTGACCGCGCCCGACTGATCCGGCTCGATGGAGCGAAAGACCCGAGCGCCCTGTACCAGAGCGATCCCGAGCACTTCGTTGATCGCTGGCAGGCCGCCCTCGCCGCGGCCGTTCCCTTCGGTGAGCTCGAGGCAGTCGCCCGCGCCGAGCAATTGTCGGAGGCGTGGGAGCGCTGCGAGCCGCTGGCGACGACACCGCGCATCCTGGAGTGCTTCGGCGAGAGCATCGCCGCGACGGTCGCCGGCGAGCGGCGGGTCGTGCAGCTCCTGTACCTCGCGGTGGTCAGTCGCCTGCTGGAACGCCCCGTTTCGGTCGCGATCAAGGGACCGAGCGCCGGCGGGAAGTCGTGGATCGTCGAGCAGGTGCTCGCCTACTTCCCTCCGGAGGCTTATCACGCGCTGACGGCGATGAGCGATCGCGCGCTCGCCTACGGCGACGAGCCGCTGGCCCACCGCCACCTCGTCTTGTTCGAGGCGGCCGGACTCTCGAGCGACATCGCGTCCTACCTCGTGCGTTCGCTGCTCTCCGAGGGCCGGCTCCGCTACGAGACGGTCGAGAAGACCGCCGAGGGCCTCGTCCCCAGGGTCATCGAGCGCGACGGCCCGACGGGCTTGATCGTGACCACGACCGCCGTCCACCTGCACCCGGAGAATGAAACGCGTCTGCTCTCGCTCACGGTGACCGACAGCGCGGAGCAGACGCGCGCCGTGCTCGCCACGCTCGCCGACGAGGACCGTCCCGCTCAGGACCTCGCGAGCTGGCAGGCACTGCAGACGTGGCTCGCCGGTACCGATGCCCGGGTGACGATCCCCTACGCGAAGGCCCTCGCCGCGGGGGTACCGGCCGTGGCGGTGCGTCTCCGGCGCGACTTCGGCGCGGTGCTCAATCTCATCCGGGCGCATGCGCTGCTCCACCAGGCGTCGCGGGAACGGGATGCCGCTGGGCGGGTAGTCGCGACCCTCGATGACTACCGCGTGGTCCGCGACCTCGTGGCCGACCTCGTGGCCGACAACGCTGGCTCGACCGTCTCCCCGGCCACCCGCGCGACCGTGGGGACCGTCGCGCAACTCGCAGGTGGCGCCGACACGGTGACCGTCACCGCGGTGGCGCAGCACCTCCGGCTCGACCAGTCGGCCGCCTGGCGGCGCGTGCGCGTTGCCCTCGATCGTGGTCACCTGCGCAACCTCGAGGAGCGACCGAGGCGGCCGGCGCGCCTGGTCCTCGGTGACCCGCTGCCCGAAGACGTGCCGATCCTGCCGCCGCCCGAGGGTTTGCAGGTTTGCGCAGTCGACGACTGGGGTGACGCACGCGCGCCTAACGCCCCGAGCGTCGGTCAGGCAGCCACGGCCCCCAGCTTCCCCGGCATGGCCGGCCCGGAACCCGCCAGCGATCGCCAGCTCGACGCCTTGTTGGCTGCCCCGCCGCCCGACCCGGGGAGCGATGAGGATGCGACGTGGACGGCCTGACCCTCCTGCGCGAGGCGCGCGTGGCCGGCCTCCGGGTCACGGTCAGCGGCGACCGGTTGGTCGTGCAGGGGCCGCGGCGTCTTGAACCGATCGCCCGCCAGCTGTTGGCCGAGAAACGCACAATCGTCGAAGCGCTGACCGCGGAGCAGGAAGTCGCCTGGCGGATCGATGCCATGCGCCCCCAGGTGACCAGGAGCGGGGCGATCCCGCTCCTGCTGGCGCGACCCGTCGGTGCCTTGGGACTTCGGACGTGCTGCTCCTGCGGCGAGCCGCTGGCACCCGCCGAGCGGTACCGCTGCCGCCCATGCGTCGCCGCGGCAGTCGCAGTGCTCGAGCCAACCCAGTGATGGCATCTGTCGAGCGGTCCGCTGGGCAACGGGCACGCTCGGCCGCCATGACGCCCCGCCTGGCCGAGATCCTCGCCGCTATGGTGGAAGCGGTCCTCGATGCGGAGGTTGCGCTTCGCGCCACGCGAGGTACAGTCCCGATCCGGCGGCCAAGGGCGCCGCGCGACCGCCGGCCTGCCGCCGCCAAGCGCGATGCGAACGAGGTGCAGCCGTGAGCCTGGCGCGAGCCATCGATCTCCGACCCGAGGACCTGGCCGGGCGCACGTGGGCGGGGTATGTCCGAGAGTCCACCCGTGGCCAGGCCGACCGTTACGGGCCTGAACTCCAGCGCACGGAACAGTCCCGGTTCGCCGAACGGCACGGACTCGTAGCGACAAGGCAGGAGTACCTCGACCTCGTGTCGGGCAAGGACACCCTGCGGCGGTCGGACTTCGCGCGGATGGTCCGCGATGCCGAGGCCGGCGCGTTCGATGTCCTGCTCGTCTACGACACGAGTCGCTTTGCCCGCAACATCGAGGATGCCTACACGTACCGCCGACGCCTCGCCGCGGCCGGCGTGACAATCGTCTTCTGCGCCGACAACCTCATTGCCGGCAACGTCGACACCTACGAGCTCGAGGGGCTCAAGACGGTCGCCGACGCCG
>JBBEBL010000107.1:0-4698 GCA_040882345.1 Chloroflexota bacterium
GATGCGCATGGTCGTGGTCTTGCCGGCGCCGTTCGCACCCAGGAAGCCGAAGATCTGGCCACGGGGCACCTCGAACTGGAGGTCGTCCAGGGCGAGGGTCTTCGCGAAGCGCTTCGTGACGTGGTCGATCTGGAGGGTCACGCCGGGCAGCATAGCCCCGAGGGGGCGCGGACGCGGCTGGCCCGATGGTCCTGGGCGATGCCTTGGGCGTGTGTCGCCACGGTGTGCGACGATCGGGCCGTGACTTCCGCGCCAGATCCCGCAGCGACCCTCGTCCCACGCACGATCCACGCCGATCGCGAGGCACACACCCTGGACATCGAGTGGGGCGATGGTCACGCGACGACCTACGATCTGACTGCGCTGCGCTGGCTGTGTCCGTGCGCGTACTGCCGCGGCGAGGCGGGCATGCCGGGCTGGCTGGACAGCGGGCCGACGCTGACGGCCGAGCAGACCCGCCTCACGGACCTGCATTTGATCGGCAACTACGCCGTGGCCCCGGCCTGGGGGGACGGGCACCACTCCGGCTACTACTCGTTCGCGCTGCTGCGGGATCGATGTCCGTGCCCATCCTGCACCGCCGCCCGAGGGGCGCCTCCGGGCTGACGCTTTGGTTGGCGGCCGGCGCTGCCGGAGTTCGCCCCGACGCCTTCGCTGTCGCCGAATGCTGGCGCGACGAGGGATCCGGGCCAGGCGGGACTTCACCGCCGCCGAACGCGGGTGTGACGAGGGATCCTGCCCGGGCGGGACTTCACCGCCGCCGAACGCTGACACGGTGTAGGCGATGCGAAGCCCCGAAAGCCGCGGCCACCTCCCCGTTGGTTCATCCCGGGTGAATGGGTCGGGCCGGAATGGGCGCTTGATGGGCCCACGGAGTGCTGCCTCGCTGCCTCAGCCTGCCCACGTTCATCGCTGGTGAAGCTCGACCGTCTGGATGCGCCCACGTTCGGCGCAGGTGAAGCGCGACCCAGACCGCCTGAGCGTGACGACGGCAGCCGGATCGTCTCCCGGCCCGTGCTATCCTCGCCGGCCAGTCGGGACGCATCCCGGGGCGCCCGTCCCCGTTCCCGCAAGGCCCCGACGAGACCCGCAGGAGCGTTCGCCGTCCCATGGCCGCCATCGACCCCGGAGCCGCCACCCAGCGTGACGTGCCGGCTCGCCGGGGAGCGGCCAAGGCGGCCAAGGCGACCCAGACCAACCCATACCTGAACCGTGAGCTGTCCTGGCTCGAATTCAACGCTCGGGTCCTGCACGAGGCCCGCGATGAGCGGAACCCGCTCCTGGAGCGGGCGAAGTTCCTGGCCATCTTCGCGGGCAACCTCGACGAGTTCTTCCAGGTCCGCATCGCCGGACTGCGCCAGCAGCTGGCCGCCGGCGCCACGAAGCGCTCACCGGACGGCCGTACCCCGGCCGAGCAGCTCGCCGCGGCAAGGGCGATGCTCGTGGAGCTCGTCGCCCAGCACTCGGCCGTCTTCCTCGCGCTTCGCCGGGAGCTCGCCGAGGCCGGGGTGGAGATCGTCGATTACACCGCCATCCCGGAGCACCACGACGACCTCCGCCAGCGCTTCCTGGATGAGATCTTCCCGGTCCTGACACCGCTCGCCGTAGATCCCGGTCACCCGTTCCCGTACATCTCCACGCTCAGCCTGTCCATCGCCGTGGGCCTGCGCGATCCGGACACCCACGAGCGCGTCTTCGCCCGGGTCAAGGTCCCGCAGATCCTGCCTCGTCTCCTGGAGGTGGGAGACGACCGCTTCGTCCCGATCGACCAGGTCATCGAGGCCAACCTGGCAGTCCTGTTCACCGGCATGGAGGTCGTGGAACATCACCTCTTCCGGGTCACCCGCAACGCCGACTTCGACATCGAGGAGGACGAGGCGGACGACCTGCTGATGGCGATCGAGGAGGAACTCCGGCGACGGCGCTTCGGCGAAGCCGTCCGCCTGGAGGTGGAACGGTCCATGCCGGCCGCGACGCGCAACCTGCTGATGCGCGGCCTGGGCCTTGAACCCGAGGATGTCTACGAGGTCGCGGGGATGCTGGACCTCACCGCCCTGTGGCGGATCACGGATCTGCACCGGCCGGACCTGCGGGCGGAGCCGTGGACGCCCATCACGCCTCGCCGACTCGTACCGCCGGACGACGACGAGCCGGCCGACGTCTTCGCCGCGGTCCGCCTTGGCGACATCCTCGTCCACCACCCCTACGAATCGTTCGTGACGAGCGTGGAGCGCTTCATCGCCCAGGCCGCTGACGATCCGGACGTGCTGACCATCAAGCAGACGCTGTACCGGACGTCCGGCGACTCCCCCATCGTCCAGTCGCTGATCCGTGCCGCGGAACGCGGCAAGCAGGTCGTCGTCCTCGTGGAGATCAAGGCCCGCTTCGACGAGGAGGCGAACATCGTCTGGGCGCGCAAGCTGGAGCGTGCCGGAGCCCACGTCGTGTACGGGCTGGTGGGCCTCAAGACGCACTCGAAGACCGCGCTGGTCGTTCGGCGCGAGGGCTCCGGGCTGCGCCGCTACGTGCACATCGGTACGGGCAACTACAACCCAAAGACCGCTCGCCTGTACGTGGACCTGGGACTGCTCACCGCCCGCCCGGAGATCGGCGCGGACGTGACGGACCTGTTCAACGTCCTGACCGGCCTGTCGCGCCAGCGGACGTTCCGTCGTCTCCTCGTCGCGCCCCACAGCCTGCGTTCCGGGTTCCTGGACCTCGTGGAACGGGAGAAGGCACACGCGGCAGCAGGCCGACCGGCGCGCGTCATCGTCAAGACGAATGCCATCGTGGACCAGCCCGTCGTCGAGGCCCTCTACGAAGCGTCGGCGGCCGGCGTGGAGATCGATCTCATCGTCCGCGGCGCCTGCTCGCTCCAGCCCGGCCTGCCCGGCATCTCCGAGCACATCCGGGTCCGCTCCATCGTCGGCGAGTTCCTTGAGCACTCGCGGATCTGGGGCTTCGCCAACGGCGGCGACTCGGAGTGGTTCATCGGCTCCGCGGACCTGATGGACCGCAACCTTGATCGACGGGTGGAGGCGGTGGTCCCCGTGGAAGACCCGGAGGCGCGGGTCCGCCTGGACGAGATCATCTCCGTGATGCTCCGCGATGACCGTCGATCGTGGCAGCTCCAGCCGGACGCCACGTGGGTGCGTACGGAGACCCTCCAGGGTCATGCCGGGACGGTCGACACGTTCGAGGTCCTCAAGGCGCGCGCGCTGGAGGACGGACAGGCCGCATCCACGCCGCATCGACCCGGTGAAGGTGCCGGGTCGCTTGATCCGCGCGCATGACGGACGCGGCGGATCTCCTCAAGGTGGGGCCGGGGCACGAAGTCGAGCTCAAGTACCACGTGCATGACCGCGCCGCGGCCGAGCATCTCCTCGCCCTGTCCGTGTGGGGCTCGACCGACGTGACCGGCGGCCGCGTGCGCACCGTGCAGGTTGAGGATCGCTACGTGGACACGGCGGACGGCGCGCTCGCCCAAGCCGGGTATGCCGTTCGACTCCGGGAGACGCGCGGCGACACGATCGTGTCCGTGAAGTCCCTCCACGCCACGACAGGGGCCGGTGGTGCCTTCCGCCGCGTGGAGCTGGAAGGCCCAGCCGACCGCACGGCCCCGGCGGGCGAGTGGGCGGCTTCTGATGCGCGGTCGCTCGTCCTGGAGCACGCCGGCGATGCCCCGCTCGTGGAGCGGGTGACGATCCGCCAGCTCCGGCACAAGCGCGTGATCAAGGCGGGGACGACCCGCGTGGAACTGAGCCTCGACGATATCGATGTCGTGGCGGGCGGCCGGATCGTCGGGTCGTTCGTGGACTTCGAGGCGGAGCTGATCAAGGGCGACGAGACGGTCCTGGGCGAGATCGCCCGGACCATGGACGCCGCACCGGGACTGGCCAGGGCGGACACGAGCAAGCTCGAGATGGCGCTGGCGCTGGTCGCTGTCGGGGACGGCAACGCGGACATGGACGACGGCGCGCTCGCCGTCCCCGTCGCCCCCACCGCCGAGCTCACCATCCCGCGCCTGACCCCCGGCAAGACCCCGGGCGTCGTCGCGGACGACCACGTGGCGGAAGCGGCCCGCAAGGTCTTGCGCTTCCACGTGGCGCGCATGCTCCTGCAGGAGCCGGGTACGCGTGAGGGCGACGTGGTGGCCCTCCACAAGATGCGGGTCGCGACGCGGCGGCAACGAGCCGCCTGGCGGGTCTTCGGCGAATCGTTCCGTGCCGGCCGGACGCGCCGCTACCGTGGTCGCCTGCGCGAGGTCGCGGCCCGACTCGGGGCGGTGCGCGACCTGGATGTCCTGCTGGAGGGCGCGGACGAGTACCGGGCGGACCTGCCAACGACGGAACAGCGCGCCCTGGAGCCGTTGCTCACTGCGTGGCGTGACCACCGAGAGGACGCCCGCCGCCTGCTCATGCGGGAACTGGACAGTGACGGCTATCGCCGCTGGCTGGACGACTACGTGGACTTCGTCCGGACGGAAGGGACCGCGGTGCTACCGGTCGGACCGGTCCAGCCGCACCGGGTCCGGGACACGGCGCCGTCTCGCATCTGGGCTGCCTACGAGGTCGTCCGGGGTTACGAGCCGGTCCTGCGCTGGGCAGACGTGGAGACGCTGCACGACCTGCGCATCGCCGGCAAGTGGCTGCGCTACACGCTGGAGTTCGTGCGCGAGGCGCTCGGTCCGGGCGCGGA
>JBBEBL010000108.1:0-4687 GCA_040882345.1 Chloroflexota bacterium
GCGGCACGCCGGCGGATGGACGCGCTGTGCGCCGCGAACGGCGTGCCGGACATGGGCACAGTCCCGCACCTGGCGGGCACGCCGGCCGACGTGGCGAACGCCATCCGACCGTATCGGGACCTGGGCTTCGAGACCGTGATCGTACGCATGCCGGCGCCGTACGACCGGGAGACGATCGAGCGCATCGGCGAGGTCACCGCGGCCCTCGACCGATGAAGGTCGTCGAACTCGCCGGGGGCGTCGGCGGCGCCAAGCTGGCGGAGGGTCTGGCCGCCGCACTCGGCGCGGACCTGACGGTCGTCGTAAACACCGCAGACGACCTGGAGGTGCACGGGCTGGCCGTGTGGCCGGACCACGACACCGTCGCCTACACGCTGGCCGGCCTGGATGACGAGGATCGCGGCTGGGGGCTGCGCGACGAGACCTGGGCGGTCATGGACGCGCTGGACGCGCTGGGCGAGGCGACCTGGTTCCGGCTCGGCGACCGGGACATCGCCACGCACCTGTGGCGGACGGAGCGGCTGCGCGCGGGTGAGCGCCCGACCGCGGTGGCCCTCGGCCTGCGTGGGCGTTTGGGCATCGCCCCGGAGATCCTGCCGATGGCCGACGATCCGGTCCGTACGGTGGTCCGCACCGACGACGGTTGGCTTGACTTCCAGGAGTACTTCGTCCACCGCCACCAGGAGCCTGAGGTCCACGAGGTGCGGTTCCAGGGCGTGGAGTCCGCACGGCCGACGGCGGAGGTGGACGCGGCCCTGCGCGCGGCGGACGCCGTGGTCATCGCACCGTCCAACCCGATCGTGTCGATCGGGCCGATCCTCGCCGTGCCGGGGATGCGCGACGCCCTGGCCGCCACCACGGCCCGGGGCGTGCCGGTCATCGCCGTCAGCGGGATCATCGGCGGGGCGGCCCTCAAGGGACCGGCGGATCGGATGCTGGTATCGCTCGGTCACGAGTCGAGCGCGCTGGGCGTCGCCCGCCTCTACGAGGGCCTGGTGGACCGGTTCGTGCTGGACGACGTGGACGCGGGGCTGGAGCCGGCCATCGCGGCGCTCGGGATGCGAACCGTCGTGACCGACACGATCATGGGCGGCGACGCCGGGCGGGCTCGCCTCGCCGGGACGATCCTCGCGGCGATCGCGACATGACCCACCGGTCCGTGGTCTATGCGGCCATCCCGGTCGGCACGCTGGACGGCGCCAAGTCGCGGCTGGGCTCGGTCCTGGATGCGGAGGAGCGGCGGGACCTGGTCGCGGGCATGGCCAGGACCACGATCCGGGCGGTGGTGGGTACGGCCGGCATCGCCGACACGCTCGTCATCACGCCGGACGACGAGGTCCGGGCCCTGGCCCTCGACGTCGGCGCCCGACCCATCCGCCAGCGCAGCCGCGGCCTGAACGCCGGACTCCGCGAGGCCCGGGACGAGGCCATCGCGGCCGGGGCGACATCGCTGCTCATCGTGCCCATCGACCTGCCGCGGGTGACGTCGGCCGCGATCGCGGACGTGCTGGCCGTGCTGGAGACGGCACTGCCCCCGGCCGTGGTCATCGTCACCGATCGGCACGGCCGGGGAACCAATGCCCTGCTGCTGTCGCCACCGGACGTGATCGATGTCCACTTCGGCGGCGACAGCCGCGACGCCCATGTCACCGCCGCGACCGCCGCCGGGGCCCGCGTGGTGGAGCTGGGCGGTCCGCTCCTGGACGACCTCGACACGCCGGACGACCTGCTCCGGGCCCAGGACCATGCGCATGGTTGACCGCGTGGAGGTGGTCGCGATCGCGGGCCTTGGCGAGATCGTGCCGGGCGACGACCTGCCGGGTCTCATCGCCGGGGCGCTGGCCGCGGCTGCGGGGATCCTGCCCCTGCGCGACGACGATGTGCTGGTGGTCACCCAGAAGGTCGTCAGCAAGGCGGAGGGGGCCATCGTGGACCTGACGGCCGTGCAGCCGCGCCCCGAGGCCGTCGAGTTCGCCGAGCGCTGGGACCGTGATCCCCGCCAGGTGGAGGTCGTCCTGCGTGAGGCCCGCCGCGTGGTCCGGATGGCGCACGGGGTCATCATCACGGAGACCCACCACGGGTTCGTGTGCGCCAACGGCGGCATCGATGCGTCCAACGTCGGCCCGGCGTCGGGGAACGTCGTGACCCTCCTGCCGGCGAACCCGGATGCCTCCGCCGACCGGATCCGGGCTGCGGTCCGCGCTCGGCTCGGCCATGACCTCCCGGTCATCGTCTCGGACAGCTTCGGGCGCCCGTGGCGGTGGGGCATCGTGGACGTCGCGATCGGCGTGTCCGGTCTCGCGCCGTTGGAGGACCTGCGCGGGGAGGTGGACGCCGACGGCCGGGTGATGCGCTCCACGGTCCGGGCCGTCGCGGACGAGATCGCCTCCGCAGCGGAGCTCGTCCTGGGCAAGACGGCCGGCCGGCCGATCGCCCTCATCCGCGGCGCCACGGTGGTGCGCGGCGAGGGTCGCATCGCCGACGCCCTGATACCGGGCCACATGGACCTGTTCCGCTGATCGACGTATCGCGTACGCTCAGGCGGATGAAGGTCGGCCTCCAGATCACCTCGTACACGTGGCCGGGCGGGCCGGAAGCGACCGGCGCGACCCTGGCCCGGATCGTGGCGGACGCCGAGGCCGCGGGATTCGACTCCATCTGGGTGATGGATCACTTCTTCCAGATCCGGAGCTACGGCGGACCGGAGGAGCCCATGCTGGAGGGCTGGACCACGCTCGGCTACCTCGCCGCGCTCACTCGGCGGGCCAGCCTTGGACTCATGGTCGGCGGCGTCCACTACCGTCAGCCCGGGCTCTGGATCAAGGCCGCCACGACATTGGACGTGCTGACCGGCGGACGCGCGTGGCTGGGCATCGGGGCCGCCTGGAACGAGTCCGAGTCGCGCGCGCTCGGGTTCGCCTTCCCGCCCCTGGGCGAGCGCTTCGACCTTCTGGAGGACACACTGGAGATGGCCCATGGGATGTGGTCCGGCGAGCACGGGACAGACGCGGCATTCCGCGGCCGCAGGACGACCGCCACGCGACTGCTCAACTCCCCGCAATCGATCTCGCGGCCGCGCGTCCCGATCCTCGTGGGCGGTGGCGGGGAGCAGCGGACCCTGCGTCTCGTGGCGCGCTACGCGGATGCATGCAACGTCTTCGGCACCCCCGAGGCCATCGCCCGCAAGTACGCCATCCTCGCCCGCCACTGCGCGGAGGTCGGGCGCGACCCGGACGAGATCGAGCGGACGACCCTCCAGAGCATCGACCTGACCGGAGGCCGCGGACGCACGGCCGAAACGCCCGGTCAGGTGGTGGATCGGTTCGGGGAGCTGTGGGATGCCGGCGCGCAGCACGTCATCTTCAGCGTGCGCGATGTCCACGTTCCGGCGATGCTGGAGCGCGTCGGGCGCGACGTGATCCCGGCGCTGCGCGCCCTGTGAGGGGGCGCGCGGCCGTCGGCGTGGCTAGCCGGCGCCATACTCTAGGGGGGTATCGATCCGGTGGTACGATATCGACATGACTGACAAGGACCCCTTCGGCGGATTCGCCATCGACTTCAGCGGGGACGGCGGCGCCCCCGTCGCCTCGGCACCGATCGCGATCGCCCCGGATGCGCCGGCCACCGCCACCGGAGGGCCCGCGACCATCGCGAGCGGCGAGGGCCGCGTGGACGCCAAGGTGGTCATCGTGGGCTCAGGGCCAGCCGGACTGACCGCGGCGATCTATGCGGCGCGCGCGAACCTCGAGCCCGTCGTCCTTGCCGGCTCCACGCCCGGCGGGCAGCTGATGCTGACCAGCGACGTCGAGAACTACCCGGGGTTCCCGGACGGGATCCAGGGTCCGGAGTTGATGGCCGCGATGCGCGCACAGGCTGAGCGGTTCGGTTCGAAGATGGTCGACGTGGACATCGATCGGGTGGACTTCTCGTCTCGACCGTTCCGGCTCTGGGCGCGTGGCACGGAGTACCGCGCCCAGGCCGTCATCGTCGCCACCGGGGCATCCGCCCTGTGGCTTGGCCTTGACAGCGAGACACGCCTGCGAGGTCGGGGAGTGTCAGCGTGCGCGACCTGCGACGGGTTCTTCTTCCGCGACCGCGAGATCGCCGTCGTGGGCGGTGGCGACACCGCATTCGAGGAGGCGACCTACCTGACCCGCTTCGCGACGAAGGTGCATCTGCTGCACCGCCGGGACACCTTCCGGGCCAGCAAGATCATGGTGGACCGGGCGCTGGACCACCCGAAGATCGAAGTCCACACCAATACCGCCGTGGACGAGGTGCTGGGCGACGCCAAGGTGGAGGGGCTGAAGCTGCGGGATACCCGGACCGGCGATGCGTCCGAGATGCCGATCGATGGACTGTTCATCGCCATCGGCCACGCGCCGAACACCGCCGTGTTCCGCGACTGGTTGGACGTGGATGACAAGGGCTACCTGGTGGTGCACGACGAGACCGGCTCCAAGGTGGAGGGCGTCTTCATCGCCGGCGACGTGCACGACCATCGGTACCGCCAGGCCGTGACCGCGGCCGCGGACGGCTGCAAGGCCGCCATCGACGCCGAGCGCTGGCTGGAAGCGCAGGGCATCACCGAGGTCGCGACCCGGACCGCCTGGTAGGTCCGGTCCCCACGCCGGGGACACCGCGGGCGCGTGATCCACGTCGGCTGCATCGGCGGGTCCGTCGGGTC
>JBBEBL010000109.1:0-21269 GCA_040882345.1 Chloroflexota bacterium
GTGGACGTGCCGTCCGGGCGGCTTCGCTGTGTGGCCGTCATCGGCGCGGACGGGCGCGTCGAGGCCGTGCGCTTCACGAACGTACCGTCGTTCGCCCTCGCGCTGGACGTGACGGTCGAGACGTCGCGCGGGCCCTTGACGCTCGATATCGGGTTCGGTGGGGCGTTCTACGGCTCGTCGGACGTGCGCGCACTGGATCTGCGGGTGGAGGCGGCCGCGCTCCCGGACCTGATCGCCCTGCAGCGTGAGCTTCGCCCGGCGCTGCAGGCAGCCGTGGACGTCGTCCATCCACTGCAACCCGAGCTGCGTGGCATCTACGGCGTGATCTTCTGGGAAGCGCTCGGCGAAGCGACGCAGCGCAACGTCACGGTCTTCGCCGACGGCGAAGTGGACCGCTCGCCGTGCGGATCCGGGACCAGCGCCCGCCTCGCCATCCTCCACCGCCGGAGCGAGATCAAGGTCGGCGAGACGTTCATCCATCGATCGATCGTGGACAGCGTCTTCGAAGCCGGCGTGTCCGCTGTGACCGAGGTGGCCGGCCGGCCGGCGGTCCGGACGTGGGTCCAGGGGTCGGCCTTCCGGACGGCGGATCACCGCTTCACGCTGGACCCGCGGGATCCGCTTGAAACGGGCTTCCTCCTGCGCTGAACCAGCGGGACGGTGGCAGCGGGGTCTATGCTCCGCTCTGGACAGTCGACGACCACCAGCGGAGGATGCGGGATGGGATTCATCATCGGGACGATCGCGACGGCGATCACGTTCGGGATCGTGGCGTACCTGCTGCCCCAGATCAGCTACGGCGACGACGTCGTCAACCTGCTCGTCATCGCGGTCATCGCGGGCCTCGTCAACGGCTTCATCAAGCCGGCCATCAAGATGTTCTCGTTCCCGCTCACGATGATGACGTTCGGGTTGTTCGGCCTGGTCATCAACGCGGCCCTGCTGCTGGTCATCGCCTTCATCGCGGATATCGTCGGCATCCCGTTCACGGTCGGCGGCTTCCCGCCGGACTTCGGGCTGTCCACGATCGTGGCCGCGTTCATCGGGGCGATCGCGCTGAGCATCGTTGGAAGCATCGTGAACATGGTGGTCCCCGACTGACACCGACACCGCCATCGGGCGCGATCCTGCGGGAGGTCGCGCGAGCTCGAGGGACGCCGGTCTACGTCATGGATCGCACGACCATGGACGCAGCCGCGGCCGCGGTGGAGGCCGCGTTCCCGGATCCCATCGTGCGCCAGTTCTCGGTCAAGGCGAACGATGTCCCGGCCGTGATCCGGCACCTCGCGGGACGCGGCTTCGGAGCGAACGTCGTGTCGCGCGGGGAGTGGGCGCGCGCCCGCCGCGCCGGTATCCCGAACACCCGCACGACCCTGGAGGGTGTTGGCAAGACCCCGGCCGATCTGCGCGCCGCGGTGCGGGCCGCGGCAGTCGGCGACCCGCTCCGATGGGTCGCCCTGGAGTCCCCGGAGGAAGCCGCGGACCTCGGCCGGATGGCGCGGCGCGCGGGGACCCGCCTGGACGTGCTGTACCGGCTCAACCCGGACGTGGCGCCGGAGACCCACGCCGGACTCGCCGTCGGGGCGGGTGGCAGCAAGTTCGGGATGGACGAGACGGCGATCGCCGAGGCCGTGGAGGCCGGCGGCGGGCCGGACGGGCCGCTGCGCCCGCGCGGCATCCACCTCCATGTCGGATCCCAGCTGGGTGCCGTGGACGCGTGGCGCGAGGCGGTCCGCCGGGGTCTCGCCTTGACCGCGCTGTGGCGCGGATCCATCCCGACGTTCGACACGCTGGACCTGGGCGGCGGCTTCCCGGTGCTGCCGCTGGGCCAGCCCGCCCCCACCGTTGAGCGCTTCGCCCGGGAACTGCCGGCGCTCCTTGAGGCGATCCCGGCGGACCGACGCCCCTCGCAACTGGCCGTGGAACCGGGGAGGGCCCTCGTCGCGCGGGCCGGGTGGCTGGTCGCGCGCGTCCTGCATGTCCGGGATCGCGGTGGGCCGCTGGTCGTCATCGACGCGGGCATGACGGAGCTCATCCGGCCGGCGCTGTACGGGGCCCGGCACCCCATCACGGCCCTCACGTCCATGGGGCGCAGCGTCGGCGGCGCGGAGGGCTACCCCGGCACGACACCGACCCGGGTGGAAGGCCCCATCTGCGAATCCACCGATGAACTCGGCATCCACGATCTGCCGCCGCTCCGCCGGGGCGACCTGGTCGCCATCGCCGACGCCGGGGCGTACGCGGCGAGCCAATCGTCCCGCTACAACGGCCGTCCGCTCGCACCCACCGTGCTCGTATGATGCAGGCCATGCACCGCCCGGTGGCCCTGGCCATGGTGATCGCCTGGCTCGGGGTCCTGTTGCTCGCCGTTCTCACCTTGGCGGCGGGCCCCCCGTTCCCCTCCCCCACGCCCGGCCAGCGGATCCACGACACGGCCGGGGTCCTGAGCGCCGCGACCGTGACCAATGCGGAGCAGATCGCCGGCTCGATCGCGGTCTCCAGCGGGGCCGAGGTGGTCGTCTACACCCAACGTCTCGCCTCGGATGACGCGCCGAGCGCGGTCGGTGCGACCTCCCACGCTCGCGACCTCCGCGAAGCGTGGTCCGTGGGCGGCGCCGCCGGGCTCGGGATGGTCATCCTTGCCGACCTGCGACCGGATGGCTCGCTCGGCCACGTCGGCATCTCCACCGGGGACGGGCTGGAACGCCTCGTGAGCCTGGTGGATCTGACCCGGATCAGGACGGCCATGGACGTCTGGCTGGACCAGGGCGACCTGGATACGGCGGTCATCGTCGGCCTTGCCGAGGTCTACGGTGAGGCCCTGTCCGGACCCGCACTCCCGGCCGGTCCTCCGTCCCTCCCGCGCGCCCCGCCGCCCGGCCCGCCCTTCCCGGACCCCGTGGACGGCCAGGCCGTGTACGACTTCGCCGGCGTGTTCAGCGAGGCGACCATCGCCCAGGCGGAGTCGATGATCGATGTCATCGAGAGTCGGACGAGCGCCGAGCTCGCCGTGTACACGCAGGTGGTCGACTACGGCGTGACGACCGAGGAGTCGGAACGGCGTGCGCGCGCCCTCATCGACCAGTGGGGCATCGGGCGGGCGGGCTTTGACGACGGGATGGTCGTCTTCTTCGACCTCGACCCATCCCTGGAGCACGGGCAGGTCCAGCTGTACGCCGCGCCCGGCTTCGAGGCGACGTACCTCACCAATAGCGAGCGCCAGGCGATCTTCGAGAACGACATGGTCCCGTACCTGCGCGTCGCTGACCTGGACCAGGCGCTCCTCGTCGCGCTCCAGCGGATCGACCGGGCGGCGACCCCGGAGAACGCCGCCCGACTGCAGGCCGGGCGGCAGGTGGACGCCGTCCTTGGCCTGGTCCTGGCACCGGTCGTGTTCATGAGCCTTGCCGGCTGGGCGTTCATGTCGTGGCGCCGCTACGGCAAGGACCCGGTCTACCTGGACTCGCCATCCATCCTCATGCCGGCGCCGCCGCCGGACCTGACGGCCGCGTCCGGGGCGTTCGTCATGGACGGCGGGACCTCGCGTCGAGCGCTGACCACGGCCCTGCTGGACCTTGCCTCCCGTGGCCAGATCTCGTTCCGCGAGGAGAAGGGTCTGCTCGGCCTCTCGACCAAGGTCGGGATCGACACCGCGCCGCCCCCGGGCGACGCCGTGGAGGAGGCGCAGCGGGCGCGCAACGCCAGGCGGCCGACCGGTCCGGCCGAGGCCGTCGCCCTCCAGCGGCTGCGCGCCATCGACGGGAGTGGCAGCTATATCGAACCGGATGACCTGCCCAAGTTCGGGACCTCCGTGCCCAAGTTCGACGCGGCGCTGGAGGGGCACGTCGTCAAGCGCGGCTGGATGGTGGAGAAGCCCAGCAAGGTCATCGGGCGATGGGTCAGCCGCGGGATCGTGGCCATCGTGGCCGGGGTCGTCGCGATCGTCATCGGCGCCAACGTCCCCATGTCCGGTCTCGTGCTCATCGGCGTGGCCGCGATCGGCGGGGGCATCGTCGTCCTCCTGTTCGCCCAGGGAATGCCCAGCGTCACGATGCCAGGAGCGATGATCCGGGCGATGCTGGCGGCCTACCGGCGGACCCTCAAGAAGACGATGGAGCAGGCACGCTCCATGCAGCAGGTCGTGGACGACGCGGGCCTGGAGTGGCTGGAGACGCCGGACCAGGCCCTCGTGTGGGGCACGGCGCTCGGGCTGCAGGGGGAGATCGAGGACGTCCTGAAGCGCTCCCTTGAGGACGTGGAGCGCGGCGCGGCCGCGGCCACCACGACCTACTTCCCGGGCTGGTACCGGACATCGAGTGGGCAGTCGTTCGCGAGTGCCTCGTCATCGGGGAGTGGCGGGTCCATCTTCTCGGGGTCGGCCATCCCGAACATCGGCGGGATGATGTCGGCACTGGGGACCATCGGGAACGCGCCGTCGTCATCGGGGAGCGGTGGCGGGGGCGGGTTCAGTGGCGGGTCGTCCGGTGGCGGCGGCGGCGGGGCCGGCGGCGGGTTCTAGCTCGGGCGCTCCACGTCCCGACAGCCAGCCGGCAGCCAGCCTTGCGGGGCGTCCCGCCCCAGGGCCCTATCGTCGAACGAACCGGGCGGTGAGGCCTCTCCCCCTATGTTCGTCCCGCCCCAGGGGACGCTCATCGGACGAGGGCACCGATCCGGGCGTTCAACCGACGTTAGGGCCGCCCCATGGGACGCGCCAGCCGCCCTGCAGGGAGCCCCGACGCGCCGCGCTCAGATGCCGAACTGGTCCCGGCAGGCATCCAGCCCGATGATCTCGACGGCCGGGCGCGGACGGGAGCGCCACTGCTCCACGGTCATCCGGAACCGCCGCGTCTCGCGCGGCGTGTCGTACGGCGCGAGCGTCCCGAATCCGTTCTCCTCGTAACCCACCGCTCGCGACACGGCGCTCGAGGCGGCGTTGTCCAGGTACGCCTCCGTCTCGGCCACCCGGGCTGCCAGCCCGTCGAAGGCGAACGCGAGCACGGCCGCGCGCATCTCCTTGCCGAACCCTTGCCCCTGGTGCGCCATGCCCAACCACGAGCCGGTGTGCACCGTCCGAGCGGCCGGGAAGGCGCGCGCGGAGATCCCCTGCATCCCGACGAGCGTGCCGTGCAGTGACACCGCAAGCCCCAGCTCCCACGCGTCCGCGGAGAAGGCCGTGCGGTTCGTCCAGTGATACGTGAGGTACCCGCGCTCGAACGCCGGGCTCGGGAGCACGGACCAGGGCGAGGCGAACGGCATCTCATCGGGCGGATGGATCCCGGCGCGGACCAGGTCCATGAGCTGCAGCAACTCGCCATCCGTCGGCAGACGCAGGCTGAGCCGTTCTGACCGGATCTCCAGGCCGAACAGCGGCCAGGCGGCGGCGAGTCGATCACGAATGGCGGCGGCGGCGGTCATGGTCGGCCGACGCTACACTCCGGGCATGGGTGCTGTCGAGACGATGGAAGACTTCTTCGAGAAGCTGAACGGCGGCGATCGCGAGGGCGCGGTCGCGCTGATGGACGAGAAGACGGAGATGCGGGTCCACGTGGGCGACAGCGTCCAGACGCTGCGCGGCGTGGAGCGCGTGGGCGGTTGGTTCCTGCGCGGCGACACCGGCCTGAAGATGATCCCGGGCGGGATCCGTGACACCGGCAACACCTACGAGGCGGACCTGCTCGTGGTCAGACCGGGTGCCCCCACCCAGCACATCGACGCGACGTTCCGCGTGGAGGCCGGCCGGATCACGGCCATCAACATCGCACCCAGGTAGCGCCGGGCGCGTACCCGTCCCTACGGGGCAGGCGTCGGCGACCCGCCCACCTCATCCGGCGCCGGGACCGGGATGATGATCTCGTCGCCGATGGCGATCCGGTCAGGATCCGTGATGGTGTCCTGGTTCGCGGCCAGGAGCTCCTCCAGCGTCAGGCCGTTGGCCCGGGCGATCTTGGAGAGCGTGTCGCCCTGCTTGATCACGTACGTCTGGGGCGTGGGTCGGGGCTCCGGCGTCGGAGCGGGACTCGGGGTGATGGCGACGATCGACGACGACGGCGAGGCGGACGGACGGTCCGCGTCCTCGCCCATCCCGAACAGTGCCGGCAGGAAGAAGAGGGCGACCGCGGCGAGCGCCAGGGCGCCGGCCAGGACGAGCACCCGGGGCAGGCCCGGCATGGACGCGCGGGCCTTGATCTGCGGGTACGCCTCGTAGCGCCGCGACCGCTCCCATGACGGCGCGTCGCCGACCTGGACGTGCTCACGGGCCGCCGGCCGCTCGCGGTCATGCTCCCGGTCGCGGTCCGAGGATCGTGTGGAACTGACGGCCGGGCGCCGGCCCATCCGGGTCGACGCCGGATACTCGGACGATTCGCGGGGCTCCTGCGCGGGGCGCGCCTCGCCCGTCAGGCGGGCGAAGGCCGCCTCGTCCGCCGCTCGTTCCGCGGCACGCTCGGCCGCGAGCCGCTGGTCCGCGAGCCGATGCGCGGCGGCGGACCCGGCCACGAGATCGGCCAGGGCCGGATCCGGGCCGGCGGACGGCGCGTCCATCGGCCGCGCAGCGGGCGCCGACCGGGGCGCCGACGGGGCCGCCTCCGCATCGCCGTCCAGCGAGCCCCCGCTCGCGAGTCGATCCGCGGCACTCCCCGCCAGCCCGCGGGCCTCGCGCGGGGTGTCGTCCGGAGATCCGCGACCGCCAGGGCCGGCCGACCCCATCGATCCCGCGGCAGCCCCAGCGCCTGCCCCACCGGCGCCGGTCGCCCACGGAGGCGGGGCCGCCCAGTCGCGGGGCGGATTGCGGCGTGCCGTTGACTCGATCGGCGGGTGGTCCCGGTGTGGTGGCGGCTCGACCCACTCCTCCGCTCGGCCGCCGGGCGTCACCGTGGCGCCGGGCGGCGGCGGCAGCGCGTCCTCGTCCGCCTTGCGGGCACGCGCGGCCTCGCGCCGAGCCCACTCCTGGAAGACCGGGCAGACCGGGAACGCGCTGGAGAGGCAATACGCCTCCTGGTGGGCGAGCGCCCGTGGGGCAGGTTCAGCCTCGGCGAAGCAACGATGGCGGTGGTCCGGCCGATCCGCTCGCTCGTCGCGCTCATCCTCGAAGGCGACGAACGGACAGGCCGGGGACGCGTCCGCGCTTGGCAGCCCTCGCTCGGTCATCGCGGGGATGATACCCGCGTTGCCGCGCCTCCGAGCAACGCCCGACACATCGGATGGCCGTCTCGCGTTTGACACGTCCGGGCGGGCCTCGGACACTTTCGCGTACCCCCCGAGACGTTAGGGTGTGCCCCCGACCCAGAGCAAAGGAGTCCCATGTCTCGTCTGACCCGTTGGCTCGCGCCGACCACCATCGCCCGTGCCCATTGCGACCTCCCGTGCGGTGTCTATGACCCCGAGCAGGCCCGCATCGAGGCCGAGTCCTGCCACCGCATCATCGAGAAGTACGCGGCCAACGAAGATCCGACCTTCCGGACGCGAGCCATCGCGATCAAGGAGAAGCAGGCGGACCTGGTCAAGCACCACCTGGACGTCCTGTGGCACGACTACTTCAAGCCGGAGCACCTCGATGCCGTGCCGGATCTGCACGAGCTGTTCTGGAACGCGAACAAGCAGGTCTCCAAGGTCAAGGCGTCCACGGACGCCGCCGACTCGAAGAAGCTCCTGGAGATGATCGACCAGATCGACGCGGCCTGGAAGAAGACGGGCGGTCTGGAGAAGACGCGAGTCGCCGGCCGACCGGCCTGATCCACCCGACACCGATGCGCATCTCGAGGCCCCGCCGGACGGCGGGGCCTCGTCGCATGGAGCCGCTCCGCCACCGGCTGCGTGGACCGTGGCGACTCGCCATCCGGCAGGCGAGCATGGAGCCCACCCTGGCGGAAGGCGACTGGCTGCTCGTGGACCCCACGACCACCCGATGGCCGCGCCGTGGGTCGATCGTCGCGTTCCACGAGCCGGACACGGGCGCCCTCGCGATCAAGCGCGTCGCCGCGCGACCGGGGGAGCGGGTCAGTTTCGGCGGGGGGTACCTGGAACTCGCCGATGACGAGGCCTGGCTGGTCGCCGATGCCAGCGCGGACGTGGCCGCGGTGGCCGGCTACGGCGAACCCGCCGACTCCATGCGGTTCGGGCCCGTGCCGGTCGCGATGCTCGTCGGCCGGGTCTGGTTCCGCTACGCGCCGCTGGCGCGCATCGGCCACCCGGGTGATCCCGCCGGGCGCGTCCCTATCCCGCTGCCGCCACGACCGGACGGTCTGCCTCCACGCTGAGCCCGGCCGCGAGGCAGTCCTCGGCGAAGGCCGCCTGCGCTTCCAGGGTCGGGGACCAGCGCGTCGGGAAGGCGATGACGCGGTCGAGGCCGATCTCGGCGTAGCGGGCCAGCAGGTCCACGCGGGCCTGTCCCACATCGCGCATCTTCTCGTCCCTGGCGTACAGGGAGAACCGGAGCGTGGCTGGGTCACGACCCTCCGCGAGGCAGCGCTCGCGGACGGTGACCATCCGGCGCGCGATCTCGTCCGGCTCCAGGAACACGTAGTTCAGCTCGTCCGCGAAGCGGATCGCGTAGCCGGCGGTCCGGTCCCGACCGTTGCCGCCGACGATGATCGGGATCCGCGGCTCCTGCAGGCCGCGCGGCACGTTGATCGCCCCGCGGATGTGGGCGAACCGCCCATCGAAGGTGGCCCGTCCGGGCTGGAACATCCGGCTGACGATCTCCAGGTGGTCGCCCAGGGTCGCCATTCGCTCCCCGAGCGGCGGGAAGCCATAGCCGTACGCTCGCCACTCGTCCTCCTTCCAGCCGGCCCCGATGCCCAGCTCGAAGCGGCCGCCGGAGATCACATCGATCGTGGAGGACATCTTGGCCGTGACCCCGGGGTTGCGGAACCCGGTGCACACGACCATGTGGCCGATGCGCACGCGAGTTGTCGCCATCGCCAGGGCGGCGAGCATCGTGAACGACTCGAAGGTGATCTCGTCGGTCGGCTCCGGGACCGTGTGGAAGTGGTCGAACACCCAGAGCGACTCGAAGCCGAGCGATTCGGCCTGCTCGGCGAGCTGGATGGTCCGCGCCCAGGCATCGTCCGGGCGCCACCCGTCGTACTCGCCCTTCCAGCCCTGGGGCGCCATCAGTCCGACCTGCATCCGTACCTCCGAGGTGTCGCGCCGCGGCCAACGTGGCGGCCAGCGTCCATGGTGACGGTTCGCGCGAGATGTCGCGCCGGACGGGTCCCCGTGCGTGCGGCGCTGCGAGCCACCTATGCTGCGGACATGGACGCTGACGCCTTCGACCCGACCGCTCCCCTCTCCGGCCCGCCCGACCCGTGGGCCTCGACCGACATGCCCAGCCGACGTGACGGTCCGCCGTTCCACATGACGGACATGATCCAGGCGGAGCCGGCGCTGGCGGCGCGCATCCTCGCGCGGCACGCGTCCTCCGGGAGCGGCGCGGGGCGGCTGGCCGGTGAGATCCGGCGAGCGGTCCGGGTGGGCACCCCGATCATCGTGACCGGCTGCGGCACGTCTGAGCACGCCGCGCTGGGAGCAGCGGAGATCCTGCGCGATGCCGTGCGGACGGCCCAGCTGCGCGCTCCCGGGCACACGGCGCGGCACGAACCCGTCGCCGCCCAAGCCTTCGAGCTCGCGCTCGACCCGCCGTCGAGCGGTCTCGTCATCGGCATCTCGCACGAGGGCGCGACGGGCGCCACGAACGCGGCCCTCGCGGCGTCACGCGCCGCCGGGGCGCGGACCGCGATCGTGACCGTGTCCGATCGATCGCCGGGGGCGGCCCTGGCCGACGTCGTGCTCGAGACCGGCGAGCTTGACCAGAGTTGGTGCCACACGGTCGGCTACCTCAGTCCCCTCGTCGCGGCGGTCGCGATCGGCGCGCACCTCGGCCACCGGCCGGTGGACACTGCCCTCGCGGAAGCGGTCAAGGCCCTGCTGGCAGCTGGACTGGACCGGGGCGTGCTCGCGGAGGACATCGCGACTCGCCTGGCCGGCACCCGCCAGGTGCTGGTGGTCGCATCGGGATCGGATCGTCCTGCCGGACGGGAACTCGTCCTCAAGATGGAGGAGGGGGCGTGGCTGCCGGCCGCGTTCCGGGACCTCGAGACGTTCCTCCACGGTCACCTGGCAGCGACGGCCGAAGGAGATGGGCTCGTCCTCCTCCTCGCCGACCGCGACCGCCGCCCGGAACGGCTCGGGCGCGCCATCGGCGTCCTTCGAGCGGCGCGGGTCATCGGGATGGAGGCCGCGGCCATCGTCACGACCGATGTCGCGACCGACCTCCCGACGGACCTCACACCGGCGGGTCGCCTGGTCGTGCCGGAGACCCCGGACCTCCCCTCGCCGATCGCGGCCCTGCTTGGGACGGCGACGCCGCTCCAGCTCCTGACAGAGCGGCTGGCCCGGGCGCGCGGGATCGACCCGGACCCCATCCACCGGGACGTGGACCGGTACCGCGAGGCCGCGGACGCGGCGGGCTGACCTCAGGCCCGGCCGACGACCTCCTCGCCGAGCAGATCGATCATGTCGAGGTCCCAGGGCAGGAAGTCCTGGAGCATGATCCGCTCCATGCCGGCCTTGGCGAAACGCTGGACCTGGGCACGCGCCGCGTCCGGCGTTCCGTGGACCCAGCGCTCGCGGCGCTCCTCAAGCCACGCCTCCCCGGTCTCCGCATCCTCCCCGAACGCCTCCATGAGCTGGCGCTCGCGGGCATCCACCTCCTCCGCGGTCCGCCCCACCAGGACCCCGGCCATCGTGGACCGGGTCAGCGTTCGAGGGTCGCGGCCGATGGCCTCGCACGCCGCGTCCAGCTCCAGCCCCACCTCGGCAGCCTTCGCCGGTGAGGACGACGAGAGGTTGAACTCGTCCGCGTAGCGGGCGGCCAGACGGAACGAGCGCGGTGATCCCTGGCCGCCGACGATGATCCGTGGCCGCGCGCCGCCGGACGGTGTCCGCGGACGCCCAGGCACGTCCACCGGGCGCGGACTGAACAGGGCGCCGTCCAGGCGCAGGCCGGTGATGCCCTCGTACGACCAGCCGTCCGGCTCGCCCCACAGGCCGTGCAGGATGGCGAGCTGGTCCTCCATGAGGTCCGCGCGCTCCTTGATCGGCGGAAAGGCGAGACCCAGCTGCCGGTGCTCCAGCTCGTTCCAGCCGGCTCCCACGCCCACCTCGATCCGTCCGCCGCTCATCTCGTCCACGGTCGTGACCACCTTGGCGAACGTGCCGGGATGCCGGAATGTGACCGGCGAGACCAGCACCCCAAGGCCGATCCGGTCTGTCTCCCGGGCGAGGCCGGCGAGTACCGTCCAGGCGTCCGTCGTGGGCTGGCCCGGCCGCCCCGGGAAGCTCGCGAAGTGATCGGCGCGAAAGAAGGCCTCGAAGCCGTTGCGCTCCGCCCGCTTCGCCGCGGCCAGCTGGTCCGCGTAGCTCATCCCTTGCTGGGGCTCGGTCATCAGGACATAGCGCACGACGGGTTCCTTCCTGTGGGACGGATGGTCGCGGTTGACAAGATGGTCATCGTTTCTATGATCATCCATGTCATGCGAACCATCGACGCGGATCACGAGGTCAAGGACCGTATCATCGCCGACTTTCGCGAAGCCATGGCGGAGCTGCGCTGCATCGGCAGCGAGCGGCTGGTCCGTTTGGGCGTCAGCATGACCCAGCTCCACGTCATGTCCATCCTTGATCGTCATGGCGACATGCCCATGAGCCGGCTGGCGGAGATGATCGACATCTCCGTGTCCAACGCCACGGGCCTCGTGGACCGGATGGAGGAGCGGGCGTACGTCGAGCGCGATCGCGTTCCCGACGACCGTCGGATCGTGCTCGTGAAGCTGACCGAGGCGGGCCGTCGGCTCCTGGATGACATCGAGGTCCTCCGCACGGAGATGCTGCGGACCGTCCTTGAGCGCCTGGACCACGACCAGATCCAGGGCCTCGCGCGTGCCACGACGGACCTGCGCAGCGCCATCGCGGCCGTCGCGGATGCGCCGGGCGCCACCGACCACGACCACGCCACCAAACCCCGGGGGGCCTGACCGCACCATGGATCACGTTGCTACGGAGGATGGTGCCGCCATCCCGTCACTGGAGGATGATCCGGCCCTGGGCCTGAGCCAGCGGGCCAAGCTGGAGATCCTGGGCGCCGTCCTGCTCGCCCTGTTCCTGGGCGCGCTGGACCAGACCATCGTGGGGACCGCGCTCCCGCGCATCGTCACGGACCTGGGCGGGAACGAGTACTACAACTGGGTCGTCACGATCTACCTGTTGACGTCCACGATCACCGTGCCGTTCTACGGCAAGCTCTCGGACCTGTACGGCCGGAAGCCGATGCTGATGTTCGGCGTCGTGGTCTTCCTCGTCGGCTCAGCGTTGTCGGGGCTGTCCCAGAACATGGCCATGCTCATCCTGTTCCGGGGCATCCAGGGCATCGGCGCCGGCGCCCTCTTCCCGATCGCCCTCGCCGTCATCGGTGACCTGTTCACTCCAGCGGAGCGGGGTCGCTACCAGGGCCTGTTCGGCGCCGTGTTCGGGATCTCGTTCCTCATCGGCCCGGCCGTGGGCGGCCTGCTGACGGACAACATCAGCTGGCACTGGATCTTCTACGTGAACCTGCCCGTCGGCCTCGTGAGCCTGTTCGTCATCGCCCGGCTGCTGCCGACCATCAAGCGGCGCGACGCGACCCGCAACCTGGACCTCCCGGGGGCCATCGTATTCACCATCGCGATCAGCCTCCTGCTCGTGGGCCTGACCAACAAGCAGTCGGCCGACTGGACGGACGTCTGGGTCGGCGGCCTGATCGCCGCGTCGGCCGTGCTGGGCGCCCTCTTCGTGGTCATCGAAGCGCGCGCCGCCGAGCCCATCATCCCGCTCGGCATGTTCCGAAATCGCACGTACACGTCGTCGCTCGTCTCGACGTTCCTGGTCAGCTTCGGATTCTTCGGGGCCATCATCTTCCTGCCGCGCTGGTTCCAGTTCGTGAACGGCTCCAGCGCCACGGAGTCCGGCTACCAGCTGTTCCCGCTGCTCATCGGTCTGATCGGCAGCTCCATCGTCTCCGGCATCCTCGTGTCCCGGACCGGCCGCTACAAGGCGATCATCCTGGTCGGCCTCGCCATCATGACCGTCGGCCTCGTTCTGATGAGCCAGATCCGGGCCACCACGGACCTGCCCGTCCTGTGGCTGTGGATGTTCGTGACCGGCGTCGGCATCGGCCCCACGCTGTCCGTGTTCACGATCGTGGTCCAGAACGCCGTGCCGTTCAGCCAGCTTGGCGTCGCGACGAGCAACCTCACGTTCTTCCGCCAGATCGGCGGCTCCGTCGGCCTGGCCATCACGGGCACGGTCTTCGGATCGCGGCTGGTGGAGGAACTGCCTGGCCAACTCACCGCCGCGGGCGTGCCCGCCCCGGTGGTCACGCAGTTTGCCGGTCAGACCACCGGCGCGCTGGACGACCTGGTGGGCGTCGGCGGGGACCTGGGGGCCCAGATCCTGGCGTCCGTGCCGGAGGCGTTCCGCGACGCACTCGCGCCGCTCATCCCGGCCATCGTCGGCGCCATCCACGAGGCGTTCAGCGTCGCGGTCTCGGCATCGTTCCAGATCGGCGTGGTCACGACGGTCCTCGCTTTCATCGCGGCCCTGGTCATGCATGAGCTTCCGCTGCGCTCGACGCATGGGCCATCGCCGGCACCCGACGGTGCCCGGGATCCGGCTGCCGGACCGCTGGCCCCGACCCCGGCGCCGGCTGCCTCGGACTGACCGCCCGCATCCTCGACGGCGCCGCGGATACGATGGTGTCCATGTCGCCGGTCGCTGGCCCGTTCCCTGCCCCGTTCCCTGTCCACCTGCTCGCGCCGGGGGTGGATGCCATCGACCCGCGCTGGGAGCCGGTCCTGGACGTCGCGGACCTGCCACCGGGTGCCATGCGTCGGGTCAGCCGCGGCGACCTGGACGTGCTGCTGGCCCACACGGATCGGGGGCTCGTGGCGACCGACGACCGCTGCCCGCACATGGCGGCCCCCCTGTCCGTCGGCAGCCTGGACGGCTGCGTCGTCATGTGCCCGCTCCACGAGGGCCGCTTCGACCTCGCGTCCGGCGAGCCGATGCAGATGCCCACGACGGGCGGCCTGGACCCGGACGGCGTCTACCACCCCACCTGGTCTCCAGCCGGCCGTGACCCCAAGGTGGATCCGCCGGGCCGGAAGGCGGAGGCGCGGCGGCTGACCCGCGTACGACGTTTCCGCTACTACCCGGTCCGGGTCAGCGGCGAGATGATCGAGGTCGGGCTACCCCGCGTCCCGTGATCCCTCGCCGTCGGAAAAGGCCCGCATCAGACTGACGACCTCGTCCGGGTCGTCCGTGACCTTGATCAGGTCGAGGTCCGCCTCCGAGATGGCACCCGCGGCCAGGAGCGTGCTCCGGAACCAGGCCAGCAGGCCGCCCCAGTAGTCCGAGCCGACGAGGATCACCGGGAAGTGGCGGACCTTGCCGGTCTGGATGAGCGTCAGGGACTCGAACAGCTCGTCCATCGTCCCGAAGCCCCCGGGCAGGATGACGAAGCCGTCCGCGTACTTCACGAACATCGTCTTGCGGGCGAAGAAGTAGCGGAACTCGACGCCCAGGTCCACGTACGCATTGAGCGACTGCTCATGGGGCAGCTCGATGTTGCAGCCGACGGACAGTCCGCCACCCTCGCGACAGCCGCGGTTGGCCGCCTCCATCGTCCCGGGACCGCCGCCCGTGATGACGGCGTAGCCCGCCTCCGCAAGCTTGCGCCCGATGGTGCGGGCCATCTCGTAGAGGGGGGTCCCGTCCGTCGTTCTGGCAGAGCCGAACACGGTCACTGCCGGCCGTCCGACGCTGGCCATCGCGTCGAAGCCCTCCACGAACTCGGACAGGATGCGCAGCGCCCGCCACGGGTCGGTGTCAAGGAAGGCGGGTGCCGGCGTGCCGGCCAGGAGCTTCTCGTCCTCCGTGGACGACGAGTCGCCGCGCATCCGTTCTGCGGCGGTGGAGGTCACCCGTACGCGGCCGGCGCGGCGGGTGTCCTGGGCTGCGGTCTGGTCTCGCATCGGGCTAGGATGCCACCTGGGAGGTCTTGATGCGGATCCGGATCATCGTCGCCGTCGCGCTCGTCGCGGTGGGGCTCGTCTGGCTCGGCCAGGGGCTGGGGCTGCTCCAGGGCTCCAGCTTCATGGTCGGCGACGCGACGTGGGCGGCGATCGGCGCGGTCCTCGTCGTCGCCGGCGTCGTCGTCGGGCTCAGCGCCCGGCGCCGCCCGCGGGCTTGAGCCAGCCCGCCCAGATCGTCTCGGTTCGACCGGCCGTGACCTCGTTCCCGTGGCGCACCAGCGGCAGCCGGAGGAGCCGGACGTCGGCCAGGAGGCGCCGGACGATGTCCGCGTCATCCATGGCGAGGTACGCAAGACCGCCGTCGCGGTAGGCGCGCGACGTATCGTCCAGCAGGGCCTTCGCTCCGAGACGCTCCGTGAAGCGGCGCAGCTCGCCGGGCGCGATGGACCGCTTGCGCAGGTCGACGTAGCTCACCACGATGCGGCGCTCGCGAAAGAACCGCTGGGCCGCGCGCGTCGCCGGGGAGTCGTCCAGGCCGAAGACCTGGATGTCCGGCATCCGGCGGGTCGGGGTCCTGCCCAGTGGCGCCGGCACCTCAGGCGGGCTCCAGCACGAACAGCGGGATGGCCCGCGGCGTCCTGGCCCGGTACGCAGCGTACCCGGCGTAGCCGGCGATCACCTGCTGCCAGCGCCGCTCGACCTCTGCGGCGTCGGTGACCTCGCGCGCCACGAACGCGCCGCGCGCTCGCCGATGCTCCACGGTGATCGGGCCGCCGGAGCGCAGGTTGTGCACCCAGCCGGGCGAGCGTGCCTTGCCCGCGTTCGAGCCGACGATGATCCACGACCGGCCGTCGCGCACCGCGGCCAGGGGAACGGTGCGAGGCGTGCTGGAGCGGCGACCGACCACCGTCACCAGGATCATGTCCATCCCGATGGCCCGCGACAGGATGCTCCAGCCGCCGGTCAGACGGTACAGCTGCGTGTGGATGGGGTGGAACCACCGGTGGGTCAGGACTTCGCCGATCGTGATCGGGAAGCGGTGCGCGAGCGGCTGGCCGGGCATGAAGCCGAAGGATACCGGGTACCATCGACCAGTACGACAGGAGGGTCCACGGGTGACGGTCTGGTTCACGGTCCAGCTGGATGACAAGCCCGGGTCGCTGGCGCGCGTGGCCGCGGCCCTCGCCGAGCGCGGTGTCAACATCACCGGGATCGTCGGCGTGGCGGAGGACACGGACGGTGCCCTGATGCTCACGACCTCAGACCCTGCGGCGACGCGCGAGGCGTTCGCCGGTCTCGGCCTCGCCTTCGAGGAGCACGATCCCACCGGCGGCCTGGATCCCGATTCGATGACCGTCGGCGACCTGCGACCCGGGGCGGCCGGGCGCGGCGTGCTCGGCTGACGACGCCGGATCCGGACGGTCCACCGATGCCGCGCCCCCGCGCCACCGAGACGGCGGCGATCCGCTTCGACGTCGTCGATTCAGCCGACGCGATCTCCGCGATCACCCGCGCCGCAGGCGCCGTCGGCGGCCGCATCCGGACGCTCGCCACGGTCCGCCCCATCGAGGGCGACCCTCCGCTGGTGGAGATCGAGCTCGAGGTGGAAGGCGTCGCCGAGGATGCGCTGTTCGCGGCGATCGAGGCGCTCGGCGAGGTCCGGACCATCCACCGGACGCGCGCGCTCAGCACCATCTTCGGCAAGCGGATCATCGTCGTCGGCGGCGGTGCCCAGGTCGCCCAGGTCGCGCTCGGGGCGGTCAGCGAGGCCGATCGGCACAACCTGCGGGGCGAGCGGATCTCCGTTGACACCATCCCGCTCGTCGGCGAACCGGCCATCGCGGCGGCCGTCCGGGCCGTGGCGGACCTGCCGCGCGCCCGGCTGCTGGTGCTTGCCGGCTCCATCATGGGCGGCGACATCAGCACCGCAGCGGACGAGCTGCGGGCGGTCGGCATCCCGATCATCGCCCTGAACATGGTCGGGTCCATCACGGAGCATGTGGACCTCGTCGTCAGCGATCCCGTCCAGGCCGGCACGATGGCGGTCATGGCCGTCGCGGACACGGCGACCTTCGACCTGGAGCGTCAGCGCGGCCGGAGGTACTGACCCGTGCGCATCGCGACCTGGAACGTCAACTCGCTCAAGGCTCGGCAGGAGGCCGTTGAGCTCTGGCTCGCGCGTGCCGACCCGGATGTCCTCCTCATCCAGGAGACGAAGCTGCCGGACCACGACGCCCCGGTCATGGCCTTCGCGATGCACGGCTATGACCTCGTCCATCACGGTGAGGGCCGCTGGAACGGCGTGGCCATCGCGGCGCGACGGGGTCTCGGCGTGGCCGGGATCGTCACGAACTTCGGCCTCGGTGGCGTCCGCGACAGCAGCGCCGGCACCAGCGCGTCCGCCGGCGAGGAGGACTTCGATCCGCTGGACGAAGCGCGCATGGTCAGTGCGGTCGTCGGCGGGATCCGGGTCGTCAGTGTCTACGCTCCCAACGGCCGGACCGTGGGCTCACCGTTCTACCAGGGCAAGCTCGCCTGGTACGACCGTCTGCACCAGTGGCTGGGCGAGTCGTGCGATCCGGGTGAGGAGCTCGTCATCGGCGGCGACTTCAACCTGGCCCCATCCGACGACGACGTGTGGGACCCGGCGGCCGTCCACGGGGGGACGCACGTGTCCGCGCCGGAGCGCGCGGCCTTCCGGCGGCTCCTGGACTGGGGGCTCGTGGACGGGTATCGCGTTCAGCACCCCGAGACCGGCCGCTACACGTGGTGGGACTACCGGGCGGGCATGTTCCACAAGAACTCCGGGATGCGCATCGACCACCTGCTGATCACGGCATCGCTGGTGGATCGCCTCGTCGGGACGGAGATCGACCGGGAGGCGCGCAAGGGTCCGCCGGTCCCGTCCGACCATGCTCCCGTGACCATCGACCTCGACGTCGCCGGGGCAGCCTACGACCCGGACTGGGAGGGCGCACTGTCACGCATCGCGAAGCGCTCGCGCTGAGCCGCTAGATCCGGATGATCCGCTCCAGGTCCGCGACGAGGACCGTGGCGCCGCCGTGGGCCACCGTGCGGGCCCGCCAGTCGGTGAGACGCTCGGTCAGGACGAGTGGCACCTCCACGTCGCGGGCGTGACAGACGCGCTCGAAGATCGAGACGATCTCCGCCTCCGCCTCGTCCTCCACGCCGAACACGAAGGTCGCGTTGTCCGTGCCCAGGAAGCCGCCGAGGGACGGCATCTGCGTGAACCGGTGCCCCGCCTTGCGCAGGTCGTCCGCCGCCGCCGCGGCATCGTCATGGTGTACGAACGCGATCATCAGCTTGCTCATCCGGGCCTCCGTACAGGTGGGTCCAGTCTGGCAGAGTGCGCGGCTGACCGCGACGCGGGGGAACGGGGTACGCTCCGGTCATGACCAGCACGAACGATCCGTCCGCGTCGCCCGACGAGCGTCAGCTGCCGCGTCGGGCGCCGGACCAGGCGTCCGACGTGCTGAAGGCGAGCCGCCACCCCCTGGAGGCGATCTTCCGCCCGCGGTCCGTGGCCGTCATCGGCGCCACGGAGAAGGCCGGCAGCGTGGGCCGGGACGTCTTCTGGAACCTCATCAGCAGCCCGTTCGGGGGCACGGTCTTCCCGGTCAACCCCGGGCGACGAAGCGTCCTGGGGGTCCGTGCCTATCCGACCCTCGCGGATATCCCGGACGCGGTGGACCTGGCCGTGATCGTGACGCCGGCCGTGTCGGCGCCGGGACTCGTCGCGGAGTGCGCGGCCAAGGGCGTCCGCGGCGTGATCATCATCTCGGCCGGCTTCCGCGAGGTCGGACCGGCGGGCGTGGAGCTGGAGCGGCAGGTCCTCAGCCAGGCGCGCGCTGCGGGGATCCGGGTCGTGGGACCCAACTGCCTTGGCGTCATGAACCCCATCAGCGGCCTCAACGCGACGTTCGCCGCCGGGATGGCGCCCAGGGGGTCCGTGGGCTTCGTCAGCCAGAGCGGTGCGCTGTTGACGGCGGTGCTGGATTGGAGCGCGGGCGAGGGCGTCGGATTCAGCGCGGTCGTCTCGCTCGGGTCCATGCTGGACGTGGGCTGGGGCGATGTCATCACCTTCCTGGGCGATGACCCGGGCACCCGGAGCATCCTCATCTACATGGAGACCATCGGCGACGCCCGGGCCTTCCTGTCCGCCGCGCGAGAGGTCGCGCTGACCAAGCCGATCATCGTCATCAAGCCGGGTCGGACCGCCCAGGCCGCCAAGGCGGCGGCCTCCCACACGGGGTCGCTGACCGGCTCGGACGAGGTCCTGGACGCGGCATTCCGACGCGTCGGCGTCCTGCGCGTGGATGGCATCTCCGACCTGTTCGGCATGGCGGAGGTGCTGGACAAGCAGCCGCGGCCGCGCGGGCCGCGACTCACGATCGTGACGAACGCCGGCGGACCCGCCGTCCTCGCCACGGACGCCCTCATCTCGGGTGGCGGCCGCCTCGCTGAGCTGTCCGACGCGTCGATGGCCGCCTATGACGCCGTGCTCCCACCGACGTGGAGCCACAACGACCCGATCGACATCATCGGCGACGCATCGCCGGAGCGCTACGCGGACGCCATCGGGATCGCCGCCAACGACCCCGACGCGGACGGCCTCCTCGTCATCCTCACGCCGCAGGCCATGACGGACGCGACCCGGACCGCACAGGCTCTTGCGCCGTTCGCCCGCATCGATGGCAAGCCGTTGCTCGCGTCGTGGATGGGCGGTCGCGACGTGGCCGCCGGAAAGGACCTGCTGCGCCGGGCCGGCATCCCGAACTTCGCCTACCCGGACACGGCGGTCCGGATGTTCAACTACCTGTGGCGCTCCACGGAGGACCTGCGCGGGCTGTACGAGACGCCGACCCTGCCGAACGACACGGACCGGGCTCTTGACCGGGCCCGCGCGACCCGGGTCATAGAGGCGGCCCGCGCCACCGGGCGGACGCTCCTGACCGAGGTCGAATCCAAGGAGATCCTCGCCGCCTACGGGGTCCCGATCACGGAGACCCGGATCGCCGCGACCGTGGACGAGGCGGTGGATGCGGCCGAGTCGATCGGCTACCCGGTCGTGGTCAAGCTGCACAGCCACACGATCACCCACAAGACGGATGTGGGCGGCGTCCAGCTCAACCTCGTGGACGGCATGGCCGTGCGAGGCGCGTTCGACGCGATCGCGGCGGCGGTGACGACCGCCCGCGGGGCCCAGCACTTCGAGGGCGTGACGGTCCAGCCGATGATCAACTACACGGGCTATGAGCTCATCGTCGGCTCGTCCATCGACCCGCAGGTGGGGCCGGTGCTGCTGTTCGGCATGGGCGGGCAGCTCGTGGAGCTGTTCCGGGACCGCTCGCTGGGACTGCCCCCGCTCAACACGACGCTCGCTCGCCGGATGATAGAGCGGACGACCATCGCCGGCGCGTTCGGCGGCGTCCGCGGCCGGCTCCCCATCGACACGGACGCCCTGGAGCAGCTGCTCGTGCGGTTCAGCCTCCTCGTGGTGGAGCAGCGCTGGATCAAGGAGCTGGACATCAACCCGCTGCTCGCGTCTCCGGAACGACTCATCGCGCTGGATGCTCGCATCGTCCTCCACGACGCCGACGTGGCCGAGGCCGACCTTCCGCGCCTGGCCATCCGCCCCTATCCGCAGCAGTACGTCGCGCCGTACACCGCCGCCGACGGCACGACATTCCTCATCCGGCCCATCCGGCCGGAGGACGAGCCGGCGATGGTCCGGTTCCATGCGGAACTCACGGAGGCGACCGTCTACTCGCGGTACTTCGAGCTCCTCGGCCTGTCGGAACGGACCGCCCACGAGCGACTGACCAGGGTCTGCTTCAACGACTACGACCGTGAGATCGCGCTGGTCGCCGAGCACGTGGATCCGGACGGCGGGGCGTCGATCGCAGCGGTCGGCCGGCTGTCGAAGGCGCACATCGGGCCGTCCGCGGAATTCGCGATCCTGGTCGGCGATGGGTGGCAGCGCCGTGGCCTCGGCACGGAACTGCTCCGGCGTCTCGTGGACGTCGGCCGGGCGGAGGGCGTGGACCGGATCTGGGCTGACATGCTCCCCGGCAACATGGGCATGCGCCACACGGCTCGTGCGGCCGGCTTCACGATCTCGGAGACGATGGGCGACCCGACGGTCCGGGCGGAGTTGCGCCTGGGGGAGTGACCGGCGGCTCG
>JBBEBL010000109.1:21369-29401 GCA_040882345.1 Chloroflexota bacterium
TGGGCGACCCGACGGTCCGGGCGGAGTTGCGCCTGGGGGAGTGACCGGCGGCTCGAAGCGGTCGCGACGTCGGCGGTCGCGCACCGGCGGTCGGGCACCGCCACCACCGCGGCCCCACGCGCCTCGCCGCCCCTTCGCCGCCCCGCGTTCACAAGCGGCCGAACAGATCGCGAGGTGGCGCCCCCGGGCATGACCGGGGTTAGCCAGCGGTGAACGGCGGCAGGGTGGAGCGGGGACTCGTGCGCGGCGCAGGTCCTCAACGCTCCGCGGATGGCCCTCAGCGTGGTCGCGGTTCGCGGAGGGTGAACGCGCGTCGTGCAACCGTGATCCGGAGCGGCCGGGAACGACCTTCGGCGTGAAGACGTTCGGTGCGGGTGAAGTGCGCGCGGCGCGGAGCCGGCACGGGCGATCGTCGACCACCTTCGGGGCCACCGGTTCGGGGCAGGTGAACGATCCGGACTTCCGGCCGCGGACCCGGCCGCGGGACGCGCGCCACGAACGGATGATGCCCTCGGCGGACGAGTCCGCTCCGGGCATCATGGCCGATCTCCCCCGGAAATAAGGCCACCGACTACGATAGCCAGCCAGGCGCCGCTCGGCAAGCGACCGTCGCGCGCCGCGGTGCGCCGGTGCACCGGATCGTCAGTCCAGCGTCACGCGCTCGTGCCAGTGCGGGACGTGGGTCGCGAACCCCAGGGCCTGGACGCGCGGCTCGAGGACGATCTGCGCTTCCGGGTCGCCGTGCACCAGGAACACTCGCCGGGGATAGCCCGGGTCCCCGGGTCGCCGCCCGGCCCCGAAGCGAGCGAGCCATTCCAGGAGCTCGGACTCGTCCGCGTGGGCCGAGAACCCGCTGATGGACCGCACCCGGCAACGGACCTGCCGTACCTTGCCGTCCAGGCGGACGGTCGTCGCGCCTGCCTGGAGGTGCGCGCCCATGGTGCCCTTGCCCTGGTAGCCGACGAACAGGATCACCGCGGTCGGGTCGTCGATGTACTCGCGCAGGTGGCCGACGATCCGCCCACCGGTCAGCATGCCGTTGGACGCGACGATCAGGTACGGCCGCGGCGCCCGCGCGATCGCCTGTGAGTCCTTCACGTCATTGGTGACGATCTGGTTCGGGTAGTCCAGCGGCGAGGCGCCGGACCGCAGGAGCGCCGCGGTCTCCTCGTCATAGAGGTCCGAGTGGCGGCGGTAGATGTCCGAGGCCTTCGAGGCCATCGGGGAGTCGAGGTATAGCGGCAGCGTCGGGATCTCGCCGCGCTCGATGAGCCGGTCCAGCTCCCAGACGACTTCCTGTGTGCGTCCGATGGCGAAGGACGGGACGAGGAGGACACCATCCGACTCGGCCACGAGCCGGATGGTCTCGGCCAGGATCCGGATCGCCTCCTCGTGAGGCTCGTGTTCGCGGCCACCGTACGTGGACTCGACGAGGACGTAGTCCGCGGCGTCCATCTCGGTCGGGTCGCGCAGGATGGGCGCCCCTGGTCGGCCAAGGTCACCGGAGCACACGATGACCCGCTCCCGGTCGCCCTCCCGGACCCGGAGGCGGATGATGGCCGAGCCAAGGATGTGGCCGGCGTCGTGGAACGTCGCCCAGATCCCTGGCGCCACCTCGCGCTCCTCGCCGTAGTCGATGGCCCGGAACGCCGCCAGCGCCCGCTCGGCATCCTTGACCGTGTACAGCGGGGTGTCGAAGTCCACGTCGATGGCCGCCGGCTGCGACCGGATGTCCGCCTCCGGGTCCCGCGGCCAGCCCATCGGCGGATCGGTAGGCCCAGACTCGCCCGCCTGGGCCTCCTCCAGTGCGGCCTCGTAGGCCTTCGACTGCGCCTGGTCGAAGGCCTCGCCCGCCTCCGGGTCGCGGCGCTCCTTGCGCGCGTCGCGCTTCGCAAACTCCTCGTGGAGGTGCCCCGAGTCCAGGAGGATGAGCGTGGCGAGCTCCACCGTACCCGCGGTGGCGTGGACCGGTCCGCGGTAGCCGGCCTTGACGAGGAGCGGCAACCGGCCGCAATGGTCCAGGTGGGCGTGGGTCAGGACGACCGCGTCCAGGCTCGCAGGATCGAACCCGAAGGGGATCCGGTTGCGCACCGACTCGTTGGGGCTCCCCTGGAACATCCCGCAGTCCACCAGGACCTGTGCTTGATCGGTCGTCACGAGGAACTGGGATCCGGTCACCGTCGTGGCCCCGCCCAGGAAGTGGATGTGCATCCGCGCATGGTGACAGGCCGGACCGGTACGCTGCGTCGGTGCTCCAACGATTCGATCTGCGCGCCGCCGCGCCGCGCATCCCGACGCTGATCGTCGGCCTCGTCACGTTCGGATCCGGGATCGCCCTGATGGTGGAGGCGGGACTCGGTCTCGGCCCGTGGGAGGCCCTGCACCAGGGCGTCGCTCGACAGGTGGGCCTGGAGATCGGTACCGTCAGCATCCTGCTGGGCATCCCCATCCTCGCCCTGTGGTGGCCGCTCGGGGAGCGTCCGGGGATCGGGACGGTGCTCAACGTCGTCCTGATCGGGACCTCGACGAACGTCGCCCTTGTGCTCCTGCCCACGCCGGACGCGGCCGCAACGGTCGCCCGCGTCGCGATGATGCTGGGCGGGGTCGGCGTCATCGCCGTCGGCAGTGGCATCTACCTTGCGACCGACCTTGGACCCGGACCGCGCGACGGCCTCATGACGGGCGTCCACCACCGCTTCGGCTGGTCGATCCGGCGGTCGCGGACGGCCATCGAGCTCACGGTCCTGGGGGTCGGGTGGGCGCTGGGCGGGACGGTCGGCCTGGGGACGGTGGTCTTCGCCCTGGGCATCGGGCCGCTCGTCCAGGTCGCGCTCGGCGTCTTCGACCGCGAGGATCGCCTCGGCCGGCGCCGTCGCGCCCGGCTGGAGGCGGACGGCGTCGTCGGCGACTGACGTCGGCGACGGCGCCGGTCAGCCGATGACGAGCGCGTCCACCGCGACCGCGAGGAACAGCAGTGACAGGTAGCTGATCGAGTACCGATACAGGGCGATGGCGCCCAGGGTGGACCCCTCTTCCGACGCGCCGCGGCGCCACAGCGCGTACGCATACCAGATGAATACGGCGCCAAGGCCCACCGCCGCCCCCAGGTAGATGAGGCCCATCTGCGCGACCGGCCACAGGATCAGCGAGATGGCGACCATGAGCAGCGTGTACAGCGCGATCTGGCGGGTCGTCTCCGGGATCCCGCGGACGACCGGCAGCATGGGCACACCGGCGGCCGCGTAGTCCTTGCGGATCCGCAGCGACAGCGCCCAGAAGTGCGGCGGCGTCCAGTAGAACACCAGCGCGAACAGGATCAGGGCGGGGACGCCGACGTCGCCGGTGACGGCGGCCCAGCCGATGACCGGCGGCAGCGCGCCCGCCGCCCCGCCGATGACGATGTTCTGCGGGGTGGTGCGCTTGAGCAGCATCGTGTAGACGACCACGTAGAAGGCGATGGCGAGCATCGTCAGGAACGCGGCCAGCAGGTTGACGAACGCCACCATGACCGCGAACGAGACGATCCCGAGGACGATGCCGAAGACCACCGCGCGCTCCGGATCCACCTCGTGGGCGGGCAGCGGGCGGCGGCGCGTGCGGGCCATCAGCAGGTCGATGTCCCGGTCCAGGTAGCAGTTGATGGCGTTGGCGCTGCCGGCGGCCAGCGTGCCGCCGACCATCGTCCAGAGCACGAGCCAGCCCCACTCCCCCCATTCCACGCCCGGCACGAAACGCGTCGCGAGGACCATGGCCGGCACGGTGGTCACGAGCAGCAGTTCGATGATCCGCGGCTTGGTCAGCGCGATGTAGGCGCGGACGGAGTCGCCCCTCGTTCGCGGCCCGTCGGCGGTCCTCGCTCCAGGACCCGCCAGCACGTGCTCGCCCGCCGCGCGAGCCGTGTAATGGCTCGCCGTCGCGAGGGCCACGAGCAGCGCCCAGGTCCCGGCGCCGAGGGCCAGGTGGAGGGTCTGTGACCACTCCGACAGGCGGGTCAGGACCTGCAGGCCGCCGATGACCGCCTGGACCGCGAAGAGGGCTGCGGCAAGGATGGCGAGCCGGGCGAGTCCGGGATGGCGGCGCCGGTCGCGCCAGGCCACGAACGCGACCGCCGCGACGATCAGGCCGACGATGGCGGCGATCCAGCGATGCAGGATGTGCGCCGAACTCACCTCGGTCAGTGGCGGGATGAGCGATCCGCCCATCAGCGGCCAGTCCGGGAAGACGAGTGCCGTGTCCGTCGCGGTGACATTGGATCCGAACAGGAGCAGCGCGAACGTGGTCATGGCGGCGAAGGTCGCGAGGAGGGTGAATCGCTGGCTGGCCCCACGTCCCGGAAGGCGGGCCGGGAAGCCGGCACGGACCGTCACGAACACGAGCAGGCCGACGAGCACCATCGCCGCGGCCAGGTGGGCGGTCACGGACTCGCCGCTGTTCCCGAGGCGAACGGTCTCGCGACCCAGCCATGCCTGGAACCCGACCAGGCCGACCGACGCCAGCGACGGCCACAGGAGGGACGGTCGGTCGCGGTGATCGCGGAGCGCGAGGAACGCGAGGCCCAGGATCTGGAAGCCGATGACGACCGCGATACCGCGATGGATCCACTCGATCCAGGCCTTGGCGTCATCCAGCGGGGGGATCAGCTGGCCGTGGCAGAGCGGCCAGTCCGGGCAGCCAAGCCCGGAGTCCGTGGCGCGCACGACGACACCGACGGTGACGAGCAGGAGCGCGGTCACGAGCGTGAGCGCGGCGAGCTTCTGGAAGCGGGTCAACGGGTCTCCTGGCGAGCCGGCGGGCGGGCGGGCCACGACCGGGCAAGACGGGGCACGACAGGGAGCCGAGCTGCTCGGACTCGGTGCGCATTCTAGCGTGACCGCGCCCATACGCCACCTCGGCTATCTTTCGGCCATGACCCATCGACCCCTGCTCGGGATCGCCGCCGTCCTGGTGATGGTGGTCGCGGCCTGCGCCGGTGCTCCGGGTGGAGCGTCGCCCGCCGCCTCCCCGGCCGGGCCTGCGGCCGGGTGTGAGGTGTCGCCGGAGCCCGCCCAGGCGGACGTCACCGCGTGGGCCGGTGACCAGCGCCCAACCGTCTATCCGCAGATCATCGACCCGGGCGGGACGCTCAGCTGCGGGCCCAACCGCCTGATGTTCTCGTTCCTGGACGCGTCCAGCGTGCCGATCGCCTCGCCGGACCGGAGCGTGCAGGTCGCGCTGTACGACCTGGGCCGCGACGCCGAGGCCCCGGCGGTGACCGCGGAGGGCCGCTTCATCTGGGCCATCGAGGGCCAGGTCGGCGTCTATGTCGCGGACGTGGACCTCCCGACCGCGGGCCTGTGGGGCGCCGAATTCACGACCGCCGTCGCCGACGCCGCGCCGGAGATCATCCGCGTCCCGTTCGACGTCCGCGCCGCTCGGACGGTGATCGGAGTCGGCGACCGGGCCCCCGCATCGGACACGCCGACGCTGGACGACGTGGGCGGCGACGTCGCCAGGCTGTCGACGGACGAAGACCCGGTCGAGGCGTTCTACACGACGTCCATCGCCGAGGCGGTCGCCGCAAAGGAGCCGTTCGTCGTGGCCTTCGCGACCCCCAAGTTCTGCGCCACGGCACAGTGCGGCCCCACGCTGGACCGCCTCAAGCCGATCGCCGCCGCGCACCCGGGGGTGACGTTCATCAACGTCGAGCCGTATCAGCTCCAGGACGTGGACGGCCAGCTCCAGCCGGTCCTCACGGACGGCCAGCTCACGCCCGCGACGGCGACCGATGAGTGGCGCCTGCCATCCGAGCCGTGGGTCTTCGTCGTGGACCGCGATGGGATCGTTCGCGGGTCGTTCATGCTGATCTTCGGCGACGAGGAGCTGGACGCGGCGGTCCGCGCCGTCGAGTAGGCGTCAGCGATCAGCGTCGTCAAGCCAGATCGCGTAGCGCGTGCCGTCCCCTTCCTGATACCAGACTCGGACCGGCTCGGCCGTGACCTGGTGCTCGGCGAGGTGGCTGGGTGGGAACGCCGTCCCGTTCTGGAGTCGATCGAGCGCGTAGGTGGCGACCGTCCCATCGGTGGCGCGCAGGCGAAACGAGCGGACGTCGCCGAGGCCCTCCGCATCCACGCCCACGATGACGCCGACCGATGTGGCCGCGTCGGTTGGTGGAACCTGCGCACGTCCCGGGCTTCCGCCCAGGATCAGCGCCGCGCCGCCGGTCGCGGCGATGACCACGACGAGGAGGACGGCGAACAGGTTGCGCGTCGCGCGATCCACGCCTCAGGCGCCGACGGCCGGTCCGGTGCCGATACTCCCGGGAGCGACCAGGGGGTCGCCGGCCGCGCAGCGCGGGCAGGTGCCTGACCCCGGCTCGTACGTCGGCAGATCCAGTTGCCAGAGGGCTCGGAGCGGGTAGGACCGGCCGGTGGTCGGAGACGTGAGACTCGCGCGGCCACCGCTGCGGTCCACCATGACGAGGCACTCGATGATCTCGCCGCCGGCGGCTTCCACGGCCGGGATCATCGCCAGGAGCGATCCGCCCGTGGTCAGGATGTCGTCCACGAGCAGGACGCGCTCGCCGGGGGCGATCGTGAAGCCGCGCCGGAACTCCCGGCGGGTGCCACCGTCCTCGTCCCGGACCTCTTCCGCGAAGATGCTTCGAACGCCGACCTGGCGGGCCGTCTCGAAGGCGAGGATGACGCCGCCCGTGGTGGGCCCCGCGACGAGGTCGATACCGCCGCGGTGCGTGGCCGCCCAGTACCCGCACAGCTCACTGGTCGCGGCGGGGTCGGCCAGCACGGCGAACTTCTCGACGTACGCGTCGGCATGGCGACCGCTCTTGAGCAGGAAGTGGCCTTCGCGGAACGCCCCTGATGCACGGAAGATCGCCTCGGTCCGGGCCGCGATGACGGCTCGTGCCGCGAGTTCCTGGGTCGGCTTGATGGTGGTCACGACGCGAATGCTAGCGGGTCGATCCGCGTGACCTCCGCGACGTCGTCGTAGGCCTGATCCGCGCTCACGATCTGGGTGATGCCCTCGTGGATACAGGTCGCCACGTGGACCAGATCGCGCGAGTCCAGCCGCGGATAGCGGGCCATCAGCGCCGGGACTCGGCGCATCACGGCGTGCGTGATCGGCAGGACGGGTGCGAACAGGTCCAGCGTCGCCACGGTCAGGTCATGCGCGCGCTCCGGCTGCCCGATGCTGACGTATCGATGGCCGATCTCCTGCACGACCTCGACCGAGGTCTCGGCATCCAGGCGGCCGGATCCGACTTCCTCCAGGATCGCCCGACACGCGGCCCGGTAGGGATGGTCGGCGCCTGCCGCATACATGACGACCGCCGCGTCGATGAAGACGGTCACCACTCGCCCAGCTGGCTCCGGCGGATCTGCTCCTTCATGACCTCCCAATCGTCGACCGGCGCGTTCATCGAGAGGATCCGCTCGACCGCGCGCCGCCGCGAATCAAGGCCGGGATCTGTGTACGAGTCCACCGCGTCGCGGATGACCGCGCCGACCGAGCGCCCGTCGCGCGTCGCGATGCGCTTCAGCTTCTCGACCTGCTGCGGCGAGAGGAGGACCTGCGTCCGTTCACTGAACATACACATACCATACCATGTGCATTTCAAGGACTACGGCGCCCGCCGCCGGAACGTCGCGCCTACGGCGTCCGCCGCCGGAACGTGGCGCTTCACTGGCGCCGAACGCGGGCGGGCCGCGAACCCCGTGCTTCACCACCGATGAACGGGTGCGGGTCGAAGGAGCCGGGAAACGCCCGATGCCGGCTTCCCGACGGCCCAAGCAGCTCGATCATTCGCGGACGGCGAACGATCAGGGCGCACTGGCGGCGGTGACGTGACCTGGACCAGCTTCAGCGTGCCGACGTTCGGCGTGGGTGAACCGGGGCCGGTCCCGCGTCGCGGCGACGGACTCGAGCGGCTCCACGACGCCGAGCGATCACCATGAGTGAACGAGTGAGGGAGAGCCTCGGCGGGAGGGAGAGCCTCGGCGGGAGGGAGAGCCTCGGCGGGAGGGAGAGCCTCGGCGGG
>JBBEBL010000110.1:0-4590 GCA_040882345.1 Chloroflexota bacterium
CCCAGGGTGTCCCCCCGCTCGTGCGGCCGGCACGCTCCGCCCACCCGCGGCGGGCGACACGCGGCCGTGGCTGAGTCGATGCAGTGTCCGGGATGTCGGCAATCGATCGACTTGCGTCGGCCACCCGACATGCAGGTGAAGATCGTCAAGGAGGCCGAATCGGGTCGCCATTCCGCCGTGATCGTGATCCTGCTCGGCCGGGTGGAGGTGCACCGTTGCGTGCAGTGCACCGACGGTCGATATCGCTGAGCGGCTTCGCAACACCCTCGACCGTGGCACTTCACGCCCAGCCGACGGCCCACGAGAACGCGTCGTAAATTGCTTCGGTGGTCCTAGCGGCGGGATTGGCCTTGCCGTTCGCGGTTCGGTTCCGAGGCGTCGCGATCGCTCGTCACCATCAGCAGCATCATGCTGCCGCACCCCGCCATCATGCCGACGAAGAACGCGGTACCCAGCGGCACGCCGACGAGCGCCAACACGCCGAAGATCGTGACGGGGATGGCCACGTGGTACTTGAGGATGTGGCTGATGCTCATCGCATACCTCCCTGGCCGTGGCGATCGTCGCCGCCCATGCCCGGCATCTGATCCATCATGTGACCGAGTTCGTCCATCATGTCGCCGAGGTCGCCGTCCTCGATCATCTGCCAGAGGTCGTCGGCGTCCAGCTGCTCACGCATCTCGGGGGTCATCTGGCTGCGGAGGTCATCGAGCATCTGCACGTGGTCGCCCACTCGCCGTTGCATCGACCCGCTCATCATCATCTGGGCCATCTGCGACCGATCGAGGCCATGGGTCGGCGAGTGGCTGTCGTCACCGGCCGCGTAGCCGACGGCGACCGCCGCCCCGATCACGAGCACCCCGGCAAGCACGGTCCCCAACGAGCGTCTCATGGTGATCCCTTTCCTCGATCTGGCATCATCAAAGCAACGACAACCTGTCGTAGAAAGGGTCGAAGGTCCCGCGCGGACCGACCGAACGGCCCATCGCACTCGTCTCCCGGAACCCGCAGAGTCGATGCACCGGAGATTGGGCAGCCGGCACGATCGAAGAAGGACCACGACATGGCGAGGTCACACGCTCGGCCCGTGCCGAGGGTCGTCAGTGGGGACAGTTGATGCGGGGCGGCATCGCCTGGCGCAACCTGACCCGTGAACGAACGCGGCTGGCCATCTCCGCGGGTGGCGTCGCCTTTGCGGTGCTGTTGATCCTGCTGCTGCGCGGCCTCTACAGCGGCTTTCTGGATCAGGCCACCGAGTACGTGCGCAGCGTCGACGCCGACCTCTGGGTCGCGCAGGCCGGCACGCCGGGTGACTTCTCCCACTCGGTGTCGCTGCAGCCCGCGGATCGGGCCGCGCAGATCCGTTCCGTCGAGTCCGTGCGGCGGGTCACGCCGCTGCTCGGTCGGCGGGTACGGCTCGGAAGCAACGGCGGGGGCTCCGGCGGCCATGTCGACGTGTACCTGCTCGGGATCGACCCGGCGACCGGGGTCGGCGGCCCGCCCGCGATGGAACAGGGTCGGCGAATCCCGGGGCGAGGTGAGATCGTCGTGGATCGCGTCCTGGCCCAGAACCAGGGTCTCGAAGTCGGCGACTCGGTTGACGTCGGCGGAGTGGAGCTCCGCATCGTCGGGATCGCACGTGGTGGCAACACGATCGTGTCGCAGTTCGCATGGGCAACCGCGAAGGACGCCGAGCAAGCGCTGGGGCTCACCGACATCGTCAACTACTTCCTGGTGAGCACACAAGGTTCACCCCGAACCGCGGCCGATGCCATCACGCGGTCAGTCGAAGGCACACGGGTGTTCACGAAGGCAGAGTTCGCGGAGGCCAACACCGAGATCATCACCGAGAGCTTCTTGCCGATCATCCTCGTGCTCGTAGTGATCGCGTTCGCGATCGGCACCGCGGTGATTGGTCTCACCATCTACACCGCCACGCTGGAGAAGCGGCGCGAGTACGGCGTGCTGAAGGCGATTGGCTTCTCCAACCGCCGTCTCTATGGCGTCGTCTGGCAGCAGACCTTCATCGCGAGTGCGATCGGGCTGGTGCTCGGTGCGGTGCTCACCTGGGGCGTGGCGTCACTCGTCGAGGGACTGCTCCCGTCGTTCGTGGTCACCCTCGGCGCCGGTGACGTGGCCCTCGTCGCGGCCGTGTCCGCCGGGATGGCGCTGGTCGCGTCGTTCCTCCCCATGCGGCCGGTGGCCCGACTCGACCCGGCACAGGTGTTCCGTGTCTGAGACCGCAGCGACCGATGCGTTGATCGTCTCGAAGGTCTCCAAGGCGTACGTGGCGGGCGAGACCGAGGTGCAGGCCGTCGCCGACGCGTCTTTGACCGTGGCCCGCGGGGAGGTCGTCTTGGTGCAGGGGCCATCAGGGTCAGGCAAGACGACACTGCTCGCAATGTGCGGCGCACTCCTGCGCCCCGACGCCGGTCGCATCTGGGTCGACGGTATCGAGGTCACGGCCACGCCGGAACGGCGGCTCCCCGAGGTGCGTCTGCGCCGCGTCGGGTTCGTGTTCCAGTCCGCCAACCTTCTCGCCAACCTCACGGCACTGGAGAACGTCCAAGTGGTGGTCGAAGCGGCCGGGGCTACGCGCCGCGACGCCGGGTCGCGGGCACGAGACTTGCTCGCCGAGCTGCGCCTGGGCGACCGGCTCGACAGCCTCCCGCGCCAGCTCTCCGGTGGTGAAGCACAGCGGGTGGCGATCGCCCGTGCCCTCGCGAACGATCCCCCGATCGTGTTGGCCGATGAGCCGACCGCGAACCTCGACTCACGCACCGGCTACCAGCTCATGCACACCCTCGAGCTCCTCGCCAAGGAGCGCGGCAAGGCGGTGCTCGCGGTGACCCACGACCATCGCATCGAAGACGTGGCCGACCGGATCCTGTGGTTGGAGGACGGCCGGCTCGCGGACCGGCCGCCGAGCGCGACCGAGACCGATCGCGACCCGGTATGTGGGATGACGGTCACGATCGAACACGCCGCCGGTCGACGCACGGTCGCGGGGCATGACTACGCCTTCTGCTCAGAGATCTGCCTCGATCGCTTCGACGCCGACCCCGACCGGTACGTGAACATCTCACGGGCGTAACCCCAGTTGCTGCTGGGCGGCGCAGGTTCACCCCTTCTCAGGGAGCGATGTGACGCTCTGGCTCGACCGCAGACTTCGGAAAGATCCGTGCCGCCCGGAGTGCTGACCAATGGTCATGCGTGGAGGGGACCTTCGCCCCTGCCGTCGTGGTCGGGGGTGTGGTCTCCTGAGTTTGGAAGTTGACGATCGGAGGCCGTGATGTGGGATTGGACCGGACACATGGACGGTTGGTGGTGGCTGGCGGTGCCGCTGATGATCGCCTTCTGGTCGCTGGTGGTGTGGGGTGTGGTGACGCTGGTGCGGGGCCGCGACCGCGGTGCCGCCGACCGCGCCGAGGACATCCTGGCGGAGCGATTCGCGCGTGGTGAACTCGACGAGACCGAGTACCGCCGGCGCCGGGACCTCGTTCGCACTCGATAGCCGAGCGCCGCAGCGTCGCGGCCGGGACGACGTGTGCTGGTTGGAGATCCGCGCGAATCGCTTCGACGCCGACCCGGCGCGGAACGAGAGGCATTCACGTACCGAGAGCGTCGAGGATCATGGCGACGCAGCGGTCGGGCTCTCGCAGGATCATCTCGTGGCCCACGCCATCCCACACTTGGCACCACAGCGCAGGGCCAACAAGGCCGTCCAGCAGCGACGGTGGGCTGACATGGTCGTTGGCGCCGGCCACCAGGCGCACGGGGACATCGATCTGTGGGAGCAGCTCGCGCGCCGTTGCCGTGAGGATGACCGCCCGCAGGCTCTCGGAGTAGCTCGGCCACGTGTGACGCACCCCGGCGCGGGCGACCGGCGCGGGGAGATCGGGCCGGAGCGCTTGCGCGAGGACGGCGGCGGTGGCGCGGTGCTCACAGACCCACTGGCACAGCCGGTGCGCGGCAGACGTCTCGAGTGCAAGGAGCCGCGCCATCGGGTCGATGCCACCGATGCGCGCGACGGCCTCGGCGCGCGTCCGATACAGCGGCGGCGCGAACCCCACCACGCCGGACACGCGCTCGGGGTGCGCGACGGCCAAGTGCAGGGCGAGCAGCGCGCCCATCGAATGACCCACGACGAGGCACGGCTCGTCGTTCACCCCGAGCTCGTGCAGGCACCCCAGCACATGGTCCACGTGATCGGATGGGCCGAAGCCGGCGCCGGCGTCCGACATCGAATCACCGAAGCCATAGAGGTCCGGCACCACCAGCCGGTGATCCCGGCCGAGCACCTCGAACTGCGCCCCCCACACGAGGCCGGAGGCGGCGAGCCCGTGCAACAACACGATCGGCGGTCCCCGGTCGCCGGTCGTGCGGACCGCGAGACCGGCGACGGATCGGGATGACCTGGCCGGCGGCAGCCACTGCACGTGGCGGCGGCGAGACGCCCGAACGAGCCAACCCGCGGCGGCCATCCACGCCAGTCCGCGCAGGACACCGCCGAGCGTGCGGCTCAAGCGGCGCGTGCCTCGGGCGACGCTGGCACTCGACCCCGATCCGGGTCGGGGGCAGCGGTGGCGG
>JBBEBL010000111.1:0-1562 GCA_040882345.1 Chloroflexota bacterium
AGAAGGCCCGGCCGGCGCCCTCCAGGACGACGACCCGCACCTCGGGGTCCGCCTCCGCGGCGTCCAGGGCGGCGACGAGGGCCGCCACCATCGGACCGTTGAGTGCATTGAGCTTGGACGGTCGGTTGAGGGTCAGGCGCACGCCCCACGGCGTCGCGGTCGTGAGGACGAGCGGCTCGGCCGGATCCGTGACGTCAGCCACCAGCAGCACCTCCGTGCAGGACGACGAGCGCATCCACCGCGACCGCGCCGTCGGAGGAGGCGATGACCGGGTTGAGGTCGATCTCGGAGATGTCCGGACGCTCCATCGCGAGGCGCGACAAAGCGACGATGATCGCGACGACCGCTTCCCGGTCTACGGCAGGCCGGCCGCGGACCTCGTCCAGGATGCGGGCGCCGCGCAGGTCGTCCAGCATCGCCATGGCCTCGTCCACCCGGACGGGCGCCAGGCGGATGGCGACATCGTCCAGCACGTCCGCGAGGATACCTCCCAGTCCCACGATGATGGCCGGCCCGAAGGACGGATCGCGATGGAGCCCGACGATGAGCTCCACCCCGGGATCGGCCATCGGCTGGACGAGCAGGCCGCGCACGTCCAGGCTGTGTCGGCGCCCGATGGCGAGGAGCTCCCGGCCGGCGGCGCGGATCCGTGAATCGCCGGCAAGGCCCAGGGCCACCAGCCCCAGGTCGCTCTTGTGGGGCAGACCCGCGGCGTCCAGTTTCAGGGCGATGGCGTGCCCGCCCAGCGGGCGCGCGGCCTCGACGGCGGCATCAGCATCGGCGACCGCGATGCTGGCCGTGACCGGCAACCCGGCGGCTCGCAGGAGGTCAAGGCTCTCGCGTTCTGACAGCTGGGTCACGGAGCCCGAGATCGCGCCGCCTTCCATGTCCGCACGTGGCTCCCGCCCGTAGCTGACGCGGTCGGCGGCCAGCGCCGGCCATGCATCCCGCCACGGTCCCACCTCACGACGCCGCGCGCGGACACGCTCCCAGCGCGCCAGCGACCCGATCGCGGTGAACGCCTCCGACGCGCCGCGCAGCAGCGGAGCCCCGCCACCCTCGCTGTCCAGCAGCGCCTTCGTCTCCGGCGGATGCTCCCCGGAGGTGAGTGACACGTACACCGGCAGGATCCCCGGACGGTCGCGGGTCGCGGCGAGGAGCTGTGCCGTGACCTCGTTCGCGGTGGCGACCTCCGCCGGCATGGAGCGGTACGGGAAGTCGTGGACCAGGACCAGCACGTCGTACGCCCCGGACGCGGCCATCGCGCCGAAGCACGCACCGTATGCGGCGGCCGGGTCCGCCGCGCCCCATGGGTCCAGCGGATTGCCGATGTAGCCCATGGTGGGGAGCTGCTCGAGGATCGCCGCGCGCGCTGCGGCCGGGATGGGCGGCAGGTCCACCCCGGTCCGTGGCGTCATGTCGGCGATGAGCGACGCCTCGCCGGTGGACACGGTGACGACGCCGGTCCGCCCGCGCCCGACCCCGCGCCCGGTCCGCCGCGTCCCCTCCACGAGCTCGGCCGTCTCCAGCAGCTCGTCAAGGTCCGCGCAACGGATGACGCC
>JBBEBL010000111.1:1662-3045 GCA_040882345.1 Chloroflexota bacterium
AGGTAGTCGCAGACGTCCAGCACGACCTCCGACCCACAGCTGATGATCCGACTGAACCCGACCCTGGAACCGGACTGGACGAAGGCGTCCGTCACGGAGCCCGATTGGGCGATGCCCGCCACACCGCCACGGGGCAGGTACGGCGAAACGTCGCCGATGTACGCCGAGCTCGCCGTCGTCAGGTCGATGACGCCCATGCAGTTGGGACCCACGAGCGCGAGCCCGTGCCGGCGTGCGATGGCCGCGACTTCGGTCTGCATCGCCGCGGCCGCCGGGCCGCCCTCCACGACGCCGCCGCCCGGGATGATGACGGCCGGGATGCCGGCCCGAGCGGCGTCTTCTGTGACCATCGCGGCCCGCAACGGGTTGAGGGCCACGAGGGCGATGTCCGGGCGCTCCGGCAGCGCGTCCAGGCTGGGGAAGCACTCCTGACCCAACAACTCGCCGTACTTCGGGTTGACGAAGTGGCAGCGGGTCTCACTGCCCATCGCCCGCAGGTTGTCGCGGACCGTCTCCGCGATCCAGCTCCGCGGAGATGCCCCCACGATGGCGATGGACGAGGGCGCGAAGAGCGGTCGCAGGTCTATCTCGTGCGCTGTCGCAACGGCCGGTCCGCTCGTCCCGTTCATCCGACGACCCGACCCACGCCGCGCTTCTCCAGGGCCCGCGCGATGACGAGTCGCTGGATCTCCGACGTGCCCTCCCAGATGCGGTCAACGCGCAGTTCGCGGAAGAACCGCTCGGCCGCCGTCTCGCGCATGTAGCCGCGGCCACCAAAGACCTGGACGACCCGGTCGGCGCAGCGGAAGGCGGCCTCCGACGCGAAGAGCTTGGCCAACGAGGCCTTGGCGTGCACGACCTTGGGATCCGCGCCCGTGTCGGCGAGCCACGCGGCCTCGCGGGTGAGCAGTCGGGCCGCGGACGCGTCCGCGGCGGAATCGGCCAGGGGAAAGGACACCCCCTGGAAGTCGTAGATCCGCTCGCCGAACTGCACGCGTTCCGTGGCCCACGCGACGGCGTCGGTCAGCAGCCGCTCCATCGCCCCGGAGCAGCGCGCGCCGATATGGATGCGCTCCTCCACGAACCACTCGTTGGTCAGCTCGTCCGCTCGCCCGATCCCGCCGAGGATCGCGGAGGCCGGCACGCGCACGTCGGTCAGCACGAACTGGGGATGTCGGTCCGCGAACGTGTGCATGTAATCCGGGTCATGCGCCATGACGACGCCCGGCGTGTCGTAGTCCACGAGAAACAGGGTGGGCGCCCGGTCGTCTCCATCCACCACAAGACAGTGGAAGATCATGAAGTCGGTCTCGTCCGGCGGCCCGGTGACGAACCACTTCTCGCCGTTGAGCACGAACTCCCCGGTGGCGGCGTCGCGGACCG
>JBBEBL010000111.1:3145-4587 GCA_040882345.1 Chloroflexota bacterium
ACGAACCACTTCTCGCCGTTGAGCACGAACTCCCCGGTGGCGGCGTCGCGGACCGCGGTCGCGGCCAGGGTTCGCGGGTCGGAGCCGGCGCCCGGCTCCGTGATGGCATAGCTGCCGAAGCGCTCCCCGCGCAGCGACGGCTCCAGGTAGCGCCGCCGCTGGTCCGCATCGCAGTGCATCAGGGCGTTGTAGGCGCCCGGGATGAGCGACCACAGGCCGCCGGTCCCCTGCCCCAGCTGCTCGTGCACGAGGACCTGCTCCATCATGGACCAGCCCTGGCCGCCCACCTCCCGCGGGAGCGAGCCGCCTACGAGTCCCGCCGCGATCGCGGCGTCACGGATGGTCGCCCGCGACTCCGCGGGTAGTCGGCCGCCCGCGCGCTCGAACTCCACCTCCACGGGCTGGAGAACGTCGCGCACGAACGTGCGAGCCCGCTGCTGCAGGTCGCGCTGGGATGGCGTCAGCTCGAGGTCCATCGCACCGAAGGATGCGACTCGGGTCGAGATCCCGCGTGCGCCGTCGCGGGGCACGGGACGCTCACGCGACGAGATCGTCCAGGTAGATCACCGCCAGGTAGTTCGCGATGCCCCGAATCCTTCGGTCGTTCGTCACGAACGCCGTCGCACCGGCGGCGCGCGCGCTCGCAAGGTGCACGGCATCCTCCAGCCCGAGGCCGGATGCGCCGCGGATCCACGCGGCGTCTTCGGCGATGACGGCATCCAGGGGAACGATCCGGATCGGAAGGTCGCGGATGGCGTCGGCAGTCATCTCGAACATCCGCGCATCGCCGAACTGAGCCGGACCCACCAGGATCTCCACGAGGCCGATGGCGGACAGGACCGCCTGGGTCTCACCGTCCGCGACCATGTCGATGAGCGAGGCGACGGTGTCAGCAAGAGGCCCCTGCGTCTCCAGCAGGTAGATCAGGACGTTGCTATCGAGCCCGATCTTCTGGTGGCCGATCAACCCGTAGCCGCGTCCAGAGTTCCTCTCGCTCACGCGCTCGCACCTCAGTCTCATCTCGAAGTCGGCGCACATAGGTCACTGGGTCCGGTTCGTACCAGCCTTTACCCGCCGCCAAGCCACGCAATCGATCCGACGGGCGGGCCGGTCGCTTGCGCAGCACGATCGCGTCGTCGACGAATTCCACGTCCAGCCGATCACCGGCCGCGATCCCCAGGCGCGCTCGCGCCTCGCTCGGTACGACGATCTGGTGCTTGGTGCTGACCTTGACGCTTAGCATGTGGGCTGATGCTAAGCGCGCGCCGCCCGGTCGGTCAAGTCTGGGTTACAGGGGTCATAGGCCTTGTCTCCTCGTCACCTGACGTCGGGTCCGGTCACCGTGTGGCTGAACGAACGACGGAACGCCTTGGGAACGTCCCAGTTACGACGCTCATCCGTTGGTTCGATCACCGGGTGACCGACCCGACGAAGGACGGGCC
>JBBEBL010000112.1:0-4586 GCA_040882345.1 Chloroflexota bacterium
GATTCCGGGCGGGCGGGGTTCGAGGCCCGGGAGCGCGAGGCCCGGGATCCAGCCGGCGCGCGGGGCGTGCGCGCCCACGCCGGGGCGCGCCCCGTCGTGGACGCTGCGCTCATCGGGCGAGTCACGGACGCCGCATCGCTCCACGGTGCAGCCATCCCGGTGCTGCCGGTGGTGGAGACCGTCAAGCGCCTGGACGGGGACCGCATTGCTGCCACGGTGGATCGGTCTTCCCTCGCGGTCGCCCAGACCCCGCAGGGCGTCCGGCGGGACGTGTTCCGCCAGGCGCTGGAAGCGGGTGTCGGCCTGGCGGGGGAGTGGACGGACGAGGCCGCCATGCTGGAGGCGGGTAGAATCGCGGTCCATGTCGTCCCCGGTGATCCGAGCAATCTCAAGGTGACCATCCCAGGAGACCTCGCGCGCGCGGCCGCCCACCTCGCGCCGGCCGGCGGGCGGCGACGGGTCGGCATCGGGCACGACTCGCATCCGTTCGGACCGTCCGCGCCGCTTCGACTCGGCGGCGTCGAGTTCCCGGGCGTGCCCAGGCTCGCCGGTCATTCCGATGGGGACGTTTTGCTCCACGCCATCGCGGACGGCCTGCTGGGAGCGGCGGCGCTGGGCGATCTCGGTCGGGTGTTCCCAGCGGATGCGTCCACGCCGGAGCGGGCCGACAGCGGCGATCTCCTGGCGGCCGTGCTGGAGCGACTTGCGACGGCCGGCTGGTGGCCCGCGGCCGTCGACGTCACGGTCATCGGGGCGAGGCCGCGTCTCGGCCGCCGCCTCGACGAGATCCGCGAACGGGTGGCCGCCCTCCTTCGCCTCCCCGTCGCGGACGTGAGCATCAAGGCATCCAGCGGCAACCTGGACGGCTCGGACGGCGCTGGACGGACGATGTCCACGCTGGCGCTGGTCACGATCGAGCACGCGCCGTGAGCGTCCGCCTCCACGACACGCTGAGCGGCGAGACGCGGCCGCTGGCGCCCTTGCACGACGATGTCGTGGGCATCTATTCATGCGGTCCCACGGTCTACGGGCCGGCCCACATCGGGAACTTCCGTTCGTTCCTGTTCGCGGACGTGCTGGTGCGACACCTGCGCTGGCGTGGCCTCAGCGTGCGCTGGGTGATGAACATCACGGACATCGACGACAAGATCATCCGGGGGGCCACGGCCGCCGAGACGACCATCGGTGAGCTCGCCGACCGGTACCTGGAGCGCTTCCTCGCCGACGCGAACGCGCTGCGCATGACCCGTCCGGACGTCCTGCCGCGCGCGACCGAGCACATCGACGAGATCGTCGCCCTCATCTCGACGCTCCTGGATCGCGGCCATGCGTATCGCACGGACGGCGGGTCCATCTTCTTTCGGATCGCCTCATGGCCGGCCTACGGGCGGCTGTCTCGCCTGGACCCGGATCAGCTCCGGGTCGGCGAGCGCGTGGAGGCGGACGAGTACGCCAAGGACGACGTGCGGGACTTCGCGCTGTGGAAGGCGCCCAAGCCTGGCGAGCCGTCGTGGACGACCGCGATCGGGGAGGGCCGGCCGGGCTGGCACATCGAGTGCTCCGCGATGAGCATGGCCCACCTCGGGCCATCGTTCGACATCCACACGGGAGGCGTGGATCTGATCTTCCCGCACCACGAGGACGAGATCGCCCAGTCCGAGGCGGCTACCGGTGAGCCGTTCGTGGGCACCTGGCTGCACTGCGCGCACCTCCAGATGCGTGGGGCCAAGATGGCCAAGTCCACCGGCAACATCGCCCGCGTCGGCGACCTGCTGGACGCGGGCATCGACCCCCGGGCGCTACGCTACGCGCTCATCGCGGTCCACTACCGGGCGAGCCTCAACCACTCCGACGCTTCACTGGCGGCGGCTGGCGCGGCGCTGGACCGCCTGGATACGGCGGTCGCGACGCTCCAGGCGTACCGTGAGGACCGCCCCGACGACGACGCGCTGCCCAGTGTGCTGGAGGGTGCGCGCACGGCGTTCGGCGAAGCGCTCGACGACGACCTCAATGTCTCGGCCGGGCTGGCGGCACTCTTCGATCTCGTGCGCGAGGTGAACCGTCGTGTGGAGGCGCGCCAGCTGTCCACGGCGGACGCGGAGCGCGTGCTCGACGCGATGCGCGACATCGACCGCGTGCTCGCGGTGTTGCCGGACCGAGACGATGGCCTGTCGCCAGAGCTGCAGGCGCTCCTCGACGAGCGGGCCGCGGCCAGGGCAGCCCGCGACTGGGCCGCCTCCGACCGGCTGCGGGACGAGCTCGCCGTCCGCGGGATCGCCGTCGAGGACACGCGCGACGGCCAGCGCTGGCGCCGAGCCACGGAGCCGTCTCGTGCCTGACCGTCGTCCGGGCGGTCCCCGACGCGACGGGCCTGGCGGACCCGGCGGACCCGGCGGGCGACGCGATGGACCTCGCCCCGGTGGACCTCGGCCCGGACGGCCGCGCTGGGATCCGGAGCGCCGACCGGATCCGTCCGGCCCCGATCGACGAGCAACCGGTGGACCCGGGCCACGCCGCGACGGCCCCCGGTTCGACGCACCCCGCCGCGACGGTCCACCGTGGGAGCGGCCGCCGACCGACCGGCCGCCCGGTGATCGGCCAGGGGGTGACCGGTCGTGGCGTCCAGCCGGCGGTGATCGACCGGACGGGACCCGCTTCCGACCCGGCGGTCCGAGGCCTGACGGCCCCCGACCAGGCGGCCCCCGCCGCGATGGACCGCGCCGCGATGGGCCGCCCCCGTGGAACCCTGGCGCGCCGCGGCCGTACGGGCCGCCGGGTGGAGCCTCTGGCGCGTACGGTGGTCCGCCGCGCGGTGCACCGCTCCCGCCACCCGCCGCCCTGGCGGAAGGGGAGGAGCTCGTCGCCGGACGACGCCCCGTGGAGGAGGCGTTCCTTGCTCGCCGGCCTGCCCGACGTCTGCTGGTCGTGCCCCAGCGCCGGTCGGCGCTGGAGAAGCTCGTCCTGCACGCCACGAACCTGCGCATCCCGATCGTGGAGGTGGAGGGCGGCTCGCTCACGGCCCTCGCCGGCTTCGACGGGCACCAGGGCATCGCCCTCGTCGTCGAGCCGCGCATCTTTGCCGGCATCGACGATGTGCTGGCGCGGGCGACCGAGCGCGGGGAAGCACCGTTCGTCCTCGTCCTCGATTCGCTCGAGGATCCGCACAACGTGGGTTCCCTGCTGCGCAGCGCGGAGGCCGCTGGCGTCCACGGCGTCCTCTTCCCGACGCACCGCCAGGCGCCGCTGAGCCCGTCGGCCGTAAAGGCCTCCGCCGGCGCCATCGAGCACCTGCTCCTGTGTCCCGTGGACGACCTGCCCGGTGCCTTGAGCGACCTGCACGCACGCGGGCTGCGGATCGCCGGCGCGGACGGGTCGGCGCCGCTGACCGCCCGCCAGAGTGACCTCCGTGGGCCGCTGGCGATCGTCGTCGGCAGCGAGGGACAGGGGCTCGGGCCGGCCGTGCGGCGGCGCTGCGACCTGTTCATGCGCATCCCGATGCGCGGGAATGTCGGATCGCTCAATGCGGCCGTCGCCGGGTCCATCCTGCTCTTCGAGGCCGTCGCGCAGCGGGAGGTTCCGAGCGGCGGCGATGATCAGCCGACCACCGAACCCACCTCCCGGGTATCGCCCGCCGAGCGCGCGGTGCGGGCGCGTCCCGCGAAGCCACGAAAGTCGGCTGAGCCAGTCGACGCCGCCATGGAAGCGGATGAGGACGACATCGGCGAGGGTCTCCTCCCGCTGGATGGACCCACATGACACCCGTGGACCCGGCGCGATGCGGCTTCACCAGGAGTGAACGGCCGCAGGTCGAAGGCCCGGTCCGGGCCACGCGGAGCGGTCCTCCGGCACGCCGATTCACTGGCAACGAAGAGGTCGGGCCGTGAGCGGGCGACGTGGCCGTGGCGCCGCCCTTCGGGGTGCGTACGTTCGCCATCGGTGAAGCCGCCCGCCCGTGGACCCTCTCCCATCACGGGCCTTCGCCACGGGTGAAGCCTCGGGCCCGGGCGACCCCTCGACACCGCGCGCCCGACCCCGGCGCTTGACCCATCTGCCCGGCCCGACCTATCATCTCCCGGCGCCGAAAGGGGTCTTCTGCGGTATGGCCCTGCCCGTCGCGCCGACGTAGCTCAATTGGTAGAGCAGCGGTTTTGTAAACCGCCGGTTCCGGGTTCGAGTCCCGTCGTCGGCTCCAGCGCACATCCATCGGTGACGGATCCACCACGGGGCCGCAGCTTCGATCCGGCATCGCGCCACAGTGGGTAGGTTGAGCAGGTGGTGAGCTCCGCTGACTGTAGATCAGCCGTCTTCGACTGTGGGGGTTCGATTCCCTCCCTGCCCACCACTTCATCGCGAACATCCAGGATCGGTCCCGGGCCCACATAGCTCAGCTGGCAGAGCACTTCCTTGGTAAGGAAGAGGTCATCGGTTCGAGTCCGATTGTGGGCTCCACGTCGGCGGCACAGCGGCCCCCGAGCGATCCAGCAAAGTCACAGCGGCGTCGCCGCGCCTCGTAAGGAGTGAAACGGTCACGTGGCCAAGAAGAAGTTCGAGCGCACCAAGCCGCACGTCAACATCGGCACGATCGG
>JBBEBL010000113.1:0-4504 GCA_040882345.1 Chloroflexota bacterium
GGCCATCGCACCGGCGCAGGCCGCCGCGTGACCGCTGTACGTATACCCGTGGACGAAGGTCGGGCCGGGTTCGGATCCATCCCAGAACGGCCCGGCCACGCGTGGCCCCACGAGGACGCCCCCCAGCGGGATGTAGCCGGACGTCACGCCCTTGGCGAAGGTGATGAGGTCCGGCGTGATGTCATAGCGCTGCGAGCCCCACATCGCCCCAGTCCTCCCGAAGCCCGTGACGACCTCGTCCGCGATGAGCAGCACGTCGTGCTCGCGGCACAGTCGCTGGACCTCAGCCCAGTACCCAGGTTCCGGCGGGTAGACGCCGCCCGCGCCCACGACCGGTTCGCCGATGAAGGCCGCGATCTCGCTTCCGCGCCGCTCCAGCAGGGCCGCCAGCTGGGCCGTGTCGGCGACGCCGACATGAGCGACCTCATCGATGATGTCGCCGCCATAGCCGGACTTGTTGCCCGGGATCCCGGCCAGCGATGTGCCCCACGCGTGCATCCCGTGGTAGCCGTGCTCCCGCGAGACGATGAGCCGCTTCTCCGGCCGGCCCACGACGTCCCAGTACCGACGGACGAGCTTGGCCGCCGTATCGACCGCGTCGGAGCCGCCCGAGCCGAAGAAGACCACGGCGTCATCGATCGGCGCCAGCGCCGACAGTCGCGCCGCCAGCTGGACGGTGGGCTCCGTCGTGTACGCCCCGAACGACGAGTACGCGGCGAGGCGCGTCATCTGGGCCGCGACCGCATCGGCGATCGGCTGGCGGCCGTAGCCCACCGCGCAGTACCAGAGACCCGCCGTCGTGTCCAGGAAGCGTCGGCCGTCCACGGACTCGAGCCAGACCCCGTCGGCGGAGCGGAAGACGAGCTCTGCGTCCTTGATGCGATGCATGTCGGCGAAGCCGTGCCAGAACCTCGTGGATGTCATCGCCGCATGGTAGGCGGTGCGCGGGTCAGGGCGTCGGGTCACCCGGCATTCGGGGTTTGCGAACCCGGCCGAGGGCAGCCGAGCGGATGTCCAGCGCCCTTGGGTCGACCGCGGCGCGACCCTCTTCCGGCGACGCGGTCACGAGGCGCGCCGCGCTTCCCAGTCGCTCCACCTTGCGGACGGCCGCGTCCCAGGTCAGGTCCGCCAGGGAGCCGGCCGTGGCCAGCCCGACGCGAGCCTCGCCTCGACCAGCCGTCGACGCCGCGTAACGGGCGGCCCAGATCAGGACCTCCGGGCCGTCGTCTGCCGGTACGTGAACGGACAGTGCCCCGGCGACGATGCCCCGGTCGGACGGGGCGACGACGACGAGGCGCCAGTTGTCCGGCCCGGCGATAAGGTCCACCGCGAGACTCGCGTACCCGGCGGCGAAGACCGCCGCGGACCCGAGTGCATCCGCGTTCCCGCCCAGGAGGGCCAGGGACAGATGGACGCCGTCCAGCCCGTCCGTGGCAGCCACGTGGGCGGCCGCAAACCGCGCCGGCGCATCGGGTTCCGCGAGCCGGAGGTCCGGCACCCACTCGTGGACCTCGATCCAGGGACAGCCGGCGTCAGCCAGCCCCGCGATCTCGTCCCGGACCTTCTCCGTGCTGCGTCGCGACGACACGGGACCGGCCACGACGCCCTTGACGAGGCGATCCGTCCGGTGAGTGGCCGCGGACCAGTCTCCCCAGCCGGCCGTGGTCAGCGGCTCCAGCCCGTGCTCCGCCTGGACCGCCAGGGCGGCGTCCAGGAGCGCCTCCGGAGCGGCGTCATCGGGGAGCGGCGGGCGCGGCAGCGGACCCAGGAGCGTGGCGAACATCCGCCGTCGATGCTACCGCAGGCGACACGCACGCCCGTGCCCATCCGGTCGGGCCTGCGGCGCGAACCATGGGTATGGACCTCGTCTTCACGCCTGTCCGCCAGCCGACCCTCGGATCCCTACGAGCGGGCGGGTATGATTCCGCTCGCGTCCGACCCGGCGCCGCCACGACTCCCCGGCAGACGGAGAGGCAGTTGCCCCAGTCCACCGAGATCGACCGCGAAGTTCGCCGCGCCGAGGATGCCGCCCTGTTCGCGCGCATCGTGGGCCGTGATGAACGCGCGGTGGAGGCCCTGTACGCGCGCTACAGCGGACCCCTCTATTCGCTCGCCTACCAGGTCACCGGCGCAGACCGCTTCGCCCAGGAAGTCGTCCAGGAGGTGTTCATCGCCGTCTGGAAGGACGCCGGCCGCTTCGACCCGGCGCGTGGCTCCGTTGGCCCGTGGCTGTTCAGCCTCGCCCGCCACAAGGCGATCGACCTCGTCCGCCGCGAGGCCAACCATCGCAGGCGCGCGGCGGCGGAAACGGAGCTGGAGGTCAAGGCTGCACCGGACGACGTGGACCGCGAGGCGTGGCACAACCTGCGCCGCGATCGGGTCAGGGCGGCCATCGCCCAGCTGCCCGAGACGCAGCGCACGGCCCTCGAGCTCGCGTTCTTCGGTGGCCTCACTCACGTGGAAGTCGCGGAGCGTCTCGGCATCCCGCTCGGGACCGCCAAGACCCGGATCCGGAGCGCGCTGCTCAGATTGCGGGATGTGATCGGGGCGTCGTTGTCGGAGGATGAGGACGTCGCCGACGCGGCGCGCGCCACGTGATCCGCCTGATGGACCACGCCGCCATGCAGCAGCTGGCTGCCGGCGCTGCCCTGGACGACCTTGACGACGCCGAGCACCAGGAGCTGGATCGGCATCTCGCGTCGTGCGGGCCGTGCCGCGACCTGCGCGCCGACCTGGACGATGTCGTTGGTGACCTCGCCCTGGCCGCTCCGGAGCTCCGGCCACCGGCCGGGTTGCGCGGCGAGGTGCTCGCCGCGCTGCGGGCGCCCGTCAAGCCCGACCTGGCCCTCGTCGGGCCCGTCACGCCCGTCAGGCTCGCCACGCCCGTAGGCATGCCGCGGCGGGCGGGCACCTGGGGAGCCATCGGGCTCGCCGCCGTGCTGGGCATCGTGGCCGTGGGTCTCGGGGCGCGGACCGTCCAGCTGACGGACGAGGCCGCCGGCGCACGCGTGGCCGTCGTGGAGGCGCAGCGGCGCATCGCCGCCCAGGAGGCCGCGATGGCCCTCGTCGCCGACCCGGCCCACCGGATCGCCAGTCTGCATGCGGAGCCCGTGGCTCCGGTCGCCTCAGCGATCGCCATCTTCCGGCCGGGCACGACCGAGGCCTACCTCATGGCCAACGACCTGCCCGCCACACCGGTCGGCTTCGTCTATCAGCTGTGGTTCGCGGACGCGACCGGCGTGCATGCGCTGGGAACCTTCCACCACGATGGCGAGGGACCGTTCATCGCGCCGTTCGGGGTGGACCTGGGCTCCAGCGCGGCCGCCATGGTCACCCTGGAACCGGAGGGTGGCGCGCAGGGCGAACCGGGACCACAGGTCGTCTTCGGCGAGTTCTGAAGGCCGGCTCAGCCGCCCCGGATGCCGGTGCCGACGATGACTCCGGCGAGGACCACGGCGGCGACCACGGCCAGGGCGATGATCAGGATCACCGCCGGGACCCGCGCCACATGGGCCGTGCCCGCCTCGCCGGCGCGCTGCCAGAGCGAGGCCATCGTCTGGACCGCGGTCGGTGGTACGAGGGCGCCAAGGAACAGGCCCGCGGCGAGCCCGCCGAGATGGGCCGCGTTGTCGATGCCCGGGACAGCGAACCCGAACGCGATGTTGATGAGGATGAGCATCCCCAGCTGGCGGACCAGCATCCGGCTCCCGCGGTCCACCGGGTTGTGGAGCCGTCCGGCGGCGAGCACCAACCCGAACAGCCCGAAGACGGCCCCGGACGCACCCACCGACGGGACGTCCCCCCCGAACACGAAGCTCGCGACCGAGCCCGCGGCCGCGCACGCCAGGTAGAAGAGCAGGAATCGGATGGAGCCGTACCAGCGCTCCACGATCTGGCCGACGAGGTACAGCGCGTACATGTTGAAGGCCAGGTGGATGAGGCTGCCATGGAGCAGCGTCACGCTCCACAGTCGCCAGTACTCGCCCCGCGCGACCGCGGGCTTGTCCAACTGGAACGCGTCGAACAGGACGCGACCCTCCACCGAGAACAGGGCCGACAGGGAAACGATCGCCGTCGCCGCGATGATGATCGTGGTGATGGACACGAGCGGCCCATCGCCACGACCCTTGGCGAAGTAGCGGCGCGCGCCCTTCGCGTCGCCGGTCTCCTTGGTCAGCCATCCCAGACGGGTCGCGATCTCCGCCTTGTCCTGCGCTGGGGCCAGCCGGTCCGCCTGCCGGTAGGCCTCGATGGCGCCAGTGAGGTCGCGGGCCCGGACGCGGGCTGCCGCCACGTTGCGCCAGGCGGTGTAGCTGGATGGGGTCTCGCCGAGCTGGACGGCAGCCTCCCACGAGGCCAGTGCCGCATCGTCATCGTCGAGTCGATAGCGCGCCTCACCAAGCCCCACGAGCGCGGCGGCGGTGACGCCCGGGTCATCGAAGCCGACCACGCGGCCGTAGCGGATGGCGGCATCGCGGTACTCACCTGCCGCCAGGGCCGCGTC
>JBBEBL010000114.1:0-4483 GCA_040882345.1 Chloroflexota bacterium
CCTGTCGGGCGCGCCACGAACATCCGTTCCAATCACCCATCGTCGCCGGTCGCCGCCCGGCGTAATGAGGCTCGCGCAACGGGTCGGGACGGTGGACCCGCCTGTACCACGTCGTTCCAAACCTAAGTATTATGCAAGGTATGGACGACGCTACTGCTGCCTCACGTCCGGACCACGAAGGTCTCTTCGCGACCGCCACCGAGCAGGCCGGCTACTTCACTACGGCCCAGGCCCGCGGTTCCGGCTTCAGCTCACCCCTGATCACCCACCATGCGAAGAGCGGCCGCTTCGTCCGTGTGGCGCGAGGCCTGTACCGTCTCCGCGACTACCCCTCCTCGCCTCGCGAAGAACTCCTCGCGGCCTGGCTGCGCCTCGCGCCCGATGCCGTCGTGTCGCACGAGTCCGCGCTCGAGCTCCTCGGACTTTCGGACAGCATCCCGAACCTGATCCACCTGTCCGTTCCGCGGAGCCGCCGCAAGCTCTCCCGGCGATCCGGGGTCGCGCTGCACACGACGACCCGGCCGCTCGCCGGCCCTGACACGGTCGTCCGGGACGGGATGCGCCTCACCGGACCGGCCCGGACGATCGCCGATGCCGCCGATGCCGGCGTGGCGCCCGAGCAGGTCGTCCACGCCATCGCCCAGGCCATCGACCGCGGGCTCACCACGCCGAGTCGACTCCGGGAGGCGGCTCACGGTCGAGGCCGCCGGGTGGGACAGCTCGTCGAGGTCGGTCTCGCCTGGACAGGCCGGTGAGGTACGCCTCGGCAGCTGCCTTCCGGCAGGCGCTCGAGGCGCGGCTCGTCGCGCTGAGCCGCGATGGCGGCGTGTCACTCGTTCGCCTGCGCAAGTCGGTCGCCTTCGATCGACTGCTCGCCCGCCTGTTCGCGGTCGCTCAGGATCGCTGGGTGCTCAAAGGCGGCCTCGCCCTCGACTACCGACTGGGCACGAAGGCCCGCACGACGATGGACATCGACCTCGCGGGTCCTGGTGGCGAGGATGCGGCGACCGCCGATCTCCTGGCCACCGGGGAACTCGACCTCGGCGATCACTTCACGTTCGCGATCGAGCGAACCGCGAAGCTCGACCAGCTCGTTGAAGGGTCCGCTGTCCGATACCACGTCCGAGCTGACCTTGCCGGCCGGCTGTTCGAGGAGTTCCTCCTCGACGTGGGCTTCGACTTCCCTGCGGGTTGGGAGCCGGACAAACTCCACGGCCCGGACCTCCTCGCGTTCGCGGACATCGAGCCGGTCGAGGCGCCCTTGCTCCCCCTCGAGCTTCAGATCGCCGAGAAGGTCCATGCCTACACTCGCGGCTACGGCCAGTCCGGCATGGCGAGCACGCGGGTCAAGGATCTCGTCGACCTCGCGTTGATCGCGTCAGCCTCCCAGGTGAACGCGGACCGGCTCAACCGCGCCGTGCGTGAGACATTCAGGCAGCGCGATCGCCACGGGCTTCCCGGCGCGCTGCCACGACCGCCTGCGGACTGGCGCGTGCCGTACGCGCGGATGGCCATCGAGGTCGGACTCGCCGCCGAACTCGCGCGGGGATATGCGCTGGCTGCCCGCTTCCTCGATCCGGTCCTGTCCGGGGAACTCGGTGCAGCCGTCTGGGAGCCCGCGGCTCACGGCTGGGTGGCACGATCGAGCCAGGACAGCGCCTGAGGCCCTGACCGATGCTTGCGCTGCACGCCATCTGGGCACGCGACCGCCGCCTGCACCTCTGGGCCGAGGACGCTGCGGCCTTCGAGGCGCACCGGCGCCGGACGGCACGGCGGGCCTCCAGGGTCCCTGCCCACCCGTGGGCCGCCCCGGCCGCTGGCGTGGCGCGCTCCATCGAGGCCGCGACCGCCGGCGACGCCGCCCTGGCCGGCCTCGCTCGACCGGGCCTGCTGACCCTCTGGCTCGCGGGCGACACGGCGAATCCCTGGCCCTCTCCACGCATCGCCGCAGCACCGCCGCACGGTGGCGCAGTGGCAGGCGGCGTCGAGCCCTGGACGGTGCCGACGCTCACGTTCGACCCCGGTTCGGCGATCCACCTTCTTCTGGCCGGGACGGGTCGGTCGGAGCGTCGCCCGAACGAAGCGCACCACGCCGATCGACGCGGTGCTCGACGCTTTGGCTGCTGCAAGCCCCCGACGACGTGAGTCTCACCGACACGATCTCCCTCCCTGTGACGACGATCCGGTCGTAGATCGCGTGGAGCACGTCCGCCTTCGCCTCGGGGACGTCGGCCTCGGTCCACGTCGCTGACAAGGCGCGGAGCCACTCGATCGCCCGCTCCGCGGCGACCCGCTCACCTCTGGCGGGTGGTCGTCATCGGCGAGTCAGGCGACACGCTGCTCGACCGTCGGCTGCCTGGGACTCCTGCCACGCCGGCGAGGCCTGGCGAAAACCCCCGAAGAACTGCGGATAACTGAGAGAGTGTCGAGGCTTGACGGTTTCTCAGTTAGCCCGCAGACTGCCGCCGTGACCAGCCTCTCGGAGACTCTCGACCTGATCCGCGACGGTGCCGTGCCGCGCGACCTCGAATCCGATCAGCTCGAGTTCAAGCAGGAGGAGTCCGCGGACCCGCGCCGGTCGCTCGAGATGCTCGCCGATGCCGTCGTGTGCCTCGCGAATGCCGAGGGCGGGACGATCGTGGCAGGGGTGGTCGACGCGGTCGGCGGCCCCGCGGCGTTTCGGGGCGTCTCGACCCGCCTGACCGCGGACGTGATCCGGAAGGGGATCTTCGACCGCACCCGGCCGTCGCTCTCGGTGCCGGTCGCGGAGGTCCTCGAGGCGTCCGCCCGACTGGTCGTGATCACCGTCCCGAAGGGGGCGGTCTTCTACGCCAACGCAGCGGGAACGGCGACCCGCCGCGTCGGGAGCGAGTGTCGGCCCTTCCCGCCCGAGGAGCAGCGGCAGGCGATGGCCGCCCGCGGCCTGTCGGACTGGTCGGCCGAGGCGACCGACTTCGGGATGGAGGCCGTGTCCGCCGACGAGGTCGCCCGCGTCCGCCGGCTGCTGCTGCTGGCCGGCCGGGACGACCTCGCCCGGTCCGACGAACGCAAGCTCGCCCGGGATCTTCGCCTGCTCACGTCCCACGGCAGGCTGTCGCGAGCCGGGCTGCTGATCCTCGGTGACACGGAGACGATCGCCGCTGCCATACCCAACCACGGGTTCTCTTACCAGTACCGGGCGAGCCCGGGCAGCGAGTCGACCGCCCGCATCCGATCAACGCGGCCCCTGCTCGCCGCGGTCGAGTCCCTCCTCGACGCAGTCGCCGTCCGCAGCCGGGTGCACCCGCTCAGCGCGTCGGGCGGCGTCCAGATCCAGATCCATGACTACCCGGCGGACGCCGTCCGCGAGCTCGTGGTCAACGCGCTCGTCCACCGCGACTATGAGCTGGCGGGCGCCGTGGACGTAGAGCACTCGCCCGACTCGCTCGCGGTCACCAGCCCGGGCGGACTCGTCTTCGGGATCACCCCCGAGAACATCCTTACCCACCCGTCCACGCCGCGGAACCGGCTCCTGCTCGAGACGGTCACGGCGCTACAGGTCGCGGAGCGGACCGGCCAGGGGATCGACCGGGCGTACCGGGAGCTGCTCCGCACAGGAAAGGTCCCGCCCACTTTCAGCGATGACGGATACCAGGTGCGCGTCCTGGTCCAGGGCGGTACCGGCAACGACGCCTTCGCCCGGTTCGTCGCTGAGCTCGCGCCGGAACTCGGGGGCGACGTTGACGTCCTCCTGGCACTGTCGCATCTCCGCGATGCGCGCAACATCGACGCCGCCCGGCACGCTGCGATCGCCCAGCGGTCGACGAGCGAGGCGCAGGGCGTGCTCGAGCGGCTGGCTCACACGCGGCTCGTCGAGCCGACCGCCCGGACGGCGGCTCGGGCGCTCCCCACGTACGTCCTCACCGGCTCTACGCTGGCCAGCCTAGGCAGGGCCGTGCGCTACCACGTGCGCCGGGCCGATGAGACCGACCGCAAGGTCGCCGATCACATCCGCGAGTACGGACACGTCACCAACCAGACGCTGCGGCGCATGTTCGACGTCGACGTCGCGGGGGCCAGGGACCTGCTGCGGGCACTGCAGCAGCGGGGGGTGATCGTCAAGCTGGACCAGGGCCGCGGCGGGCCCGGGATCCGGTACGGCCGCGGACCGAAGATGCCGGCGGGCGACAGCCACCCCGCGAGGTCGGCCCGCGGCGCGCCGGACGATCAGCTGGCGCTTGACGGGCTCGAGCGGGCCACCGGCGAGTAGCCCGCGTCGCCACCCCACGGGGCCCTGGTCCCAGCCCGGGCCTTCTCGAGCTCGGTGGGTGATGTCGGGGATCGAGACGCTCCATCCGCTCGGTCGCCGCGATCGCTTCCGGAAGGTGTCGCCGCAGCAGTGACGGCACATCCCGCACGCTCCAGCGCATCCGTCAGCAGTCGAAGGAGCGCTGGTCCTCGTCATCGACCACGAGGACGGAGACCGACCTGAGCGTCCCACGCC
>JBBEBL010000115.1:0-3366 GCA_040882345.1 Chloroflexota bacterium
CTAAACGCAACAGATCAGGACGGCGGAGGCGGGTGGCGGGCGACGGGACGACGGACCGCTTAGAACGAGGGCGGCGTCAGGCAGAACAGGACGGTGACCGGCGTATCACCGTGGTTGGCGTTCCAGTGCGGCATCCGTGATGGGAACGTGATCGCATCGCCCTCGCGCAGGACGTAGTGCTCGTCGCCGACCCACAGGTCCAGGACGCCGGCGAGGACGACGACGACCTCCTCGTCCGAGTCGTGGGTGTACGGTTCCGCGCCGGTCCCGCCGCCGGGCTCTATGGTGGACAGGATGACCTGCAGGCGACCGGCCATGTTCGTGGTGAGGAACTCGTCCACGGCGCGGAGACCCGGATAGGCGACGCGTCGGCGGGCCTCGCGTCGTACGACGCGTCCCGTCTGCGGTTCCTCCGCGAAGAGCTGCGCGATGGACAGATCCAGGGCCCGCGCGATGCGCCGAACCGTGGCGATGGACGGGCTCGTGACGTCGCGCTCCACCTGGGACAGGAAGCTCTCCGTGACCCCGGCGCGCTCGGCGACGTCACGGAGGGTCAAGCGGCGTGCCCGGCGCAGGGTCCGGATGCGCTGTCCAAGACCCAGTTCCGCAACCACCATTCCGGACCCTCCCGAGCAAGATACCTGCAGGTGCTGAAGTATAGGTTCAGGTCTGACGAAAGGCAGCGGGCTGGACACGACCAAGGTGCGAGATTCGCACGCACCGCGCGTTGACGCCGCCCGACCTCCCCCGTACGATGCACCGAGCCTGTAGCCGGGCTACAGCACCGCTCAGCGTTCGGAGACCACTGCGCGAGGACCGCCGTTGACCACCCCCCAGATCGGCGCCACCGCCCTGTCGAACCCCGCCGCGCGCCCGCTGGCCGGGACGGCCCCGGCCGCCAGCCACGCCCCGGATGTCGATCTGATCGGCGTGACCAAGCGCTTCGGCACGGTCGCCGCCGTGGACGACATGAACCTGTCCATCGCCCGCGGTGAGTTCTATTCGCTGCTGGGCCCGTCCGGCTGCGGCAAGACGACCACGCTGCGCATGATCGCTGGCTTCGAGCAGCCGACGGAGGGCGAGATCCTCCTGGCCGGCCAGCCCATCGCCGGCGTGCCGCCGTACCAGCGCAACGTCAACACCGTCTTCCAGCACTACGCCCTCTTCCCGCACATGGACGTCGCCCAGAACGTGGGCTACGGCCTCCGCCAGCGCAAGGTCGCGCGGGACGAGGAGGCTCGTCGGGTGGAGGAGGCGCTGCGCCTCGTGCGCCTGGAGGGCTACGGCAAGCGACGGACCTGGGAGATGTCTGGCGGGCAGCAGCAGCGCGTCGCGCTGGCCCGCGCGCTCGTCAACCGACCGACCGTGCTGCTCCTGGACGAGCCGCTGGGAGCGCTGGACCTGAAGCTCCGCAAGGAGATGCAGCTGGAGCTCAAGGCCTTGCAGCGCGAGGTCGGGATCACCTTCGTGTACGTCACCCACGACCAGGAAGAGGCGCTCACGATGAGCGACATGATCGTGGTCATGAAGGACGGCCGGATCCAGCAACAGGGCGGCCCCACGGAGCTCTACGAACGGCCGGTCAACAGATTCGTGGCCGACTTCATCGGCACATCCAACTTCATGACCGCGACCGTCCTCGAATTCGACCGATCCACGAGCGTGGCCACCGCCCGGAGCGAGGGCGGCCTGACGCTACGCGGCCGAGTCACGGACGCCGAGACGACGCTGGCGGCAGGCGACCTGGTCACCGTCGCCACCCGGCCGGAGCGGCTGGAGGTCCTGTTGGCGGACACCCCGGACGAGGCGCCAGCCGGTTTCCAGCAGGTGCAGGGCCGCATCCGCCAGGGTACGTACCTGGGTGGTGACACCGAATATCGAGTGGAGACCCAGGAGGCTGGCGAGCTTATCGTTCGTCACCAGAACGCATCGGGCGCTCGTGGCGCCCCGGGGGCAGGTCCGGGCGACCCGGTGGTGGTCCGGTGGCACGAGGAGGCCAACCTCGTCCTCGCGGGATGAGCATGGCCATAGTCCGTGACGGCGTGAGCCGGCGCGGGACAGGAGGAGCGGACCCGTGGCAGAGCGCGATCTGAGCGAATACCTGGCGAGGATCTCCAGGAACAAGGTCAACCGCCGCAGCTTCCTCGCGACGGCGGGGCTGCTGGGCGGCAGTGCGGCCCTCGCAGCCTGCTCCAGCGGCGGCGCGACGACCGCCCCCACCGCCGGTGGCGGTGCGACGCCGGCCCCGACGACGGGTGGCGCGACGCCCCCGCCGGCGGCTGACATCGAGAAGGAGCTCTTCGTCTACAACTGGAGCGACTACATCTCGCCGACGAACATCGACGCCTTCAAGGCGGAGTTCGGCGTCGAGAACTTCGTCTACGACGTCTTCGCCAACAACGAGGAGCTCATCGCCAAGCTCCAGGGCGGCGCGTCCGGCTACGACATCGCCTGCCCGACGGCGGAGTACGTGCCGGGCATGGTCGAGGAGGGATTCCTGACCAAGCTGGACATGTCCCGTATCCCGAACTACGCGCTCATCAACGACACCTTCAAGAGCCAGTGGTGGGACCCCACCAACGAGTACCTGATCCCCAAGGACTACGGCACGACCGGCATCCTGTGGCGCAAGAGCCTCCTGCCCAAGGTCCCCGAGAGCTGGCAGGACTTCTACGACCAGTTGCGCAATGAGGCGTCGGGCAAGACCGTGTTCGTGGACTCGATGGGCGACATCTTCGTCTTCCCGCTCAAGATGCTCGGCTACTCGCTGAACTCGGACGTGCAGAGCGAGCTGGAGGAGGCTCGCCAGATCCTGCTCGAGTGCGCGCCGCACATCCTGGCGCTCGACTCCGACACGTACGGCGACAAGCTCGCGTCCGGCGAGGCGTCCCTGACGCTGGGCTGGACCGGCCCGCTGGGCCAGGAGCTCGGCGACCTCGTCGCCGCCGGTGACGCCGGCTACACCGTCCCGAGCGAGGGCACGCTGTACTGGATGGATGCGTGGGTCATGATGGCCGACGCGCCCCACCCGAACGCGTCGTACGCCTGGCTCGACTTCATCCACCGCCCCGAGATCCAGGCCGAGGAGACGAACTTCAACCTGTACGCGACGCCCAACGACGCGGCGAAGGAGTTCGTGGATCCGGCCATCCTGGCGGATCCCGCCATCTTCCCGCCGGCCGACGTCATCGCCAACCTCGAGGGCGCCGAGGACACCTCCGGCAACAACCAGCGCATCGACATCTGGGAAGAGTTCAAGTCCAGGATCGGCGGCTGACGGCGGCTGACGGCGGCTGACGCCCCCGATCGGATACTCGTCGGATCCCCGGTCGCATGACCTCGTCGCGTCGTCTCGCGGCGGGGCAC
>JBBEBL010000115.1:3376-23079 GCA_040882345.1 Chloroflexota bacterium
GGAACCGAGCCGCTCGGCTCGGTTCCGCCGTGGTCTGCTCACGGCGTTCCTCATCGCGCCCGCCGGCCTGTGGTATCTGTTCCTGCTGATCGCGCCGCTGGCGATCGTCTTCATCTTCTCGTTCGGGGTGCGGGCCAAGAATGGCGGCTACGAGCCGGCATTCGTCCTGGACAACTACGTCCGCGCCCTGGAGCGGCCGGACCCGTTCATCACCAGCCTGGTGATGGCGTCCGCGGGCGCCATCGGGTGCCTCCTGGTAGGGCTGCCGCTGGCGTACTACCTGGCGACGCGGGCTGCGTCCCGCAAGAGCGTCCTGATCCTCTTGCTCGTGGTCCCGTTCTGGACGAGCTTCCTCATCCGCACCTACTCGTGGATGATCATCCTGGGTCCGGACAGCGGCCTGGCGGGCTGGATCGGGACCCTGCTGGGCGACGATCAGTTCCGGATCCTGGGAACGCCGTTCGCGGTCCTCATCGGCCTGGTGTATGGCTACCTGCCGTTGATGGTCTTCCCGCTGTACGTGACCCTGGAACGCATGGACCGGACACTCATCGAGGCGTCCAAGGACCTGGGGGCCGCACGCCTGGCCACCTTCCGCCAGGTGACGCTGCCCATCGCCCTGCCCGGTCTCGTGACCGGCACCATCCTCGTGTTCATCCCGATGATGGGCGAGTACGTCATCCCGCAGATCCTGGGCTATGGTCGGACGTACCTGATGGGCAACGCCCTGGTCACGGACTTCCTGGAGGCCCGCAACTGGCCGTCCGGTTCCGCCCGCGCGGTGGGCCTCATCCTCATCATGTTCGTGACCGTCTCGTTCTACCTGTGGTTCGTCAACCGCGGCCGCAAGACCCGTGAGGTGAGCGTCCTGTGACGAGCGCCGTCCCGCCGCGCTCGCGCGACGTGCAGCTGCCCGGGCGCCGGGAGGGCCGCGCGGCCGATCGCTGGGCTGGTCTCGTGGAGGGCTGGCTCAAGGGCCACACGATCCTAGTCTACGCCTTCCTGTACCTGCCCATCGTCATCGTCGTCATCTTCGCGTTCAACGACACGAACCGGCGGGTGACGGCGTGGGATGGGTTCAGCACGAAGTGGTTCGGTGTGGCGTTCGGGGATTCGGTCGTCCAGAAGGCCTTGCTCAACAGCTTCATCGTGGCGCTGCCGAACGCGATCCTGGCCACGACCTTCGGGACGATGGCGGCCCTTGGCCTCCAGCGCGTCGGGAAGAAGCTGCGGACGACGTTCGACGCGCTGACCTATACGAGCATCATCGTGCCGGAGATCGTCATCGCGCTGTCCACGCTGGTCCTGTTCGCGACGGCGTTCGGCGTCATCGAGGCGGTCACGGGGTTCAAGCCGACGTTCGGCCATATCACGATCATCGCCGCCCACATGCTGTTCAACACCAGCCTCGTCCTGCTGCTGGTGCGGGCACGCCTGTCGGGGATGGACCGGACCCTGGTGGAAGCCAGTTCCGACCTCTTCGCGACGCCGTGGCGGACGTTCCGGCAGATCACCTTCCCGATGCTCCTGCCGGCGATCATCGCCGGTTTCCTGCTGGCCTTCACGTTCAGCTTCGACGACTACGTCATCACGACCTTCGTCTCCGGACCAGGGTCGTCCACGCTGCCGCTGTTCATCTTCGGTCAGATCAAGCGCGGCGTGACGCCGGAGACCAACGCCGTCGCGACGCTGATCCTCCTGTTCACGCTCGGGATGCTGCTCATCGGCCAGATGGCGCTGGTCTGGCAGAGCCGTCGTCAGGGCCGCAAGGGCGGCGGCGACATGGCCAGCATCATCGCGGAGCGCTGAGGGCCGTTCCCGGGATCAGGTGCCTGGATCAGGCGCCTGGCGCGACCACGGGCTCCGGCTCCGGGAGGCCCGCCTCGGACGCCAGGATGGATGCCTTGTCCGTCCGCTCCCACGGCAGGTCCAGGTCCAGCCGGCCGAAGTGCCCATACGCGGCCGTCTGCCGGTAGATGGGGCGGCGCAGGTCGAGCGCCGCGATGATGGACGCCGGCCGCAGGTCGAAGTGGCGCTCGATGAGCGCCTGGATGCGCTCATCCGCGATCTTCCCGGTGCCGAACGAGTCGACCGAGAAGCTGATGGGCCGGGCGATGCCGATGCCGTAGGCGACCTCCACCTCGAACCGGTCGGCGAGGCCCGCCGCGACGACGTTCTTGGCCACCCACCGGGCGGCGTACGTGGCGGATCGGTCCACCTTGGTGGGGTCCTTGCCGGAGAAGGCGCCGCCGCCGTGGCGCGCCATGCCACCGTACGAGTCCACGATGATCTTGCGCCCGGTGAGCCCGGCGTCGCCCATCGGCCCGCCGGTGACGAAGCGGCCGGTGGGGTTGACGTGCATGACCGGGTCCGTATCACGCAGCTCACGCGGGATGGTCGGCAGGATGACCGCCTCCACGAGGTCCTGGCGGAGCCGCTCCACGCGCACGTCCGGGTCGTGCTGGGACGAGACCACCACCGTCCGGACGCGGACCGGGGCACCGTGGTCGTATTCGACTGTCACCTGGGTCTTGCCGTCCGGTCGCAGGTAGGGGAACTGGCCGGACTTGCGGACCTCGGCGAGCCGCCTGGCCATGCGATGGGCCAGTGCGATGGGCAGCGGCATCAGTTCCGGCGTCTCGCGGCAGGCGTAGCCGAACATCATCCCCTGGTCGCCGGCGCCCAGCTCGAACGAAGAGGCCGCGTCGTCGCGGACCTCCAGCGCCGCATCCACCCCCTGCGCGATGTCCGGCGACTGGGCGTGCACCGAGACCAGCGTGCCGCAGGTCTGGTAGTCGAACCCGTACTCGGCCCGCGTGTAGCCGATGTCGCGGACCGTGTCGCGGACGACCTGCTGGAAGTCCACGTAGGTGTGGGTCGTGATCTCGCCCAGGACCAGCACGAGGCCCGTGGTCGTGGCCGTCTCGCAGGCGACACGCGCGTTCGGGTCGTCGCGCAGGATGGCGTCCAGGATGGCGTCGCTGATCTGGTCGCACATCTTGTCGGGGTGGCCTTCCGTGACCGACTCCGACGTGAACAGGTACTGCGCGCTGTCGACGATGCTCAAGGTGGTGGCGCTCCTCGGTTCCCTCGTTCGCCGGAGCGTACACCACGACTCCGGCGCCGGCCGGCGCGCCAGGCGTCCATGCCGGGCAGGTCCAGTGAGGGGACGTCGGCCGGCGCGAACCCGAACACGGATCCGAGGAACGCGAGGCGGGACTCGATGGTGGCGCGGATCGCCGCGGCGCCGCGGAACCCGTGGCCCTCACCCTCGAAGGCGAGGTACGCATGCGGGATCCCGTTCGCCTCCAGGGCAGCAACGATCGCCTCCGCCTGGGCAGGCGGCACCACGCGATCCTCCAGGCCCTGCAGGACCAGGACCGGGCACGAGACCTCGTCCAGGTAGTGCACCGGGGAGCGCTCCCGGTAGCGCTCGGCCATGGCCGGGTACGGTCCCACCATCCGGTCCGAGTAGCGTGACTCGAACTTGTGGGTGTCGCGGGCGAGGGTCTCCAGGTCTCCGATGCCATACAGGCTGATCCCGGCGGCGAACACGTCGCGGAAGGCGAGGGCCGCGAGGGTCGTATAGCCGCCGGCACTGCCGCCCTCGATAGCCAGGCGGTCCGGGTCCACGTCGCCGCGGTCGGCGAGGAACCGGGCGGCGGCGACGCAGTCGTCCACGTCCACGAGCCCCCAGTTCCCGTCCAGCGCCTGCCGGTACGAGCGGCCGTAGCCGCAGCTACCCCCGTAGTCCACGTCAACGACGGCGATCCCCCGGCTGGTGAACAGCTGGGTATCGAGGTCCAGCACCGTGGAGGCGTTGGCGGTCGGGCCTCCGTGCGATCGGACGACCAGCGGCGGGCGCTCGTCCGGTGGACCCACCACGTCCGGGTTGGTCGGAGGGTAGTAGTGGGCGTGGGCGATGCGCCCGTCCGTCGAGGCGAAGGTGATCATCTCCGGGACGGAGATCCAGGCCGCGTCCACCACGACCGGCGACGAGCGGCGAAGCACGCCAGCCGGGGCCATGGTGACCGGGTCCAGCAGGGCGACTACGGTCGCCTCGGACGGCGAGCCGACGAGCGAGACGACCAACGAGCCGCTCGCGCGCAGGTCAGTGAACTCCGTGGATGCGGACTCGATCTCCCCGACCAGTCGGCCGGGCTGGACGTGGACGAGGCGGTCCCGCCCGTCGCGGCGGGCGATGGCCACGATGGCGCCGTCCGGGAGGAAGGCGTACCAGGACTGGCCCAGCGTCCAGGCTGGGCCGGCGAACTCCGCCTCCATGGGCGCCAGCGGCTCCAGTCGTGGACCGTCCACGAGCCGGTAGAGGTTCCACCAGCCGCTCCGGTCGCTGATGAGGTGGAGCGTCCCGTCCGGCGACCATTCCGGCTGCACGATCGACTCGTCCGGACCACCGGCCGCGAGGTCGGATCGGCCCAGCGTGCCGTCCGGCGCGACGCCGGCCACCCGCAGGCGCGTCGCGTCCCACGGCATGTCCGGGTGGTCCCACTCCAGCCACGCCAGGCGAGTGCCGTCCGGCGACGGCCGGGGTGAGGTCAGGAAGTCCGGGCCTTCGTACAGGATGCGTGGCGGGCGGTCACCGTCCAGCGGCACGTCCACGATGGCGGCCGTCGGGTGCCCGTCAGCGGCGTGGTCCTCGCGGATGGCGATGTAGCGGCGGCGGCCGGCATCAAAGCGCAGGTCGCCGTAGCGGTACGGCCCGTCCGGTGTGATCGGCACGGGCGTCTCCACGCCCGGGTCCAGGCGGTACAACCGCCCGTCCTCGCGGTTGCTGAAGACGACCGTCCCCCCGGCCACGGTGTACGCCCCGCCGCCGTACTCGTGGACGCGCGACCGGACGTCGAAGGGCGGGGGCGTCAGGTCCTGGGTCGTCCCATCGGCGCGCCGTCGGACCAGCACGCAGCGACCGGCCTCGGCCGGCCGCCCCTCGATCCAGTAGACATCATCCCCGTCCACCCACGGATCGCCGAGCCGGACGGTGTCGGCGAGCACGTCATCGACGGCGATCGGGGACGACCACGTCCCGTACGGCGCGCTAGGAAGCTCCTGAACGTCGGCGGGGAGGGTCTCGTCAGCCATCTGATGCACCGTACCGCCGATGGCCGCCTCGCGTCGCGAGACGGGTCGATCTCACGTGCCGTGCTGCCAGGAAGCCACGTAGTCGGCCTGTTCGGCGGTCATCGGCTCCAGTTCGATCCCGAGGGCCGCCAGCTTCAGGCGCGCGACCTCCGCGTCGATCGCTTCCGGGACCACGTAGACCTTGGGCTCCAGCTCCCCGTGGTGGCGGGCCACGTACTCGGCGGACAGCGCCTGGTTGGCGAAGCTCATGTCCATGACCGCGGCCGGGTGGCCCTCCGCCGCTCCCAGGTTCACGAGGCGACCCTCGGCGATCAGGTGCAGCTTCTTGCCGCCCAGATCGAACTCCTGGACGTTGTCGCGGACCTCCCGGACGTGGCCCTCCGCCAGCGCCCGCAGCGCGGCGAGGTCCAGCTCCGCGTCGAAGTGGCCCGAGTTGGCCATGATCGCGCCGTCGCCCATCGCCTCGAAGTGCTCGCGGCGGAAGACGTTGAGGTTCCCGGTCGCGGTGATGAACAGCTCACCCCAGCGGGCGGCGTCCGTGTGGGTCATGACGCCGTACCCGTCCATGAGCGCCTCCAGCGCACGGACCGGATCCACCTCCACGACGGTCACGTGGGCGCCATGGCCGGCCATCCGCGACGCGATCCCCTTCCCCACCCAGCCATACCCGGCGACGACGACCTTGCGGCCGGCGATGAGGATGTTGGTCGCGCGGAGGATGCCGTCCAGCGTGCTCTGGCCCGTGCCATAGCGGTTGTCGAACAGGTGCTTGGTCTGGGCCTCGTTGACGGCCACGACCGGGAAGCCGAGGGCGCCGTCGGCGGCCATCGCCTTGAGCCGGATCACCCCGGTCGTCGTCTCCTCCGTGCCGGCGAGGACCTCGCGGACCTGGTCCGGGCGTTCGCTGTGGATGAGCGACACGAGGTCGCAGCCGTCGTCCATGGTGATCTGCGGCCGGGTGTCCGCCACCGCGTTCAGGTGGGCGTAGTAGGTGTCACGGTCCTCGCCGCGGCGGGCGTGCGTGGCGATGCCGTACTCGGCCACGAGAGCGGCTGCGACGTCGTCCTTGGTCGAGAGCGGGTTGGAGGCCGCCAGGACGACCTCCGCGCCACCCGCCTTGAGCGTGCGCATGAGGTTCGCCGTCTCCGTGGTGACGTGCAGGCATGCGCCGATGCGCAGACCGTCAAGCGGGCGGTCCCGCTCGAAGCGCCCACGGATGAGGCGCAGGACGGGCATCTCCCGCTCGGCCCACTCGATGCGGCGGACCCCTTCGGCCGCCAGGCCGAGGTCGGTCACGTCGTGGGCGGGCAGCGTGGTCTGGGCGGTCATCTGACGTCGGTCTCCTTGCGCGAGAAGAGGCGGCGCAGCGGCGCCGCGAGGTCGGCCCATGGTGAGCCGAGGCGATGGATGAGTCGTTCCTCGAAGCGGGCATGCTCGGCATAGCCCAGCCGTCGATACGCGTTGATGGCCGGGGGATTATCCGCCCGGACGTTGAGGACGACCTGGTCGCTGGTCCGCAGCAGGTCCGCGGTCACGGCCCCGGTCACCGCCGTGGCGAATCCGCGTCCCCGGTGGTCCACGTGGGTCAGCACGTTGCCGACCACGGCGAGGCGCGCCGAGCGGCCGATGACGTGGGTCCCGGCGGCCGCGATGAGCTGGCCGTTGACCCGCATCCCGTAGTAGACGCCGTCCGCGATGGCGCTGGATGGCAGCCACGACGCGAAGCCCAGCTGGTAGAGCCGGTTGAGTTCCCCGATGTCCACCGGCAGGAGCCGCTCCACGGTGGCCGGGTACGGCCGGAACCGCGCCCGATCCACCCACATCCGGACCATCTGCGGTCCGGGATCCACGCGGTAGTGGGCCTCGACGGCAGGGATCATGGACGACCGGGCGGCGATGTAGGCGGCACGCGGCCGGATCACATCACGCAGGACCGCGGCGATCCCGTCCGGACTGCCCATGACAAAGACAGGCTGTGGTGTCGGGCCGGTGTACTCCAGGCCGACGGCGATCGGGGCGTCCCCGTCGTAGGCCACGCCCCAGCGCGTCCGCGCGAACTCGCGCTCCTCCAGGTCGCAGATGGCGTAGGCCGCGTACAGCCGGTCCTGCTCCAGGAACGCGGCGAGAAGGGCGCGATCCGTCGTGGGACGAGCGACGGCCTGGGAGCGGCGGCCGATGACGATGGTCGCCATCAGGCGCTGGCCTGCGTTGGTGTCGCCCCCGCCGGATCACCCGGCTCCGCGGGTCCGACGGGCTCCGTGGCGGGCTCGGCGGGTTCCGCGGCGGACCACGACCCGAACCGCGGCGCTGCTCCGCGACGCCGCTCGCGCCGCGCGACCGCATCCGCGATCGATTCCGTGAAGGGGGCTCGCAGCACGCCCTCGTCCGTGATGATCCCGCTGATCAGCTCGGCCGGCGTGATATCGAACGACGGGTTCCGCACGGCCGTGCCCGGCGGAGCGATCCGCTGGCCGCGGATGACCAGGACCTCGTCCGCCTTGCGCTCCTCGATGGGGATGGCCGCGCCGTCCGGTGTTGCCAGGTCCACCGTGCTCATGGGCGCGGCGACGAAGAACGGGATGCCGTGTCGCGCGGCCAGGACGGCCAGCGTGTACGTGCCGACCTTGTTCGCCGTGTCGCCGTCGGCCGCCACCCGGTCTGCTCCGACGATGATCACGTCCACCTCGCCCGTGGCCATCAGGTGGCCGGCGGCCACGTCCGGGATGAGCGTGTGCGGGACGCCAGCCTGCGCGAGCTCCCACGCGGTGAGTCGCGCGCCCTGCAGGTACGGGCGGGTCTCGCCCACCCACACGTGCACCTCACGCTCCGCATGATGCGCGGCCTGCACGACGCCGAGCGCGGTCCCGAACTGCCCGCAGGCCAGCGGCCCGGTGTTGCAGTGGGTCAGGAGGCGGAGCGGCCGATCCGCCGGGAAGTCGAGCGCGTCAAGGCCGAAGCGGGCGAGTCGGCCATGGTCCTCCGTCGCCTCGAAGACGATGGCATCGGCCTCCGCGCGCATCGCAGCGGCGATCGCCTGGCCATCGTCCGCCAGGTCGCCGACGGCCGAGTAGGCGGCCATGACGCGGTCCACCGCCCAGGCCAGGTTGACGGCCGTCGGCCGGGCGTTGCGCAGGGCGTTGGCGGCGCCACGCAGCGTGGCCCGGCGCGCATACGGGCGCGTGGTGGCGACCTTCGCGCCGGTCAGGGCCATCCCGATCGCTGCGACCTGGCCGATGGCCGGCGCGCCACGCACGATCATCTCGCGGATGGCGAATGCGGCCTGGGCCGCCGACCGGCACTCGAACTCCTCCAGCGCGTCCGGCAGTCGCCGCTGGTCCACGATGTACAGGACCCCACCGTCCTCGCGGAATGGCGTGCGGAACCCGGAGGGCGGTCCGGCGGGCACGTCGGCCGCGGCCGACGTGGCGTCGCCGGCGAACGCGTCAGGGTCCAGGATCGCGCTGGCCGCCTCCGCCGAGGCTCGCTGGAGGACCTGGGCCGCCCCGACGACCGTCGCCGCGCCCTGGAAGAGCTCCCCGGCGAACTGGCGGAAGAACCGCCGACGGCCCTGATCAGCCGACTCGGGCGGCGGGGTGGTCGGGGTGTCGCCGTCGCGGTCGACGTCCGGCTCCTGGGGATCAGCCAACGGCGCGTCCTCCGGCGGTACGCCGATCAGTACTTGACGACGCTGACGACGCGTCGGTCCTGGAGCCGGTCGCGTCCCTTCAGGAAGTCCAGCTCGACGAGGAAGGCGAGGCCCACGACCTCGCCCTTGAGTCGCTCGACGAGCTCGATCGTGCCCTTGACCGTACCGCCGGTCGCGAGGAGGTCGTCCACGATGAGGACCTTCTGGCCCGGCTGGATCGCATCCCGGTGGATCTCCAGCGTGTTGGAGCCGTATTCCAGCGCGTACTCCACCGTGATGGTCTCGGCCGGGAGCTTGCCGAGCTTGCGGACCGGCACGAGGCCCGCCCCCAGCTGGTAGGCCATCGGAGCGCTGAAGATGAAGCCGCGTGACTCCATGCCCACCACGAGGTCGATCGGCTCGCCGGAGAACGGGGCGAGCATGAGGTCGATCGCCTCCTTGTACGCCGTCGGGTCCTTCAGGAGGGTCGTGATGTCGTAGAAGAGGATGCCGGGCTTGGGGAAGTCGGGGATCTCGCGGATCCGCTCGCGCAGCGCCTCAGCGGACATCGGTGGCCTCCAGGTGGATGCTGGTTGGATCGCGGCGGGCGATCGCGGTGGGCGGTTGGTCGTCGTCACGGCGCCGCGGGTGAGACGCCGGCCCGAAGTCTACCGCAGCGGCCTGACGCCTCCGCGTCACGCGGACGCCGCCCGCAATCGACCACTGAGCGCGAGTCCCGCCAGCCCGGCGACGACGGCGATGATGAACCCGGCCACCAGGCCCAGCACGACCGTTCCCTCGGCACGCACGGCCGCCGCGACGAGGGCACCGGTCACCCCCGTGCCCAACGCCGTGCCCAGCGAATCCGTGAGCGACAGGGCAGCGGACGCCGATCCCTGCTCGCCCCGCGGCGCCTCACGCAGCACGATCAGCGTGAGCGGCGCGTACGCGAGGCCCATCCCGAGGCCGGCGATGCCGAAGGTCGGGACCGCCAGCCATGGCGATGCCTCCGGCACGAGGACGATGCCGAACGACGCCAGCCCGATCACGACCACGATCAGGCCCGCTCGCACGAACCGGTCCGGCGGATAGCGCTGGGCGAGCCGAGCCTGGATCCACGAGCCACCGGCCCAGGCAAGCGTGGCCGCGGTCAGCGAGATCCCCGCCTCGACGGCGGACTGGCCGCGCCAGTCCACGAGCGTGAGGGCGACGTAGGCATCCACCGCGAAGAAGGTGAAGGTGAGGATGCCGCGCATCATCACGGCGGCCGGCAGGCCGCGGGACAGCCGCAGGGTGCCCGGCGGGGTCAGCCCACGGAGCGCCGGCAGGCCCACCACGAGGCCGGCGACGACGAGCCCTCCCATGACCAGGACCTCGCCGCTGCTCAGGCCGGCCAGGAAGAGTCCTGCGCCGACCGCGACGAGCAGGGCCAGCGGGAGGCGGCGGCGGAACGAGGCGGACGCCGCGGCCTCCGCGGCCGCCGCGGCCCCGGGGCCGCCGCCCCCCCGCACGGCCGGAAAGGCGATGACGGCGGCGACCGCGATGAGCGGCAGCAGGCCGATGAAGACGAACCGCCAGCCGATCGATTCGCCGACGATCCCGGCGATCGCGGGGCCGATGACGCCGGGCATGACCCACGCCGTGGAGAGCGTCGCGAACATCACCGGCCGGAGTCGTTCCGGCAGGCAGCGGCCGATGGCCACGTACGCGATCGGCGGGATGGCGCCCGCCCCGAGGCCCTGGAGGAAGCGGGCGACGACGAGGATCGACATGGATGGCGCCAGTCCGGCGATGACGAGGCCGACGACGAAGAGGGCGATGCCCGCCACGAACGGTCGGCCAAGGCCGCGCCGGTCGATCACGCCGCCGCTCACGACGATCCCGATGAACGAGCCGAGCATGAACGCGGTGAACACCCATCCGTAGAGCTCCAGGTCGCCGAGCTCCCGGGCGACGATGGGCATGACCGTAGAGACGGCGAGCGCCTCGAAGGCGACCAGGGTGATGGTCAGGATGAGCCCGACGGTCAGGTTCCGGTAGCGGGGCGACCAGAGACCGTCGGACGCGTGCTCCTGCGCCCGCGACCGCGTCATCACGCCGATCGCGCTGCCAGGCGGGCCACGATGGCCTGGGTCAGCTGCCACGCCCGGGCCGGTGCCTGCGGGGCACGGACGCGCACCTGGTTGGACGCGAACGTGACCTCGGAGGGTCGGACGCCCGGCAGGCCGCCGTCACCCAGCAGGCGCATCGCCACGGCACGCGACAGCGTCGCCCCGAAGCGCACCACGATCCAGCCGTTCTCGCGGGACATGGAGGTGACGCCGGCGGCTTCCGCGGTCAGGCGCAGATCCGCGACCTCCACGAGGCGCACGACGGCGGGCGGCATGGGCCCGAACCGGTCCATGACCTCCTGGCGGAACGCGGCCAGGTCGCCCGTGGTGCGCGCCCGGGCCAGCCGGCGGTAGAGCTCCAGCTTCTGGGCCTCGTCCGGCACGTAGTCGTCGGGCAGATGCGCGTCGATGGGCAGGTCGATGACGGCCTGCGGCGCCTCCACGATGGCCTCGCGACCCTCGTGGCGTGCCTTGTGTCCCTCCACGGCCTCCGCGAGCATCCGGCTGTACAGGTCGAAGCCGACGGCCGCCATGTGCCCGGACTGCTCACCGCCCAGGATATTGCCGGCGCCGCGGATCTCCAGGTCGGACAGGGCGATCTGGAATCCGGCGCCCAATTCCGATGCGTTGAAGATGGCCTGCAGGCGCTTGCGCGCCTCATCGGACAGGCGCTCTCGCCGCCGGTACAGGAGGTACGCGTAGGCGCGCCGCGCCGACCGGCCCACCCGTCCGCGGAGCTGGTAGAGCTGCGCGAGCCCCAGCGTATCCGCGCGATCGATGATGATCGTGTTGGCGTTGGGGATGTCGAGGCCCGATTCGATGATCGTCGTGCACACCAGGACGTCCGCCGCCCCGTCAGCGAACGCCATCATCACCTTCTCCAGTGCCCCCTCCCCCATCTGGCCGTGCCCCACCACGAACCGCGCGTCCGGTAGCAGCCGACGGAGCTGCTCCGCCTGCGCCTCGATGGTCTCGACCCGGTTGTGCACGTAGAAGACCTGGCCGCCGCGGTCCAGCTCGCGCAGGACCGCATCGCGCACGAGACCGGCGGACGCCTCCGCCACCCGCGTCTGGATCGGCAGGCGGTCCTCCGGCGGCGTTTCGATCACGGACAGGTCCCTGATGCCGGCCATCGCCAGGTTGAGCGTGCGCGGGATGGGCGTCGCCGACAGGGTCAGGACGTCCACCTCGCGACGGAGCTGCTTGAGGCGCTCCTTGGCCGCGACCCCGAAGCGCTGCTCCTCGTCCACCACGACGAGCCCAAGATCACGAAACCGGACGTCCTTGCTGAGAAGCCGGTGCGTACCGATGACGATGTCCACCGAACCGTCCGCAAGACCGCCGAGCGTGGCCGTCTGGGCCTTTCCGGGTACCGCCCGCGACAGCAGCCGGACCTCCAGCGGGAAGGCCGCGAAGCGCTGGCTGAATGTGGCCTGGTGTTGCGCCGCCAGGACCGTTGTGGGGACCAGGACCGCGACCTGCTTGCCGTCCTGGATCGCCTTGAACGCGGCGCGCAGGGCGACTTCCGTCTTGCCGTAACCCACGTCGCCCACGACCAGACGATCCATCGGCCGCGTGCGCTCCATGTCCGCCTTGACCTCGGCGGCGGCACGGAGCTGGTCGAGCGTCTCCTCGTACGGGAAGGAGGCCTCCATCTCGGCCTGCCACGGCGTGTCCCCGCTGAAGGCGTGGCCGCTGGCGTCGGCGCGAGCCGCGTACAGGGCCAGGAGGTCCTCGGCGAGCTCGGCGACGGCTTTGCGGACGCGCTGCTTCGCGCGCAGCCACTCCGTTCCGCCCAGCCGGGAGAGCTGGGGCCGTTCGCCGCCCGCGTAGCGCGTGACCCGGGCGATCTGCTCGACCGGGACGAAGATCCGATCACCCGCGGCGAACGACAGCTCCAGGTAGTCGCGCTCGTCGCCCGCTCCGCCGCGGCGGAGCATCTGCTCGTAGCGCGCGACGCCGTGGTCGATGTGGACGACGAGGTCGCCGGGCGTCAGGCGCTCCAGGATGTCACGGGGCACGACCCGCCGCAGGGCGCGAGGCCGGCGGACGCGGACGGTGCCGAACAGCTCCCGGTCCGTGACGAACACCAGGCCGTCCGGACCCCCGGTGAACCCGCCGTTGAGGCTGCGGCCGATGAGCGCGATCGCCCCGGGCGGCGGCGGTCCGTCCGCGATGTCGTCACTGACCGCCACCGGATGGTCGGCCTCCGCCAGCAGTTCCGCGAGGCGCGGCGCCTGGTCGCTGGCGAGGACGATGCGGGCGCCGTCGGCCTGCCACGCCGCCACGGCGTCCCCGATCCGGGCGGCACGACCCAGCGGCAGGACCGGTTCGCGCCACCCGAACACGTCGCCAGAGGACAGCCGGCCTGATGCCAGGGCGGACTCCCGCGGTGACTCCGACTCCCAGGTCAGCTCCAGGGTCCTCGCGGCGGCCAGTCGCGCCTTCCATTCGCGCGCCGGGAGGTACGTCGGCGGCCAGTCGCGCGGCAGCTCGCCGGCCTCCACGAGCTCCGACCGGCGCTCATCGGCCTGGCGCCACAGGAACGCCGACGTGTCCGCGATGTCGCCTGGTTCGTCCAGGATCAGCAGCGTGCCCGGGGCGACGTGATCCAGGCCGGTCGCGGGGGCGATGTGCGCGGCCCACACCTCGGCCGCGTCGCCGACCGCCACGGCGCGGGTCGGCGCGGCGCCGTCGGCACGTGTGCCGGCGGTGGTCGGCCGCAGGTCATCCGCAGCGCCCTCGAACCGCTCCAGGTCCGCGGTGAGCCGCTCCCCGAGACGGCCGGCGGAACGGCCCAGTCGGTCGCGGATCGCGGCCACGCCCGTGGACGGGAGAAGGAACTCCGACGCGGGTAACAGGACGATTCGGTCCACCGGCCCCACCGCCCGCTGGTCGGTCGGGTCGAAGGCGCGGAGCGAGTCGATCTCATCGCCGAAGAACTCCATCCGCACGGGCAGGTCCAGCGACGGCGGGAAGACATCAACGATGCCACCGCGCCGGGCGAACTCTCCGCGCCCGGCCACCTCCAGCACGGGGCTGTAGCCCAGGTCCAGCAGGTCGCGCAACAGCCCGTCCTGGTGGGCGCGAGCACCGACGTGCAGCGCTCGGGGTGCCGCCGGCAGGTCGTCCGGGGCGATCGTCCGCTGCAGGAGTGCCTGGACGCTGGCGACGAGGATCCGCGCCCGACCGCTCCGCCAGGCAGCCAGCGCGGCGACCCGCGCCGCGGTCTCGTCGGCCACGAGTTCGCTGCGCTCGTAGGCGAGCGCCGTCCGCGGTTCGAGGATCGCGACAGACGCCGCGTCACCAAGCCATGCCCCCAGCTCCTCCGCGACGCGGTCGCCGATCTCCGCGTCCCGGGCGATCCACACGAGCGACTCCCCGAGGGCGAGAGCCGCCGCGAGGTACGTCTTGGCGCCGTGCGGCACGTTGGACAGGCCCGCATGGCGGCGCAGGCCGGGCCGCTCGACGTCCGCCGGCTCGCCCAGCCGCTCGCGCAACGACTGGAACGACCCGGTCCCGGCCAGGAGTGGCGGCAGCGCCGACAGGTCTGGCAGGCGGTGGCCGGCCCGTCGCGGCGCCCGCGCGTCGGCGACCTCCAGGTCCACATCGCCGACGTCGAAGTCGGTGGCGACGCCGGCTGGCGTTGGCGCATGGCGCAGCGCGAAGTCCGCCGCCACCTGCTCCGCGAGTCGACGATCCCGCCCGCGCCGGCCGCGGATGGGTGGCGTCGGTGACGCCGGCCCGTCAGGCATCCCGGTCGTCGTCCTTCCGGCCAGGCAGCATCCGCCGCCAGCCCGTCTTCGTCCGCCGGATCCCGTGCTCGTCCGGCGGGCCGTCCACGGCGCCGGGCGGGGCCAGTCGATCGCCGTCAGCGGGCCGAAGCTCGAAGGTGTTGAACCGGTTCGCCGCCTTGCTCGTGCCCTCGCGTGCCCACGCCTCCACGCCGTCGGCGGCCGCGTCCAGCAACTCGTCAAGGCGCTGTACCTCGTCCGGGGCGAACCTGGACAGCACGTGGTCGCGAGCGTTGCGGACCGGGTCACCGATGCCGATCCGCAGGCGGCTGAACTTCTCCGTGCCCATCTCGTCGATGATGGAGCGCAGGCCGTTGTGGCCTCCGTGGCTACCGGCCTCGCGGAAGCGCAGCTTGCCGAACGGCAACGCGAAGTCGTCCGCCACGATGAGCAGATCGCCAAGCGGGGCGTGGTGGCGGGCCAGCACCTTGCGGACGGCCGTGCCGGAGTCATTCATATAGGTCAGCGGCTTGACCAGGGTCAGGTCAAGCCCGCGATAGCGTCCGCCGACGACGGACGCGTTGTCACGCTGGCGGCCCCGACCATCCCACTCGGCCCGCTCCGCCAGCCGGTCCATGACCAGCCAGCCCACGTTGTGGCGAGTCCCCGCGTACTGCGACCCGGGATTCCCGAGCCCGATGATGACCTTCAAGCGACGCCTCCGCGGACAACACGACAGGGCCCGAATCCCATCCGTCCGGTCGCAGGCGTGCGCCCGGGAGTCGGCGGGAGGGCCGTTCGCGGATGGTACCGGCGACGCGCCGAGCTCGCATCGACGTCAACAACAACGGCCGGCGATGCCGCATGCGCCAAGAGGCGACGGCCCCACCCGCGCCCTCCACCCCACGGATGCTCTGGAATCGAAGGGATCGTCGGCTGCGCGAGGCCGCGCCCCGGCAGCAAGCAAGTCCCTGATGAGTCGCAGGTGAGCCTTCCGGGCCATCATCCGCCGATGACGTCCCTCCTGGAGCCCCTCGTTGCGGCCGCCACCACCCTCACGCACCGCCTGGACGAGCGGTTCGTGGAGCTCGGCTTCCGTACGACGGAGTACCTCACGCTTTGGTCGGTCCTCACCCGACCGGAGGCCTCAGCCGCCGAGATCCGGCGGCGCCTGAGGATGCGCGATGCCGCGTTCTCCGAGGCCGTCGAACGGGCCGTTGCCCGCGGCTATCTTCGCGCGCGTCCCGCTACCACGGACCGTCGCACGAGGATGCTCGAGCTGACGCTCCCTGGCCGAACGGCGACGCAGATAGCACGCTCGATCCATGGACAAGTCGAGGCCGAGGTGGCCACCGGAAAGGACCTGCTGGCGCTATACACGACCCTGGTCCAGATCGACCGAAGCCTTCAGGTCATCCAGCCGCCCGAACGCCTCGGCGACGGCCTGCCAGTCACGACGATCTGATCGTCCGGGGCTCGCAGATCAGCGCCAGTTCCAGGGCGCGCATGGCGGTTTCCTCGTTCGGCTCGGCATGGTCACGCCCGCACACATGAAGCGTGCCGTGGGTCACGAGGAGACGCAGCTCGTCGGCCGGCGACCAGCGGACGTCGCCGGTCTGGCCCCCGCGGCCCTGCTCGGCCTGCTCGATCGCCCGCTCCACCGACACGACGATGTCGCCGAGGTGCAGCCGTGATCCCGGCGGACGCGGGATGTCGGGCAGGGGCGCCCCCGGCTCGAACGCCTCAGGGGGGAGCAGCGGGAAGGACAGGACGTCGGTCGGGCCGGCCTTGCCCATGTGGGTCGTGTTCAACCCGGCCAACTCGGCATCGTCCGACAGGATCAACCCGATCGAGGCCGGCGCCGGCGCGCGGACCGCGTCAAGGGCGGCCGCCACCGCTCGGGCCAGCGCGGCCATCGAGATCGGGATCTGGACCCTGTCCCGGATGTCGAAGTCGATGCGCCACGGCGCGAGGTAGATGCTGCGCGTCACGAAGCCGGCGCGTCGCCTCCGCCCCCCGCGGCCGCCCGCCTCGACTCCAGCTCCACGACCGTGTTCTGCGGATAGGCGATGCGCGTGTGGTACATGCCCAGGAGCTGCTCAACGAACGCCGACCGGATGCGCTCCAGGTCACGCAGCGTCAGGTCGCATTCGTCGAACTGACCGTCCGCGATGCGCTCGTCGATGATCCGACTGACCATCGCCCGGATGGCCGGCTCCTCGCGGGAGGCGAGGGAGCGCACGGACGCCTCCACGCCGTCCGCCAGCATGATCAGGGCCGCCTCGCGGGTCTGCGGCTTGGGGCCGGCGTGGCGGAACTTCCGTTCGTCCACGGCCGCTGCCGCCTTGGCGCCCTCGGACGTCTGGAGGCCACCGAACGGCTCAGCCGCCCGCTCCTTCGCCCGGGCGTAGAAGTAGCTCATGATCGCGGTCCCGTGGTGCTGCGGGATGTATGCGATGAGGGCCTTGGGCAGCTTCGCCGCGTAGGCGACGTCGATGCCGTCCGCGACATGCTGCTTGAGGATCTGGGCGCTCACCTCGGGGTCCAGCTGGTCGTGGATGTTCTCGCCACCACCCTGGTTCTCGATGAAGCCAAGCGGGTTCGAGAGCTTGCCCACATCGTGGTAATAGGCCGCCACGCGGGTCACCAGCGGATCGCCGCCGATGGCCTCCGCGGCACGCTCCGCCAGGTTGCCCACCATCAGCGAGTGGTGGTACGTGCCGGGCGTCTCCACCAGCAGCCGCCGCAACAACGGCTGCGACGGGTTCGCGAGTTCCAGCAGCTGGAAGACCGTCAGGATCCCGAACACGGAGCCGAGCACTGCGAACGTCCCGACCGCCGCGACGGACGAACCGGCGGCCGCCACGCCGGACGCGAACCACAACTCCAGCACGCCGCGCACGTCGCGTGCTCCCAGGAGCGAGAAGACGGACACGACCATCGCGTTGACGACGAAGACGGCGATCGCCGCCTGGACGAAGACCTGCAGGCGGTCGCCCTTGCGGACGGCGACGATCCCGGCGAGCGCGCCAAGGAAGCTGTACGCGGTGAACTCCAGCGACGTGCCGTTCACGGCGCCGCCGACGATGGCCACGACCGCGATGACGACCATCGCCAGCGAGGCGTCCAGGAGGATCGCCAGGAGCATCCCGATGGCGGCGGTCGGCAGGAAGAACTGGAGGATGGAGCGATCGTCCGTGATCTTCAGGGCGAGCGTCGCGCCGATGAGCAGCAGGCCGATCAGGACGAGCACGTTGTCGCGGTGCCAGAGCGCCGGGCGGAAGCGCCAGATCCAGGTCAGCAGCATGCCGACCACGAGCAGCGACAGGAGAAGCCAGCCCGCCAGGCTCGCCACATCCACGGCGTCCTCGCCGAGCCCCAGGGCCGTGATCGCCTCGATGTCGGCGGCGTCCAGGCGCTCGCCGCTGCGCACGATCGCCTGGTTCTGAGCGATCTCCACGACGACGGGCGGGACTTCCGCGGCGGCGGCATCGCGGGCGGCCTGCCAGGCCGACTCGCTGAACGATGAGTTGGGCACGACGAGCGGGCCGATGAGTTCCGCGGCGAGCATCCGCTCCGCCTCGTTGAGGTCGCCGCCCATCCGGCCGGCGAGGCGGGTCCTGGTGACCTCCACGTCCGTATCGCGGAGTTCCGCGTTGAGCGTCGCGCTCAGGATGCGCGCGGCCTCCTCGCGGATGGTCGTCCAGCGATCGCGCTCCAGTCCGACCAGGGTCGTGCGCGCGCCGTCGGACAGGTCGGGTATGGCCGTCTCAAGGAACGCGCGCCGGTCGTCGCTGGTGATCTCCAGGTCGAAGGCGCCGTCCACGCGGGCCACGCGCGTCTCGTACGCCTGCTCCTGCTGGGCGGCGATGGCGATCGCCTTATCGGACGTGAAGTCGTACTGGGGCGGGACGGCCGCGCGGGCCTGCTCGCGCGCCTCCGTCGTGAGGACCTCGCTCTCGAAGTCGAGCGCACGGGGCGCGACGATCTCGGCAGGGGCGACGTCACCGACCTGGAGGCGGAGCGGCTGTTGCGGCAGGAAGTCCACGCCCAGGATGGCGGTCATGGCGACCACCAGGATCGTCGTCGCGATCCCGAAGCGGGCCGCATCGTTCCGGGTGAAGCGGTTGAGGGTGGGGGGTCGCTGGGTCAGCATGTGGTCATCCGGACGGGCGTGCCCGTCAGTGGGGTTCCCCGTCGTGGGCCTGGAGGTCCTCCCGCGCGAGTGCCTGGGCCACGAGTCCGCTGACGACCTTGCCGTCCGCCCGGCCGCGCGTGCGCGGAGCCAGCCAACCCATGACCTTCCCGAGGTCGCGCGCGGAGGTCGCGCCGGTCGCCGCGATGCCTTCCGCGACCAGGGCCGCCGTCTCCTCCGACGTGAGGGCCTGGGGGAGGTACTCGGCGAGGATGTCGATCTCTGACTGCTCCTTGTCGGCCAGATCGTGGCGACCGGCCTTCGTGAACGCGTCCACGGATTCGCGGCGCGTCTTGACCTCGCGGGTCAGCACTGCCAGGAACTCATCCTCGGACAGTGGCTTCTGGTTGCGCTTCTCCAGGTTGTACGCCGCGTTGGCCGCCATGCGCAGCACGTCGCGGCGCAGCGCGTCACCGCTGCGCATCGCAGCGGTGATGTCGGACTGGAGGCGATCTCGAAGGGACACCGTTGATGGCTACCTCGGGCGGTACTCGGACGCCCGTGGGGCCGCAGTGGTGACGTCGGGCGGTGCCCGGGTCAGCCGGCCTGCGTTCGGGCGTTCTTCTTGCGCTTTGCTTCCTTGCGCTTGCGCTTCACGGAGGGCTTCTCGTAATGCTCGCGTCGGCGGGCCTCGGCGAGGATGCCACTCTGCTGGATCTTCTTGTTGAAGCGGCGCAGGGCGCTCTCGAACGTCTCGTTCTCACCCACTCGGACTTCAGCCAATCGGTGTTCACCTCCTCAGGGCCTGGAGTCGTGATGCTCACGTGAGGCTCGCGGCCGGACGGCCTCCACGCGCGCTCCCGCGTGCCTCCGCGAGAGCCGCCGGAGTCTACCCGAGGGTCAAAGACGGGTCAAACGCCGCTGCGTGGGGGTGTGGGTGGTTCCGGGCGGGGACGATGGGCGAGGGTCGCCGCGGTGGGTCGCCTCGGTGGGTCGCC
>JBBEBL010000115.1:23179-28697 GCA_040882345.1 Chloroflexota bacterium
CGGTGGGTCGCCTCGGTGGGTCGCCGCGGTGGGTCGCCGCGGTGGGTCGCCGCCGGCTGACCGCTCTTCCCGCCCGGGGGTTCACCGTCGATGAAGCCCTCGCGGCAAGGGCCGGGTCCGGCCGCTCGGGGTATCCGGCACTTCATCTGGGGTGAACGTTGACAGGCCGAAGGCCGGTACGACGGGTCGATGACCGGGGCTGGCGGCCTCGTGCCGCCGAGGACGTCACTCCTGGTGAACCGGAACGAGGGAGCGGCGGAGCACCAGGCGCCGTGCGCGGTCGGCCGACCCCTTCAGCCCGCCGACGTTCATCGCGGGTGAAGGCGCGGTTGAGTTGAGGGCGCCGGCAGCAGTAGCGCGCGTGCGAGGTAGCATTCCGTAGCCGTGGCCACCCTCACCGACCTCCTGGACCGCGCCGCTGAGCGCTACGGCGATCGGCACGCCCTGGGGATCCGGCGTGACGACGGCACGACCCACCACTGGACGTACCGCGAGCTGGCCCGCCGATCCAGGATCGCGGCCTGGCGACTTCGAGCCCTGGACCTGGAGCCCGGCGATCGCATCCTTACCTGGAGCCCGTCCACGCCGGAGCTGCCCGCTGCGTACTTCGGCGCGATGCATGCGCGACTGGTGATCGTCCCACTGGACCTGCGCATGTCGGCCTCCGCAGTGGAGGGCATCGCGCGCGCGAGCGGTGCTCGCCACCTGATGGTGGGCACGGGGCGCGACGCCCCGGATCCCCGGGAAGCCGGCCTGGAGCAGTTCCCGACCACGACCGTCGACGCCCTGTGCGCCGAGCCCGCTGACGACGATCCCGCCTTCCCGCCCGACTGGGAGGCCCGCCAGGCCGCGTGGGGACGGCCCGTGGCAGACGAGGTCTTCCAGCTGATCTTCACGAGCGGCACGACCGGCACACCGAAGGGCGTGATGCTGACCCACGACAACGTCGCCGCCTCCATCGAGTCGTTCCACCGCATCCTCCCGCCGATGGAGCATCGGATCGTCTCACTGCTGCCTCTCTCGCACCTGCTCGAGCAGGCTGTCGGGCTGTACTACTCCATCGATGTCGGTGCGGACATCCTGTACGTGCGGAGTCGCAACCCGCGGGTCATCTTCGATGCGCTGCGCGACCACCGGGTGACGAGCATGATCGTGGTGCCGCAGGTCCTGGACCTGTTCTGGAGCGCCATCGAGCGCGAGGTCGACCGGCAGGGCCGCCGGGCCGCGTTCGACCGGCTGCGGTCCATCGCTCGACGTCTGCCGACGGTCATCCGCCGCCGCATATTCGGGAGCGTGCACCGTCAGCTGGGCGGGCACTTCCGCCTGTTCGTATCATCCGGGGCGTTCCTGCCGCCGGCCCTCCAGCAGGGCTGGGAGGACCTTGGAGTCACGGTCCTCCAGGGCTACGGCGCGACCGAGACCGGCACCGGGTCGTGCACGACCCTCGACGACCACGGCCCGGGCACGGTGGGTCGCGTGCCGGACGGGATCGAGATGCGCATCGACGACGTCGGCGAGATCCAGTTCCGCGGTAGGACCGTCTTCTCCGGGTACTGGGAGGCACCCGAGCTCACGACCGCCGCCTTCACCGAGGACGGCTGGTACCGGACCGGCGACCTCGGCCACCTGGACTCGGCCGGTCGGCTGATCCTGAGCGGACGGATCAAGGACATCATCGTCCTGCCCAACGGATTCAACGTCTATCCGGAAGACATCGAGAATGCCCTCCGCATCGCCGGCCTGCGCGACGCCGTCGTCGTCGAGACCCGACCCGGCCGGATCGAGGCGATCGTCCTTGAGGACCCGGAGGCGACGCCCGCGGACTTCCAGGCGCGGGGCGACGCCGCGATCAAGGCCGCCAACGCGACGCTTGGCCCCAACCAGCGAATCGCCGCCTGGCGATCGTGGCCGGCCGATGACTTTCCCCGCACCCACACGCTCAAGATCAAGCGCGACCCGGTCCGCCACTGGGCGGCGACGGACGCGCCGCTCCCCGTCCGCCAGGGGGACGATCCGGCCGACTGACCGAGGCCCTCAGCTGGGGACCGTGATCGGGATGCCCAGGGTCTCCAGCGCGAGTGGGATGCCGTCCGCCCGTGCGTCCGTGGAGCCGTCCGGGACCCACGAGTAGAGGACGATCGTGGACCCGACCTGGCGGAGGACGTGCCGGGCGCCGATCGGCATCTGGACCCGTCCCGGACCGCTCCCAAGGAAGGCCGCCTGGTCTGCGCCAGCCGCCGCGGCGGTCGGCGGGTCGCGCAGCTCGTACACGACGATGTAGCCCTTGCCCGGATCGTCGGGGAGGATGACCTGGTAGACCGCGCGAGGCGACCCGGCCAGGGCGGGTCCCTCAGCCGGGCGGAACGGGACCTGGGCGTCCGCGAGCACGAGGTCCTGGTCGCCAAGCACGCGGACCAGTTCGGCGCGCGTCGAGGCGACCGCGGGCGAATCGGCGACCGGCGGCCGCGCCGATGCCGGCGGGTACGTGACGATCGCCCCACCCTCTCCCGCACATCCACCCGCCACGGCAACGGCGCCGACCATCGCCAGCGCCAACACCAGGCCGGCGAACGGGGACCGGCCATCGCGCCTCATCCGGGCGGCCAGTCGAACGAGCGACCGCCCATCAGGTGGACGTGCAGGTGGGCGACCGACTGCCCGCCCCAGCGACCGACGTTCGTCACCAGGCGGTACCCATCGTCCGCCAGACCATGTGCCCTGGCCAGATCCGCGGCGGCCGAGAACAGGCGACCCAGCATCGGGCCGTCGTCGTCCGTCAGTTCCAGCGCGGACGGGACGTGCCGTCGGGGCAGCAACAACAGATGGGTCGGTGCCCGCGGCGCGATGTCGCGGATGGCGATGACCTGATCGTCCTCGTGGACGCGATCCGCCGGCACCTCGCCGGCGACGATCCGGCAGAACATGCAGTCGGCAGCCCGATCCTCACTCATCGCAGGTCCTCCTTCATCAGAACGAGGGCTTCGTGCTCATCAGGAACGCGATCGTGCCCACCAGGCCGGCCATCAGGTACGAGACGTAGCGCTGCCGCCGGGCCCGGTCCTTCCACGTGCGATCGTCCGCGGCGGCCTTGATGCCGATGAGCCGGCGCAGGTTGGGACGCTGGATGAAGAACGCGATGGCGAGATTGCTGAAGTAGATCCCCAGCGCGACCATCAACCACGGCTGCTCCAGCATCTGCGGACCCAGGACGGAGATGAGGCCGAGCCCCGTGATCGCGAGGCCGGCCCCGATGACGACGGTCCCGTTCAACTGCGCCCAGAGCAGCGCGCGCACGATCCGGCTGTCCGACTCCACCGTGGCCCGTCGCGTGCGCAGCGCGAACGGCAGCAGGATGGACGGCAGGAACAGGCTGACCGCCAGCGTGATGTGCACGCCGAGCAGAAGCGGGAACAGGTTTGCCGGCATCGATGGCTATCGTACCGGCACGGCTGCACGAGCCGCCCGCAGCGCGACCCAGTCGCCCTCCTGCGTTCGCTCCGTCACGACCAGCCCGACGGAGGAGAACGCGTCGCGGACCTCGGCTTCGCGATCCACGAAGATGCCGGACGCGAGGAGCGTGCCGCCAGGGGATAGCTCGTCGCGCAGGAGCGGTGCGAGCGGGACCAGGACGCCCGCGATCAGGTTGGCCAGCACGACATCGAACGCGGGCTCACCGCTGGGCAGGCTGCCGACCCGGGCTGGCAGATGCCGGGCCACCCGGTTCCGTTTGGCGTTGGCAAGCGTGGCCTCCACGGCGATGGGATCCGTGTCCAGGCCGACCGCCCGGGTCGCCCCCAGCAGGAGCGCCGCGACGGCCAGCACGCCGGAGCCGCAGCCGACGTCGAGGACGCGCGCGCCGCGCAGCAGCCCCTCGTCCGCCAGTGGCTCCAGCGCCGCGAGGCACAGGCGGGTCGTGGGGTGGAGGCCGGTCCCGAAGGCCATCCCGGGGTCCATCGCGATGACCGTGTCCCCCGGCTGCCGCCGGTGGCGCCGCCAGGTGGGCCGGATGACGAGGCCGCGCCCGATCCGCAGGACCGGGAAATACGCCTTCCACGCTGCGGCCCAGTCCTCCTCGTGGACGATCCTGGTGCGCAGCTCCCCGATGGTCCGCAGGCCGAAGGCCTGGAGGTGGCCAAGCGCCTCGGCGACCGTCGCCGCGGCGGCCTCGGCCGCGGCGATGTCCCGCGCGGGCACGTAGCCGCGGACCACGGCCGGTCGGTCGGGATCCACCTGCGCGGCCAGGCCCTCCTCCACGAGGTGAAAGGCGGGCTCCACGGTCGTGCCGCCGGTCGCGACCCGGCCCAGGATCTCGCTCACGGCTTCCACGGCCTCGGGGTCAGCCTCGACGGCGAGTTCCAGCCACGCGCCGGCGGTGGTGGTATCCGGCGCGGGCGTCGCGTCCGCCACTACAGGCCAAGCTTCTCGAGCAGGCCTCCACCGCCGACCTCTTCGCCGGCGTCCTTCGCGTAGGCCTCCAGCAGTTCGCGCTGCTTCCTGCTCAGCCTGGTCGGGACGCGGACGTCCACGAGGACGTGGAGATCGCCGCGGGCGCCGGAGCGGCGGAGGTGCGGTACGCCCTTGCCCCGCAGGCGGACCTCCGTATCCGGCTGGGTCCCGGGCTTGATCTCGATCTCCTCGTCGCCGTCCACGGTGGGGACGGTGATCTTCGTGCCGAGCGCCGCCTGGGCGATGGAGATGGTCGCCTCGTAGTACAGCTCCGTGCCGTCGCGCTTGAGCGACTTGTGTGGCGTCACGTGGACCGCGACGTACAGGCTGCCCGGGGGTCCGCCGCGAGGACCCACCTCGCCCTCGTTCGTCAGGCGGATCTGGTGGCCCTCGTCGATACCCGCCGGGATCGTCACGCGCAGTGACCGCTTGCGCTCTGTCCGGCCGTCACCCTTGCACGTCTCGCAGGGCGCCTCGATGATGCGCCCCTCGCCGCGGCAGCGCGGGCAGGCACTGACGTTGACCATCTGGCCGAGCATCGTCTGGCGTACGGAGCGCACCTCGCCGCGACCCTCGCACTGCGGGCAGGTGATCGGGTCCGTGCCGGCCTTCGCTCCGCTCCCGGAGCACGTCTCGCAGCGGCCAAGGACCCGGAACTCGATCTCCTGCTCCACGCCGCGAACGGCTTCCTCGAAGCTGATGCGCAGGTCGTAGCGGAGGTCCGCGCCGGGCTGCGGCCGTCCGCGTCGGGCACTCCCGCCACCGGCCGCCCCGCCGAAGAACGCATCGAAGATGTCCGAGAAGCCGCCGTAGCCCTCGAACCCGGCACCACCAGCCGCGCCGTCCACGCCCGCACGCCCGAACGTGTCGTAGCGCTGGCGGCGCTCCGGGTCGGACAGGATCTGGTATGCCTCGTTGACTTCCTTGAAGCGCTCCTGGGCGTGCGGCCCCGTGTTGACGTCCGGGTGCCACTGCTGGGCGAGCTTGCGGAAGGCGCGCTTGATCTCGGCATCGCTCGCGCCGCGCTGGACGCCGAGCACGTCGTAGAGGTCGCGTTCCGTGGTGGCCATCG
>JBBEBL010000116.1:0-4407 GCA_040882345.1 Chloroflexota bacterium
TGAGCGCTCCGGCCCGGGCGACCTTGGCCCGATCCAGCGTGATGGTGGCCTTACCTCGCGCCATATCATCGATACTACCATGAAGTAGTATCCAGCTTACGACCGCCGAGCTCACTCGCCCATCGGCCGATGCGCACCAGGGCCAGGACGTCGCCGCCATCCCTGCCTAGCGCGTGCCGACACCCGTCGGGCGCGCAAGTCCCGTCACCTCCGGCCGATCAGGAAGTAGGTCTCCACGGGACCTTTGCCCTTCATCTCGACCAGGCCGCGCCGCTCCAGGCGGTAGGCGGCCGAGAGGCGCGTCGCCGTCTCGCTGGTGACCTGGATGCGCGTCGGCACGCCATGCGACTCCAGTCGACTCGCCGTGTTCACCGTGTCGCCCCAGACGTCGTAGATGAACTTCTTGAGGCCGATGATGCCGGCCACGGCCGGACCGACGTGGAGGCCCACGCGGATCTCCAGTCGGTCACCCGAGCCGCTCCGGTAGTCGCGCATCGCCTCGATCATGCCGAGAGCCATCTCGGCCACGTCCTCGACCCCGCCGCCGTCGGGCGTGAGTCCGCCGGCCACCATGTAGGCGTCACCGATCGTCTTGATCTTCTCCAGTCGGTATCGATCGGTAAGCCGGTCGAACATCGTGAACACCTCGTTCAGGACGCCCACCACCTCGGCCGGCGGTCGGTGGGCCGAGAACGGCGTGAAGTCCACGACATCGGCGAAGAGGACGGCCATCTCGTCGAACCGATCGGCGATCATCGATTCCCCGTGCTGGAGCCGATCCGCGATCGAGGCCGGCAGGATGTTGAGCAGCAGGCGTTCCACCTCGCGAGCCGCGGTGATGTCGGTCCCGTAGACATTTATCGACTCGAACGCGGGGAGCGCGACGACGCGCAGGGCGAACAGCCGCCCGTCCGCCTCCACGTCCATCGTGTTGGGAGCCGGACCCGCCGCGACGTCCCTGAGCCGCTCCAGCAGGTCCCCGGACAACGCGTCCCCGATCTCGACACCGAACGCGGCCAGCACCGGCCGGCTGGCGGGGTTTGCATAGGCGAGTCGGCCGTCGCGGCCGGCCCGCAGCACCGGATTGGGGTTCTCGTCGGGGAACGCGGTCACGGCGTGCATCGCGGTGACGTCAGTCCCGTACAGATTGATGAAGCGGAACTCGGGGATGTGGACCGGATCGAGCTCAAAGATCCGCCCTTCGCCTCCGACCAGGATCGGGCCGCCCGCCTCGCCCGCGAGCCGGCGCTCGACCTGATGCACGAGATCGATCGGGAGCAGGTCGCCAGCCACGACGCCGAGGACGCGCGTGATGATGTCGCTCGCGGAATTCGCGTAGATGAGCGCCCCGTCTGGGGTGATCCGCAGGACGGGGTTCGGGTTGCGGTCCGGGAACTTCTCGACGACCTTGGCCCCCGTGACGTCCGTGCCGTAGACGTTCCACGCCTCGCGATCCGGCACGGGAACGGCCAGGATGGAGAAGGTCTGCAGCCCACAATCCAGCTCGAAGCCCTGTCTCGGTACGGCGGCGGCGGACCCCGCCAGTCGCTCGAGGAAGTCCGCTGGCACCCGCCCACCCCGCTTGACCCCCAGCGTACGGGCCAGCGGCTCGCTGGCGCTGTTGGCGTAGCTGAGCGTCCCGTCCCACGCGATACGCAGGACGGGATTCGGGTTCTCGTCCGGAAAAGAACTCACGAGATCCACCGTCTCGCCGCCAGCCGTCTGAGCCGCGCCATGGTTCACGCTCTCCGCCTCCGTCGGGCCCTACTATCCCACGCCGTGTGTCGATGACACCATCGAGGTTCAGGGTGTCCCCCGCACGAGGGCATGCCGGTGGGCGGGCATCCTGGTCGTGGACGCGGTACGCCTACGATATCGATGCCGAAGAGACTGCGGAGGAGGTCGCCATGACCACGATGCCATCAGCTGATGTGATCCGCCCGGACGGCCAGACACTTCTCGCGTTCGCGGGTGTCGTGCTGTTCGGCGGGATCAACGCGATCGCCGTCAAAGCGAGCGTGGCGGAGCTGTCTCCGCTCTGGAGCGCGGGCCTTCGCTTCGCCGCCGCCGGCCTCCTCCTCATGGTGATCGTCGCGACCACGAGGAGGCCGCTCCCGCGCGGACGGAGCTTGACTGGTGCGCTCCTCTACGGGGTTCTGGCTTTCGCGGCGAGCTACGCATTGATCTACCCGGCGCTCCGCGATGTGCCGGCCGGCACTGCGATGGTCCTCATCTCGCTCGTGCCCCTCGTGACCTTCGGGCTCGCCATCGCACACGGGCAGGAGCGCTTCCACGTGCAGGGACTGCTCGGCGCACTTATCGCCCTGGGAGGCGTATTCGTCATCGTGGCCGACCAGCTGAGCGCGGCCGTTCCGCTTGCCTCGTTGCTCCTCATCGTGGCCGGCGTCGTCTTCATCGCCGAGAGCGGCGTGATCCTGAAGTGGATCCCTCGCAGCGACCCGTTCGCGACGAATGCCGTGGCGATGCTGGCCGGCGCCAGTATCCTGCTGGTCGTCTCGCTCGTCGGAGGGGAAACGTGGAGGATCCCGGCCGAGCCGGCGACGTGGCTGTCGGTCGCTTACCTCGTGGTGTTCGGCTCGATCGCGTTGTTCGGGCTGTACGTCTTCGCACTCCGCCGCTGGACGGCGTCGGCTGTGTCGTACGTGACGCTCCTCATGCCCCTCGTCACGGTGCCGCTCGCGGCGGCGCTCCTCGCGGAGCAGGTCACCTTGTCCTTCGTCATCGGCGGTGTCATCGCACTCGTGGGCGTCTACGTTGGCGCATTCCGCAGGGTCCGACCGCGCCGTGCGTCGACGACGGGTCTCCCGGAGTGCCTCCCGATCGACGCATGCGCCGAGCCCGCGCCGGCGGCCGGAGTGCCGGTCACAAGAACCGCTTCCTAGTCCAAGGTACGAGCGCCGGAAGCCGAGTGCGCTGCGAAGTCTGTACGGTCAAGGACCTGGACGCTGAGTCCGCTGCGGGGCTCGGGTATGGATCGGCTTGGGAATGGCTCGCTCTTCGGTGGCCGCGCGACGTCTACGAGGCTCGGAGGTCGAGCGACCCATGTGCGGCGCGATGGGCAAGGAGGCGCTCGCGCAACCCGCCGTCGTTGCGGACCCGGTCGATGAACAGGGCCGCGAGCTCGGGATCGAACTGGCTACCGGCGTACCGGGCCAGTTCCTCGAGCGCCCACTCCACCGAGCGCGCCGCCTGATAGGGGCGGGGATGCGTCATGGCGTCGAACGCGTCGGCGATCCGGACGATCCGCGCCTCCAGCGGGATGCGCTCCCCGCGCAGTCCATCGGGATAGCCCGAGCCATCGATGTTCTCGTGATGCCAACGGGCGATCCGCCGGGCGACCTCGAACCCATCGCCCTGGGCCAGGATCTCGGCGCCCCACACCGGATGGCGGCGCATGATCTCCCACTCGTCCGCCGACAGGGGACCCGGCTTGAGCAGGATCCGATCGGGCACGTGCAGCTTGCCGACATCGTGGAGCATGGCTGACCAGCCGATGTCCGCGGCTCGCTCGGCGTCCAGGCCCGTGGCGCGGGCAAGCTCCTCGGCCAGCAGCTGGACGCGCACCACGTGGTCGCCGGTGTCCGTGTCCTTGGCCTCGGCACCACGCGCCAGAGCGACCATGCCGTCGCGCTGACGTTGCGCGATCTCGACCGCGGCCGATCTCCAGCCGAGCATGGCGAGCCGGGCGTGGTCGAAGAGGTAGCCTGTCAGGCCACCCACGATCGCGAAGGAGGCGGCGCGGATCGCCCAGGCGTCAATTCGCTCGAGGCCCCCGCCGAGGCCGGCGAGGGTCGGGAGCGGTCCGAGCAGGACGGCGACGTACGCGGCGGCCACCAGGCCGCCTCGCCAGCCGAAGAGAAACGCCGCGAGGACGATGGGCAGGTAGCCCAGGTGGTTGAGCGGGTTCGGCGAACCGCCGGTCAGTCGCACCAGCACGAGCGCGAGAAGGCCGCTGACGCCGATCGCCGCGACGCTGGCCAGCCGGATCCAGGGCAGGCTCGGCGTCTCCCCTGCCAGATCGATGCGCTGAACGCGCGGCTGTGCCTGAGTCGTCATTCGGTTTCCTTGCGGATACCTCGAAGACGTTCAGCCTATCGACAGCTCGTCCGCGGGCGAAGTGGGCCAATGGTCCCGACCGGGAGTGGACTCGTGACCCATGCGCCTCCGGACCTCGGCCGCAGCCCGGGGCTGCTCAGGCGATGGCACCAGTGGCCATGGACGGCCTCATCGCGGCACGTGGGCCAACGTGGGCGCACACGGGCGAATCTGGGCGGATCCCCGATCAGAACCCGGGATAATTCGCGAAACTCGGCCGCGTGCACACAGTCGCGGGGCGCGGTCAGCGTTCAGCCGCGTTGCCCTATGGGCTACCCCACCCCCGGACGG
>JBBEBL010000117.1:0-2229 GCA_040882345.1 Chloroflexota bacterium
ACGATAGAGGCCAAGTCCGGCTACGGGCTGGACCTCGAGACGGAGGTCCGGCTGGTGGAGGTGGCCCACCGCCTGGGCACTGAGGGCCCCATGGACGTGGTCCCGACGTGGCTCGGGGCGCACGCGGTCCCGCCCGAGTTCCGCGCCCGCCCGGATGGGACGGAGGCGTACGTGCGGTCCGTCGTGGAGGAGCAACTGCCGGGTATCGCGGCCCACGGACGCGCGCGCTTCGCCGACGTCTTCTGCGAGGAGGGCGTCTTCACCGCGGATCAGTCGCGCCGGGTGCTGGAGGCGGCCGCGGCGCTCGGCCTCGTGCCGCGGCTCCATGCGGACGAGCTGGCACCGTCCGGTGGGGCGGAACTCGCCGCGGAGATCGGTGCGGCGTCGGCCGACCACCTGGCCACACCGTCCGCGGCGGGAATCGCCGCCATGGCCGCCGCGGCGGAGGCCGGCAACCCCGTCATCGCCACCCTGCTGCCGGTGACCACCTGGTTCCTGATGAAGGACCACCACGCGCCGGCCCGGGCGTTCATCAACGCGGGCGTCCCGGTGGCCATCGGCACGGACTTCAACCCGGGCACGTCGCCCACGGCCAGCCTGCCACTCGCGATGTCCTTCGCCTGCGTCAACCTCGGGATGTCACCGGACGAGGTCCTCGCGGCGGTCACGATCAACGCGGCCCGGGCCCTCCAACTGGAAGACGAGATCGGGTCCCTGGAGCCGGGCAAGGCGGCGGACATCGTCATCTGGCGCACCCAGAGCTCCGCCCAGATCCCGTACTGGCCGGGGGCGGATCTGGTGCGGACGGTCATCAAGCGCGGCCGGATCGTCCACGACCGCTCGGACCGCTGAGGCCCAGCGGCCGGGGCCACGAGGCCCTGCCGCCGACGATGCAGCGGCGTCAGGCCTGCTTGCCGCGTGACTCCAGCAGCACCGTCGTCGTTTCCGTCGGGAGGCTCGTCGCGGTGACGGACAGCTTGGGCTGGGTGGTCGGCTCCGCGCCCATCTCGTGGAAGAACTTGGCGAGCACCTCCGCGCAGTCGGCGTCGTCGTCGCACAGCGGCATGGGCACGACGATCCGAGGATCCAGCTGGGCGACCAGGGCCGCGGCTTTCGTCGGGGTCAGCTCCCCACCCAGCGGCACACACGCGATGTCCACGGTCCCGATGTCGCCGAGCTTCTCCTCCGTCAGGAGGTGCCCGATGTCGCCGAGGTGGATGGTGTGGACGCCATCGACCTCCACGACGAATGCGACGCCCTTGCCGGCCTCTGCGCCGCGGGCATCGTCGCGGTAGGTGCGGACGCCGGTGATGAGGACGTCCTTGACCTCGTACTCGCCGGGTCCGTCCAGGACGAACGCCTCGTCCAGGCTGGATGGGAGGGTCGTCGTGCCGTCCCGACTCTTCTTGCCCTTGGCCTTGGGCAGGGGGCGGTCGTCGGGATGACTGAAGGTGACGATGTCGGCGGTGATCCCCCGACCCGTCGGTCCCACGACCGACTGGTAGGGATCCGCCACGACGACGGCGTCCTTGCCGCGAAGACGGACGCAGGTCCGGCCGTACCAGGTGACTTCCATGGGCGCGATTCTGACACGTCGGCCTGCATCGCCGCTTGTGGCCCGGGGTGCTCGGTCACCCGGTGACCGAACCGGGGGAGGAACGGCCGGCCCAGCGAGCCTGGAGCGCGCTGATCCGTCCCTTCGACCACCCGGTGGCAGGGACGAGGGATGAACGCCCCCGGGGCCACCTCGATCGGCGGTTCCGTCGTCCGTTCAGTCACCCGGTGGCAGCCGCCGTCCGTTCAGTCACCCGGTGGCAGCCGCCGTCCGTTCAGTCACCCGGTGACCGCGTCCGTCTATGACCGCGCCCGTCGGTGACCGCGCCCGTCGGTGACCGCGCACCCGGTGACCAGACCCCGGACATGGAATGACCGGAGGCGCCTGCCCAATCGGCGCCCCCGGTCGGAGGGAGGGAGGATGGAACCTTGTGGGTTCGTCCAAGGAGCACGGTACGACCGAGACGTTCACGGCCGAGGCGGCAAACGATAAAGAAAGCGACATCGACCACCCCGTCGGGTCGCCATCGAGCCCATGCGACAATCCCGCGCATGATCCGAACCACCCACGCGCGGCCAGCCGCGCTCCTGCTATCCACCCTGCTCGTCGTCGCCGCGTGCGGCCAGACGACCCCGCCGTCCAGTGCGCCGCCCACGGCGAGCCCTGCCCCGAGC
>JBBEBL010000117.1:2329-5093 GCA_040882345.1 Chloroflexota bacterium
CCCTCAAGGAGCTGGCCACGGCGGACTTCGACAAGGACAACCCCGCCGACTACGTGGCGGCCAACGAGCGCCTGTACAAGGCGCTGGGTCTGCTCGAGGAGGACGCCTCGCTGCGGTCGCTGTTCCTGGATCTCATCGGCAGCCAGGTGGCCGGGTTCTACCGGCCGGACGCCAAGAAGCTGTTCGTCGTGTCCCGCACCGGGGCCGTCAACGGCGCCGACAAGATCACGTTCGCGCACGAGTACGTCCACGCGCTCCAGGATGCCAACTTCGACGTCTTCAGGGATCCCGAGGCCCTCCGAGACCAGTCCGACCAGGCGCTCGCGCGGGCCGCCGTCTACGAGGGCGATGCCACGCTGCTCATGACCCTGTGGGCCCTGCCGAACCTGACCCCGGCCGAGCTGCAGGAGGTGGTCGCCGCGGGGAGCGACCCCGAGTCGCAGGCCATCCTCGCCAGGACCCCGGCGGTCCTGACGGAGCCGCTCCTCTTCCCGTACAACGCCGGACTCGCGCTGGTGCAGCCGATCCAGGCGACCGGTGGCTGGGAGGCGGTGGACGCCGTCTTCGGCCGACTGCCCACCTCCACCGAGCAGGTCATCCACCCGGAGAAGTACCAGGCCAACGAGGCCCCGGTCCCCGTGGCCCTCCCGGACGATCTGGCGTCGCGGATGGGCAGCGGTTGGTCCGTCGCGTTCCAGGACACGCTCGGCGAGTTCATGACCGGGGTCTGGCTTCGGGACAGCGGGGTCGCGCCCATCGAGGCGAATGCCGCGGCCGCCGGCTGGGGCGGCGACCGCCTGGCCGTCCTGGATGGTCCGGATGGTGCCTGGGCGGTGGTGATCAGGACGACCTGGGATGACGAGGCTGAGGCGGTGGAGTTCGCCCAGGCCGCGCAGGTCGCCATCGGCGGCCTGACGACCCCCGCCCGGGTCGCGGCACCGGGAGGCGTCGGTGTCACGATCATGGTCGGCTCGGACGACGCGGCCCTGCTGGGCCTGGACAAGGTCTTCGGCGCGACCGGCGTCTGAGGGTGCGACGGGCGTGTGACCGCCTTACATCGACTCCGGCGCGGAGATCCCGAGCAGGCCGAGCGTGCGCGCGAGCGTGACCTGCGTGGCCTGCGCCAGGGCGAGGCGCGCGGCCGATCGCTCCGGCTCGTCCGGGTCCACGACGCGCGCGTCGCGATAGAACGCGTGGAACGCCGTCGCGACCTCCGTGGCGTAGGCCGTCACCCCCTGGGTCTCCTCGGCGGCGACGGCGTCCTCCACGACCTCCGGCAGGCGCACGATGGCGCGGGCCAGCGCGGCCTCCGGGCCGTCGGCGAGGGTGCCGGTCACCGTTGACGCGGGCGCCAACCCCGCCTCCGCGGCCTTGCGCAGGATGCTCGCGATCCGCGCGTGCGCGTACTGGACGTAGTAGACCGGATTCTCGTTCGACTGCTTCTTGGCGAGTTCGATGTCGAAGTCGATGGAGCTCGTGTGGGCACGTGAGGCGAAGAACCAGCGCGCCGCGTCCACGCCGACCTCGTGGAGCAACTCGTCCAGGGTGATGAACTCGCCGGCGCGCTTGGACATGGACACCTCCACCCCGTCGCGCACGAATCGCACCCACGAGTAGAGGAGCATCTGGACCGCATCGCGGTCGTGGCCCATCGCCTCCGCGGCGTTGCGGACGCGGGCCACCGTCCCGTGGTGGTCGGCGCCCCAGATGTAGATGAGGTGGTCGAAGCCGCGGCTGAACTTCTCCGTCACGTATCCGATGTCCGCGGCGAAGTACGTGGGCCGGCCGTCGGCACGGAGGATGACCCGGTCCTTGTCGTCGCCGAAGGTCGTGGACCGGAACCACAGGGCGCCGTCCTGCTCGTAGACGTGGCCGCGCTCGCGCAACCGCTGCACCGCCCGCTCCACCCAGCCCTCGTCGTGCAGGCGCGCCTCGCTCGTCCACACGTCGAACCGAACGCCGAGGTGGGCGAGGCTCGCCTCGATCCCCTCGCGGATGCGGGCGCCGGCCCAGCGGCCGACCGTATCCGCGGCGTCCGCACCGGGGGCATCCGCCGCCGCCAGCACGTCCGCCGGCAGCGTGTCGGCGAGGGCCTGGACGTAGTGGCCCTTGTAGCCCTCCTCCGGGACGGGGTCACCGCGCCGGACGGCGAGCACGGACGAGCCCAGGTGACTCACCTGCGTGCCGGAATCGTTGAAGTAGTACTCGCGCGTGACCTGCTGGCCGCCGGCCTCCAGGACGCGGCTCAACAGGTCTCCGATGAACGCCCCGCGCGCGTTGCCGATCGTGAGCGGGCCGGTGGGATTCGCGGACACGAACTCCACGTTGACGGCCCGGGCGCGGATCGGCGCCACCTGCCCCCACGCCTCCGGCGCGTCGTTGATGCCGTCAACCGCCGCGGCCAGCGCGTCCGGGCGCAGGCGGATGTTGATGAACCCGGGGTGGGCCACCTCCGCGGCTTCCACCGGGGACGGGGAGTCGGCCGCCCCGGCGTCGCGGACCAGTTTGGCCGCCAGCAGGGTGGCCAGCTCCATGGGGGCGCGTCGATAAGGTCGGGCGAGCTTCAGCGCGAGGTTCGTGGACAGGTCGCCGTGGTCGGCGTTGGCCGGGCGCTCCACCTCCACGGTGGGCCGGGAGGCGTCCGCATCCAGCGCGGGGAGCGCCCCACTCTCCTCTGCGGCGGCCCATGCTCGCGCGACGGCGTCGCGGACAAGGCTGCGGATGGGCGGTGCGATGGGGCGCGCAGGGGTGGTGGTCAACGTGG
>JBBEBL010000117.1:5193-6382 GCA_040882345.1 Chloroflexota bacterium
ACGAAGCTGCCGCCCAGGAACTTCGTCGCGAAGAAGCCAAGCAGCAGGAGCGAGATCACGACCCACGCCGTGTGAAACCGCGGGTTGCGGCCCGCCAGCGCGAGGATGACGAAGCACGGGAACAGGACCAGCAGGTACCGGGCGCCGGACATCAGCGGCCAGGTCGGGGCGCGGATGGCGAGGAGCACCAGTTGCGGCACGACGTACAGCGAGTAGCTCAGCGGGAGTCGGCGCAGGCCGGCAAGGATCAGGCCGCCGAACAGCAGCAGGCCCGCGAGGTTCAGCAGCGTCACGACGTCCCCCGTTTCCTGGACGCGATCCCAGGCGGCGGCGATGGACTCCCACGGCCAGCGCAGGTTGCCGCCGCTCCAGGTGCTCTGGGCGTCGATGAACGAGCGCCCGGCGACGACCGCGGTGTACACGAAGTAGGCGAGGGTGCCGAGGATGGGGGCGGCGGCGGCGCCCAGCGGCATCACCTCGCGCAGGCGCCATGGGCCGTGATCCGGGTCGCGACGGCGCGCCAGCCACCAACGCACCACCTCCCAGGCGATGGGCAGCGCGAGGAGGATGCCCTGCGGCCGGGTCAACGCCGCGAGGAACCCGGCGACCGCGGCAAGCTCCCAGTCACCGCGTCGCGCCCCCAGGAACGCCCACACTGCGCAGGCCAGGAAGAGTGACTCGGTGAACGGGGCGAAGAAGAAGAACCCGACCGGAAAGATCGCCACGTACAGCTGGGTCCGGGTGGCCGTCGCTTCATCCACGTCCCGGGCGATCAGCTGCCACAGGCCGGTCAGCGCGATGACGAAGGCGATCGCGCTGACGATGATCCCGGCGGTCGCGACGCCGCCCACGAGCACCGCGCCGGCGCGCATGAGCAGCGGGAAGAGGGGGAAGAACGCCGTGGACGACTCGCCCGGCTCGTAGCCGAAGGCCGCGATCTTGGAGTACCAGCACGCGTCCCAGTGCTGCCAGACGCCCACCAGCGGCCCGGTCAGCGGGCCGTCCGCCAAGGGCGGGAAGGTGAGCCAGCCGTTGGTCGCGATGTCCGTCTGGCAGGGGGTCGGGACTTCCCGGCTGACCACCATCAGGATGCCCAGGATCCCGAGGCCCACGCGCAGGACGAGCCACAGCCAGATCGCGTTGGCGGCTCCGTCCGGGAGGCGACTGGAGAGGCGGCTTGACAGGCGGC
>JBBEBL010000117.1:6482-28161 GCA_040882345.1 Chloroflexota bacterium
AGGCGGCTTGACAGGCGGCCGAGCACGCGCTCGCTGGTCATCAGGGCAGCTGTCGGAACGGGAAGTACGCGAGGAAGCCGATGACCATCGCGCCGATGGCGGCGATCGAGACCAGGCGAGGCAATCCGGAGCGACGCAACAGCAGGGCGACGGCCACCGCCAGCGCCGGCACGACCGGCAGGAAGTAGTACAGGTACATGATCCGTTGGTTGACCAGGACCAAGGCCACGAACGGCAGGTAGTTCGCCGCGGCCCACACCAGGCTCCAGGTCGCCAGGCGGTTGCCGGTCCTCATGGCGTACGACAGGGCGAATCCGAAGGCGAGGACCGCCGGTGCGATGAGGAACGGGTTGAGCGCGCCACGGAAGTCGACGGACGGCCGGCTGGAGATCACGTTCCCATCCGAGGTCACGTTGACCGCGACCCGCAGGTAGTTGATCTGGACCTCGTTGACCAGCCACTGCCAGGGCTGGCTGGCGATGCCGGTCGGGCCGTCCGGAGCCGTCAACTTCGCGCCATAGGTCGCCATGTACAGCAGGTGCGCCCATGGATCGGCGTGCGGCGTGAATGCGAGGTCCAGCGTCCACAGACCCGCGACCGCCACGGCGATGAACGCGGACAGCGTGAGGAGCATCGGCCGCACGTCCGCGAAGTCGAGGTGGCCGTCGCGGCGCCGTTGCGCCAGCAGGTCGATCAGGTAGATGGCCAGCACGGCGATGAGGCCGAAGCCACTCGTCAGCTTGACCAACGTCCCGATCGCGAGGGCGACGCCGGCCAGGATGGCGTTGCCTCGGAGGGCCAGCCAGGCGCCGACGAGGATCGGCGCGAGCGCGAGCATGTCCAGCGTCCCGATCCGCGAATGGACGAGAGTCAGGTTGTCCAGCGCGAGGAGGGCCACGATGAGGACCCCCAGCCGCGCAGATCCGCCCGCCGCGCGGACGATGCCATAGAGCGCCAGCAGCGCGACCATCCCGGCGATGAGGCTGGGCAGCCGCCAGCCCACCCCACCGTCGCCGAAGACCAGGATGGACGCGGCGATGACGACCTTGCCCAGGGGTGGGTGCTCGGCATTCGGGTCCAGGCCGGACTCGGCATCCGCGTAGTGCGCGCCCTCGGGGAGGTCCATGCTCAGCAGGACCCGGCTCGAGTTGACGTAATACGCCTCGTCGAAGATCAGGCTGCCCTGTGGCAGCCACAGCCACACGGCTCGTGTGACCAGCGCGAACAGCAGGACAAGGGCGAGCAGATTTCCCGGATCCGACAGGAAGGACCGGACGGCGATCAGGGCGCCACCGGCGCGCTGGCGCACAGCGACGCTGGGCGGTTCCAGGGTGTCTGCAGCGGGCTCCATCGACGGGAAGCATACGGACTCGCGGGCGACGGGTGCGACCCAGCGATGCCGGCGCTCCCAGTACCCATTTCGGGTGATGGCAGGACCCGCGGTGCGTCCCGTCACCTCTTTCGCCGTCGCCCCTGTTGGGTGATATGTAGTTGTGGTGGGTTCGCGCCCCGAATCGGGCCGGATGGTACTGGACGCAGGGGGGTACCCGTGCAGATACTGCTGGAGCCATAAGTACTCCGCCACAGATCCCGGCGGTACATCAACATCGCCCGGCATAGCGGGGCCACGAAGGAGACGTGAATCGAATGATCAAGGGAAACACGAAGCGACGCCGCCTGGCATGGCTGAGCGCCGCCTTCTTCACGGGCGCCGCCCTGCTCATGCCGGCGACGATGGGGGCCGTCTTGGCGAACCCCAGCCACCAGACGCTGCCGATCGCCTCCAGCACCGGCCAGTTGAGCTGCGACGGCGTGACCGCGGGCAACGTCCTCTGGCACTTCATCCAGAACCAGACGGAGGGCGTCAGTACCGGCAAATTGACCGCGACGTTCACCACGTACAACGGTGGAGCACCGACGGTGGTGGACTCGTACAAGATCACACCCGGCGGCGTTCTCCACTGGGAGATCATCACCGGTGACCCGGACACGCTCCTGTCGTTCAGCTCGAACGTGGAGAGTGACGGCGAACTCAACCTGAGCCACATCTACGTGTGCAAGGCCGTGACCACCACGTCCACGACCACCGGGACCACGACCACCGGGACCACGACCACCGGGACCACGACCACCGGGACCACGACCGTCAACACGACGACGGGCACCGGGGACGTCTCCGGCACGACGACCGTCAACACGACGACGCTGGCCACCGGCAACGTCTCCGGCACGACCAGCACCAAGACCCTGCCTGAGACCTCCACGATCGAGCCGACCTCCCCGGTCAACAGCGGCATGATCTCGCTCGCCTTCCTCCTCCTGGGGGCCGGCAGCCTGATGCTCCTGGTCCTGACCCCGGCGCAGGCCCGCAAGCGCGACTGACCGTCGCTCATCCCGAATCGGATCAGACCCGGGGGGGGGCCCCCCCCCCGGGGTCGCTCATGTGTCGGACCACATTCGGCCTGGTGCGGTCCGTGCGGCCCGTGCATGATGAGGGCACAGGTCCGGGGAGCCGGATGGCCAAGCGGGCCATCCATCACAGGCCTGCGACGAACCGCCGCGCGCGGACACGCCCGGCGCCGATGGGCGTCACCAGCGGGTCCAAGGGGACCAGGAAGGGACCAGATCGATGGGTAGGGACTCGGGGACCACGTCATGAAGACGTCGAAGGCCCGCAAGGCAGGGATCCTGCGAAAGTTCAGCTGGCTTGCCGCCGCCTCGATGTTCGTGGTCGGCGCCATCGGCCCATCCGCGGTGATCGCCGCGGCCAGCGAGCCGGTCGTCACGCTTGAATCCGGCGTGAACGGCTGCATGGGCGTCCGCACGACGCCGGGCAGCGAGAACACCGACAAGCAGTTGGTCGGCGGTGACCTCGATCCCGGGGGCACGGCGACGTTCCTGATCAGCTACCCGGTCGATTCGGAGGATGTGGCCGGTCGGACGACCTTCGTCATCACGGACTGCGTGTTCATCAACGATGAGCCGGTCCTGATGTACTCGGTCTCGTTCGTGCCCAATACCGAGAACTTCCTGCTCACGTTCACCCTGACCATCCCGGATGACGCGCCGATCGGCGCGGAGTACTGCAATTACGCGAAGACGACGGCGGCTCCTTCCACCTCGCAGGCGAGCAACCGCAAGGCCGGTCCGGCCTGCTTCATCGTTGGTGGAGCGCTGCGCGTCCTGAAGGTGGATGGCAATGACGAGCCGCTGGCGGGCGCCGACTTCAGCGTCTCGTGCACGGTCCCGACGACGACCGCATCCCTGCCGGTCACGATCATCAATCCGGGTGAGCACCAGTTCACCTCGGTGTCCGGCGCCACCATCGATGAAGACGTGACGACCGGTGCCGACGGCGCCGTGAGTGTCCAGGGTCCGGTGGGACTGCAGTGCACGTTCACCGAGATGAGTGCCCCCGGTGGGTATGAGCTACCGGACACTGCGTCCTGCACCAAGCCGGTGACGCTCGGGTCGCAGCAGACCTGCAAGTTCGTGAACCTGCCGACGCCGGTGCCCGAGTACGGCCTGGTGCTGGCCAAGACCAACGACGCTCCGCTCGAGGATCTGGAGTTGCCGGATGGCTCCATCGTCGGTCTTCCGACGGCCGATGAGGGGTCCACCGTCACCTACACCCTCAGCTACACGTTCTCCGGTGATCCCGTCACGAACGCGGTCATCACGGACGTGCTCCCGGCCGGCGTCACGTACGTCGACGGGACGGCCACCAGCGACACGCAGTTCACCTTCCAGGGCTACACGGCGGGGACCCGCACGCTGACCTGGACGGCACCGGACCTGGACGCGAGCGGCACGCTCTCGTACGAGGTCACGGTGGACGCTGGTGCTGCCGAATTCGCCCAGCCGCTCGTCAATGTCGCCGCCATCGACTCGGATCAGACGCCACGTGACGAGGATGACTCGCCGATCTTCGTGCCGACGATCCCGCTGGCGGCGACCGCTACCCCCAAGGTCACGCTGCCGCCCACGGACACGATCGTTCCTTCACAGGGCGAGAGCAACCCGGGCTTCAGCCTGATGCTCATCCTGCTGGCTCTCGCGGCCGTCGTCCTCACGGTCGGGTTCGTCACCCCGGTGCCGAGTTCCGTCCGCGAGCGATCGCGCCGCCGCTAGGAGGCGAATGACGGCCGGCCGCCCGTAACGGGTGGTCGGCTGTTCCACCTCCGCTCCCCAGGGGTCCCCGAGACCCGCAAACGTGCCGGGGCGGCGGTCGCCTCAGGCGCCGATGATGAAACGGTCGCCGGGGGACACCAGCGCCACCGGCCCGTCGAAGCGGTCACGTACCGCGTTGATGGTCTCGCCTTCATCGTGGCCCATCTGCAGGTGGGTCAGCAGCACTCGCCCGGCACCGGTTCGCCGGGCCAGGTCACCGACGGCCCGGCCGTCCAGGTGCTGGGCCCCCGGCGGGACGGGCCCGGCCCCGAATGACACCTCGCACAGGAGCGCGTCGCCGGGCCGCACCAGGCCGTCAAGGTCCTCCGCCCGCCCGCAGTCCCCGGAGTAGACGAGCCCGGGCCCGTCCGCCCCGCAGCTCACGCGGAAACCGTAGCTGTCGTCCGTGTGCGTGACGTGCCCCGCCTCCAGGGCAAGGTCACCAACGTCGTACGTGCCGGGGATCAGCGGCTCCACGTCCAGGGTCGCCGCGGCGAAGCCGGGCTCGGCATGGAGCGCGTCCAGCCGGTCCACGAGCCCGTCCGGCCCGATGACGCGGACACGGCGCGGCGGGTCGAACTCCCAGCGCAGATAGTGACGCAGGGCCACGAGGTCGATGAAGTGATCCGGGTGCAGGTGGCTGACCACGACCGCCGTCAGGCGGCTCGGCTCCATGGCCCCGGCGAGGCGCGGGAAGGACCCCTGGCCAAGGTCAAGGACCAGCGCGGCCTCGTGCGTGGTGAGCAGGTATGCGGCGCCACTGGCGCCCGGGCGGTCCGTGTAGGCCGGCCCGGCGCCCAGCACCTGCAGCTCCATGTGGGTGCCGTTCGTCGCCATCCGCCGCAGGGTACCGGCTCGCGCGGTGGCTTGCTATGGACCGGGGGAGCCCTTCGGGGTGGGGCGCGCGGTCGCATCCGGGGGCGGCGTGGCCTTGCTGCCACTCGCGGGCGAGGCAGGCGCCTTCGTCGGCTTCGGCGTCGCCTCCGGCTTCGGCGTCGCCTCCGGCTTCGCGGTCTTCACAGGTTTGGGCGATCTCGTCGGCTCGGTCGTCGGCTCGGTCGTCGGCTCGCCACCTCCGCCACGTCCGCCACTCGCCGGGCCGGATCCAGACATGGAACGGACGGCGTCGTTGCTGCGCTGGATCGCTCGCTCGATGGAGCGGGAGATGGCTGTGCCGGCCTGGTCCGGCAGCGTGGCGATCAGCCCCTGCAGGACCTCCACGTTCCGCCCGACGCCAGCGTGGAGCGCCGCCGCCGCGACGTCGTCCCCGGTCGCCGCCGCGGCGCCTGTCGCTTCGGCGAGGATACGTTCGTACGCGATCAGGGCTGCGGTCGCCGCGACCTGCTCGCCGGCAACGCTGGCCGCCGTCGCTTCGCGCAGGCGCTCACGCAGCCGCTGCAGCTCCGCGACCGCCCGCGAGGACGACTCGCTTGGGAGGGTCAGGGTCTCTGCCCAGAGTCGGGCGTCGTACAGTGGCCCGCCGGGCCGCGCGGCGAACGCGGTCCCCGTGAATGTCCCGAGCGCCAGCGATGCCGCCAGGATCAAGGCCGCCGTACGGCGCCGCGCCGCGCCGCCCCTGACCGGCAACGCGCCGGGCACCCGGACGAGCGTGAGGGCCCCGCTGACGCTGACGGTGGCCGCCTGACGGTGCGCCACCGCCAGCACGCGAGCACGCATGCGGCTGGTGGCCGAAAGGCTCGGCGACAGGCGAGTCGCCGCGAACGCCTCAAGGCGGTCGCGCAGCATCTCGTCGTCGGCCAGCAGGTCCATCATCTCGTCGTGCATCAGCGGGCCCGCCGTCGGCGGTCGGTGTCCGTGTCCAGCTGGCGCCGCAATGCGGCGATCGCCCGGAACGTGAGCCCGCGGACCGTCCCCTCCTGCTTGCCCATCACGACGGCCGCTTCGCGGGCGGACAGGCCGGCGAAGAAGCGGAGCGAGATGGCGTCACGTTGCTCATCGGTCAGCGTCGCCAGGGCGGCGCCCATGGCGTCCAGATCCTGCCGGGTGACCGTGACCTCTTCAGGTCCGGCTTCCCGACCGGCATGGCCGGCCACGGCGTCCAGGTCCGCGTGCTCGTGGCGGGTCCGGACATGATCGATGACGGTGTTCCTGGCCAGCCGGAAGAGCCAGCCCCCGAACGGGATGCCCCGCGACTCGTAGCGTGGCAGGGCTTCCAGGGCCTTGACGAAGACGAGCTGCGTCAGGTCCTCCGCGTCCGCCGGGCGATGGACGCGGCTGGCGACGTAGCGATGGATCGGCAGGTGGTAGTGGTCGAACAACCGTCCGAACGCCCACGCGTCCCCCGCGCGAGCCTCGGCCACCAGCCGCTCCAGCGCGGCGTCGTCGAGGGTCACAACGAACCTGCCCGCGCGCCGTTAGGTGCGGGCGTCGCCGGGACCGGGACGGGGACCTCCACGCGGCCCTCCCCGCGGCGGAATGCGAGTTGGTCGAAGCCCGCGTCGCGCGCGGCTCCGTACCCGTCCTGCAGCGCCCACGCGAACGCGTCAGCCTGGTGCGCGTCTGATCCGACCGTCACGGCGCGACCACCCAGTTCGCGGTAGCGCGCGACGATGGCCGGCGACGGGTACGTCTCGTTCGCCGCCTGGCGCAGGCCGCTGGTATTGATCTCCAGCGCGGTGCCGCTGTCCACCAGCGCCAGGAGGATCGGGTCGTACAGCTCCGGCGCGGTCGCGAGGTCCGCGGCCATGACGTGTGGCGCCAGGTAGCGCTTGATGAAGTCGATGTGGCCCATCGTGTCGAACAGGCCGGTCCGTGCGCCGGCGGCCACTTCGTGGAAGTACGGGGCGACGATGCCCGCCAGCGAGCGACCGGCGACCCATCCGGCCACGTTCCTCGCCGCGTACGGGGAATCGCGGTAGACGTGCACGGAGCCGATGACGAAGTCGTAGGCGTGGCGAGCCAGGTGGGCACGGATGTCGTCCGCCCAGCGCGAGTCCCAGGTGATCTCCACGCCGAAGCGGATCGCGACGCCGTGCTCCGCCCAGCGTTCGGCTGCCTCACGGGCCGTGCGCTCGCGCTGCGCGAACGTCGCGAAGTCGTAGGCCGGCGCGCTCGGCTCGAAGTCCACGTGGTCCGTGATCGCGAGCTCGGCGATGCCGCGCTCCACGGCCTGGCGCGCGTACTCGTCTATGGGCACGTCGCTGTCCGGCGACAGGTCCGTGTGCAGGTGCGCATCAAGCGGAAGGTCGCGCGCCTGCCGGTCGATCAGCATCGTCGTCCGCCCCCCGGCCTGCGGCTCACCCCGAGATCACCCGAAGCTCCCGACCGACCGTGTCGAATGCCGCCAGGGCTCGATCCAGCTGCTCGTCGGCATGGGCGGCGGTCACGATGGTGCGGATGCGGGCGAGGTCCATGGGGACGGTCGGGAAGACGACCGGCTGGGCGAAGACGCCCTCCCCCATGAGGCGGTCGCTGAAGCGCATCGCGGTCTCCGGGTCACCCATCATGACCGGGGTGATGGGTGTTTCCGAGCGGCCGGTGTCGAAGCCCAGCCGGGCGAGTTCCGCCTTGAACCGGCGGGTGTTGGCCCACAGTCGCTCGTGGAGCTCAGGCTCCTCCTGCATGACCCGCAGCGCCTCGCGGCAGGCCTCCACGACCGCCGGCGGATGCGAGGTGGAGAACAGGAACGGCCGCGCGCGCTGGGTCAGGATCTCGCGCAGCGCCGTGCTGCCGGCCACGTAGCCGCCCAGGGCGCCGACCGCCTTGCTCAGCGTACCGACCTGGATAGCGACTCGGCCGTGGAGGCCGAAGTGATCCACGGAGCCGCGTCCATGGCGGCCGAGGACGCCACTGGCGTGCGCGTCGTCCACGAAGACGGCGGCGCCAGCCGTCTCGGCCGCCTCCACGATGCCGGGCAGTGGTGCGATGTCGCCGTCCATGGAGAAGACGCCGTCCGTCACGACGAGGATCAGGCGATACGGCTCGCCGTGGCCGTCGCGACCGGTGGCGACGGCCTCATCAAGGATCGCCCGGAGTGCGGCCACGTCGGCGTGCGGATAGACCTTCCGAGGCGCCTTGGACAGGCGCATCCCGTCGATGATGCTGGCGTGGTTGAGGCTGTCACTGACGATCAGGTCCGTCTCGCCGGTGATCGTCGGGATGACGCCGGTGTTCGCGGTGAAGCCGCTCTGGAAGGTGAGGACGGCGGGGGTGTCCTTGAACGCCGCAAGCTCCGCCTCCAGGGCCTCGTGCATGGTCATCGTGCCGGCGATGGTCCTGACCGCCCCGGATCCCACGCCGAAGTCGCGGACCGCGGCCAGCGCCGCCTCGCGCAGCCGCGGGTGGTGTGTCAGGCCGAGGTAGTCGTTGGACGACAGGCTGATGAGGCGCTTGCCATCCACGGACACGATCGGTCCCTGCGCGCTGCTCATGACCCGCAGCGCGCGGTAGAGGTGACGCTCGCGCAGGGCGGCGACCTCGTCCTCCAGGAAGGCGAGGGGGTCTGTGCGGGGGGTCGTGCTCATGAGGGCGCCGATCGTGCCATGGATCAGGCCGTCCAGTCCATGATCACTTTGCCGGAATCGCCGGAACGGGCGGCGGCGAAGGCGGCGGCGTGCTCCGTGTACGCGAAGCGGTGCGTGATGGCGGGGCTGATGTCCAGGCCGGACTGGAGCATCACGGACATCTTGTACCAGGTCTCGTACATCTCCCGGCCGTAGATGCCGCGCAGGCTGAGCTGGTTGAAGACGATCCGGCTGACGTCGATGGCGATGTCCTCGGTGGGGATCCCCAGGATGGCCATCCCGGCGCCGTGGGCCATGTGCTCCAGGGCATCCCGGAGCGCGGCCGGGTTGCCGGACATCTCGAAGACGACGTCAAAGCCCTCCACCATGCCGAGCTCGTCCTGCACGTCCTTCAGTGATCGTTCGCGGGGATCGATGGCGAGCGTGGCGCCCATCCGCGCGGCCAGGTCGCGGCGGAACGCGTTGGGCTCGCTGACCACGACGAACCGGGCACCCGCGTGGCGGGCGACGGCGGCGGCCATGAGGCCGATGGGGCCAGCACCCACGACGAGCACGTCCTCACCCAGGACCGGGAAGGCGAGGGCCGTGTGGACCGCGTTCCCGAACGGGTCGAAGATGGCGGCCACCTCCTCGTCGATACCCGGCCAGTGGTGCCAGACGTTCGTGACCGGGAGGACGACCTGCTCGGCGAAGGCGCCGTCGCGCTGGACACCCAGGCCCACGGTGTTGGCGCACAGGTTCCAGCGACCCGCCCGGCAATGCCGGCACCGACCGCACACGACGTGGCCCTCGCCGCTGACGATGTCGCCGGGACCGATGTCGCGGACGTTGCTGCCGACCTCCAGCACCTCCCCGACGAACTCGTGGCCTACGATGAGCGGTGGCGTGATGGTCCGCTGCGCCCATGGGTCCCAGCTGGCGATGTGGAGGTCCGTGCCGCAGATCCCCGTCCGGCGGACCCGGATGCGGACGTCGTTGATGGACATCGCGGGCTCCGGGACGTCCATCAGCTCCAGGCCGGGGCCTGGGCCGGTCTTGACGAGCGCCTTCATGGGAAGAGTCTAGGCCCGTTGCGCCTGTCCAGGCCGCCGCCCGGGTACTCAGGTTGGCGACTCGACCCGACGTGGTCAGTCGGTGGGCGCGTCCGTCCAGTCGATGACCGGGTTCTCCACGGAGCCGATGCCCTGGATCTCGCACCGGACGCGGTCACCCGGCTGCAGGAAGACGGGCGGATCGCGGAAGACCCCGACGCCCGACGGCGTGCCGGTCGCGATGATGTCGCCCGGCTCCAGCGTGATGGCGTTGCTGATGAACGCGATCAGCGATGGGACGTCCCAGATGAGGTCGCTCGTGTCGCCGTCCTGCATCAGGTGCTCCGTGCCGTCCGGCGTGATCCGCCAGCTGCGGAGCCGGAGACCGGCGGCCGGGTCCAGCTCGTCGCGGGTCACGAAGTCCGAGCCCATCGGCAGGAACGTGTCGCTGCCCTTGGCTCGCAGCCACTGGCCGTCGCCCTTGTCGCCGGGTCGCAGCGCCGCCGGCGTGCCCTGCCAGTCGCGCGCGCTGACGTCATTGACGACGACGTAGCCCGCGACATGGTCCATCGCCACGTCCGCCGTGACCCGCCGGGCCCGCCGGCCGATGACGACGCCAAGCTCGACCTCGAGATCCAGCGCCAGGGTTCCCTCCGGGCGGACGATCGGCCGGCCGTCGGCGACCACGGTGTTGGCGAACTTGGCGAAGAGCAGGGGACGGGGCGGGGCCTCTCGGCCGCCCTCCGCCGCGTGCGCCCGATAGTTCAGGCCCACGCAAACGATCTTGCCCGGCGATGCGATCGCCGGCGCGGGTGTCAGCCGCGCACGATGCGGGCGCTCGTCGGTCGCGTCCAGGTGCCCCGCCGGGTCCTCGAGCGTATCTGCGATCCCGCCATGACCGGGATGGACGCGGCCGTCCTCCAGCATGCGACCCCAGCGCAGCGACGAGGGGTCGCGAGCATCGGCGTACCAGGCGACGACGTGCATCCCGCTGTGCGGGTCAGCTGGCGCTGGGTGACGGTGACGGGGCCGCGCTTTCGCTCGGGCTCGGGCTCGGCGCGCAGAAGCTCTCCGGGTTGGTCCGCTCGCCGAAGGTCGCATCGAATTCGAGGATCGCTGCCTCGTCCAGCGACTCGAGCGGCAGGACGCGACCCCAGACGAGCGCCGCGAACGGCGTCGCCATCTCGTCGAACCTGACGAACACGGGGCCCACGTTGGTGCCCGGCTCGAACCCGCAGACGGGACTTGGCGGGTAGCGGTCGAAGAATGCGCGCAGAGCGGACTGGCCGGCAGCCGTCGCGCCGTCGCCGTCGCCCCGATACAGCACGATCAGCGCCCCGTGCTCCAGGTTGTGGATCCAGCCCTGGGGGTTCACCTGGTCGTCCGGGCCGTAGACGCGGGCGGAGATCGGCCCGGTAGCCGTGCCATTGAAGTGGCGGCCGGAGGCGGGCGGGCAGTAGGTGTACGTGATGGCCGTACCGTTGCCGGCGTGGCCCTGGCCCATGTCCGGCTGGGTGTAGCCGGGTCGGGGCGATGCGCCCTCGATCGGCGGCGACGTCGGGTCCGGGACCCATTCCGTGGAGCAGGCGTAGGCCGGCGCCGTCGCTGCGGCGAACATGCCCACGCCCGCCACCGCCACCACGACGACGACCGCTGCTCCGATCAGCACGTTCCGATAGCGCTCCAGCGACGATGGCTTCGTGCTGGCGACCCGGCTGCGCTCGCGGCGACCGACGCGGGTGGACGCGGTCGGCTGGAGTTCTCCAGCCGTGCCGGACTCGGTGCGCTGGCGCCTTCGGGATTCCTTGCTCACGGTGTTCTGCCTCGATGTGGTCGGTGGGTCGTCGGATCCGGTCGCGGCCGAGGGCCGCGTCGCGAGAGGGTACCGTCTCACCGCGTTCTCGTCCTCGCGGGGTCGGTGGCCATGGGGAGTTCAGACTTCGCTGAGGTATTCCCGGACCTCCGGCTTGACGAGACCCCGAAAGAGCAGAACTCCGAAGGCGGCGGCGAAGAACGGCAACGCCGGATGGACCGGGCTGGTCGCGAGCAGGACCACCCCCGGGATCACCAGACTGGCGAGCCCGAACGCCAGCGCACGCGCCGCCTGCTTGCGCTGGAGCACGAGCGTCACCGTGAAGATCGTGTACGCGAGGAGGACCATCACAAGGATCCCGAGTGGACTGATCGGGGCCGCGATGGCCTGGTCAACGACGATCCGCAGGCTCAGCGCGATGCCGGCCAGGATCAGGAACGCGTAGACCAGGAACAGGCGGATCCCGCCGGGCATGGCGCGGATGGTTCGGAACATGGCCCCGATCGTAGCGCGCTCGCGCGAGGCCGGCGCGTGGCCGGGGCGTGGCCGGGGGCGTCCGTACCTGCGTCTCGCCGCCCCGCCCCGCCCGCGCCGGCCCCCCCAACCCTCGCCTCATTGCGTTCACTCCTGCCGAAGGCAGGAGGCTGAATGCCGTGGCCGACCGGGTCGGGTTCAGCCAGGGTGAACGGCGGCACGCCGAAGGCGAGGTTACCGACCGGGGGCCCGGCGCGCGGCACCGGTCGCGGCCATTTGGCGGCCTCGGCTTCGGCCACGGTGAACCCTGGGCAGGGACGGCGCCCCTCGACGCCCTGCTCCGACCGCCTGGCGGCGTCAACGTTCACCGTCCGCGAAGTCCGCACGGAATGGCCGGCGGCGTGGACCACGTAGCGGCCGACAGGCCCCCGCCTTCACCCGCGGCGAAGCAGGCGATGACACCGACTCGCTGGCTCACGCATCCGCTGGCCCGGGCCACCGATCGCCGGGCCCGGCCCAGCCCCATCGGGTCAGCGCGGACTCCCGCGGATGGTCCCCATAGCCACACCCCATAGCCAAGGGTATTGACACCCGGTCGCCATCTTGTGTACCTTCAGCTAAACCGGTTTGCTAAACGGGTTTATGTCCGATCGATGATGGGCCGACCGCCCTCCTCCACCGCGGGGCTCGCATCGATCGCTCTGGCGTCGTCCGAGGAGTCGACGCCGGCACGGATCGGAGTCGCAGCAGTTGGAGCCCCGGACCCAGCGACCACGGATCGCCGATGTCGCCCGCGAAGCGGGTGTCAGCAAGACGGCGGTGTCCTTCGCGTTCAACAGCCCGGACCGCCTCGCCCCGGAGACGGCGGTGCGGATCCGCGAGGTCGCGGAGCACCTGGGATACCGACCCCACCCGGTCGCCCGGATGCTCACCCAGCGCCAGACGATGACGATCGGCGTGCTCACCCCGCAGGCCCTGAGCGTGATCTTCAGCAACCCGTTCTTCGGGGCCTTCAGCGAAGGCGTCGCGCTCGCGGCCGAGGAACTCGGCTACGGCCTCCACTTCATCTCCCCGCTGCATGGCAGCCTGGCCCGGGCGATGGGTCGGGCCACGGTGGATGGGGTCGTTGCCATCGGCCTCAGTGACAACCACCCCGAGGTGGAGCAGATCCGGCGCGCCGGCATCCCGATCGTCCTCGTCGACTCGACCGCCCTGCCGGAGCATGGCAGCGTGGAGATCGATGACGCGGGTGGCGCCCGGGCGGCCGGCGAGTACGTGGCCAGCCTGGGTCACCGCGACATCCTGGTCATCGGCGTCGAGCCTCCGGCTCCCGGCGGGCCAGAGCCGGACGGCGTCACCAGCCGGCGGCTGCGCGGGTACCGCGAGGCATTTGCCACGGTCGGCGTGACGATCCCGGACGAGCACGTGATGGTCGGCCCGGCGAGCATCGAGGGTGGCCTTGCGATCACGAACCGGGCCTGGGAGGACGGCCTCCGGCCGACCGCCATCCTGGCCATGAGCGACGCGATGGCGATCGGCGCCATGCGCGCGCTGCGCGACCTGCGCCTCGACATCCCGGGCGATGTCACCGTCGTCGGTTTCGACGACATCGACCTCGCCCCGCACGTGGACCCCCCGCTCACGACGGTGCATCAGCCCATCCGTCGCAAGGGCGAGGAGGCCGTCCGCCTGCTGCTGACCGTCGTGGAACGACGGGGTCAACCCACCACAGCCGAGCATCGCCGGCTCGAGACGCGCCTCATCGTGCGCAGCTCGTCCGGCCCGGTGCCCAGACACCGGGAGGAGGTGACCGGGCAACCAGACTGAGGTCGACCAGTCGTCGGCCACAGGCCGGAAGTCCGGCCACACGGGTCGGTCCAAGCGACCGACAAGGCACACGGAGACCGGTTCGGCGATCCGAGCCGGATCCACGAGAGGAGAACACGAGTCAAGATGAAGAAGCACCTACGTCTCGCAGCCATCGTGGCAGGAGTGGCGATCATCGCTGCGGCCTGCTCGAGCGGCGGCGCGACCACCGCTCCGGCCACGACGGCCCCCGAATCCCAGGCTCCGGCCACGACGGCCCCCGAGTCCCAGGCCCCGGGCGGCCTGGTTGGCGAGGTCACCATCTGGCACAGCTACTCGTCCGGCGCAGGAACGGAGCTCCAGGCCCTCACCCAGGTCCTGGACTCAGTCAAGGGCGCCAACCCCGAGCTCGTCGTGAACGTCCTCGAGGTCCCCTTCGCCGACATCTACAACAAGTGGAACACGGACGTCGCCACCGGCGCCGGGCCGACGATGTTCATCGCGCCGAACGACAGCCTCGGCTTCCAGGCGCGTGAGGGCGTCGTCGCCGATCTCGACGCGCTGCTCGCCGGCAAGCTCGACGCCAGCACCTCCCAGACCGCCATCGATGGCTCCAAGGTGGACGGCAAGCTCTACATGGTCCCCGAGTCCCTGAAGGCCGTGGCCCTGTACTACGACACCGCCAAGATCGCCACCCCGCCCGCGACCACGGACGCGCTGCTCGCCGGCGTCAAGGACGGCTCCATCAACGCCGGCTTCTTCGGCCCGGGCCAGGCCTATCACAACTTCGGTTGGTGGGCGGCCTTCGGCGGCCAGCTCATGGATGACAGCGGCAAGTGCGTCGCCGACACCACCGGTGTCGCGGACGCCTATGCCTACATGGCCGAGCTCCAGGACGCCGGCGCCAAGATGTACGTGAATTACGACGACATGGCCAACGCCTTCAAGGCCGGCGACGTCGCCCTCATCATCGACGGTCCGTGGGCCTCGGGTGGCTACAAGGAGTCCGTCCCGACCCTCGGCGTCGCTCCGATGCCGGCCGGCCCGTCCGGTCCCTCGCAGCCGCTGACCGGTGTCGACGGCTGGTACATCAACCCCAACACACCTGACCTCCAGCTGGCCGTCGACTTCGCCCTGGCGATGACGACCCAGGAGGCCCAGCAGGTCTTCGTGGACGTCGCCGGCCATATCCCGGCGAACACGAACATCACCATCACCGATCCCATCACCCAGGGCTTCGCCGACGCGGTCGCCACCGGTTTCCCGCGCCCGCAGGTCAAGCAGCTCGACAACTTCTGGGGCAACTTCTCCAACGCCTGGCAGCTCGTGCTGGAGGCGGACGAGGATCCGGTCAAGGCCGTCACCGACGCCTGCACCGAGATGAACACCGCCAACGGCTTCTAGTCGTCCCGGTCTGAACGTCCGGTCACGCCGGACGCCCCGCGCCAGCGGGTTCCCTTCGGGAGCCCGCTGGCGCATCATCTAACCCCCGAGCGCCGAACCCATCTCCCCCGGAACAGAGGAGGCGTGACCCATGACCGCGGCGTCGGCCGAGCTCCCGAAACCGCCACGCCGACCGCGCATCAGTCGAGATGCCCGGACGGCGTACATGTACCTGACACCCGCCTTCATCGTCATGGGGCTCATCACCTTCTACCCGCTGCTCTACCAGACGTACATGTCGTTCACGGACTTCGCCCTGCGCAATCTGCGTCCGGGAGCGGAGGCGCCGCCCTTCGTCGGGCTGGACAACTACGTGAAGATCCTGTCCAGCAACCTGTCCATCCCCAACTTCGAGTTCTTCCGGCTCATCTTCTTCAACCTGTGGTGGGCCTTCAGCAACGTCATCATCCACGTCATCCTGGGCGTGCTCATCGCCGTCCTGCTCAACACGCACGGCCTGAAGTTCAAGCGCATCTGGCGGGCGATCTACATCCTGCCCGTGGTCATCCCACCGATCATCGTGGCCACGGTCTGGCGGAACATGTTCGATGCCGAGTTCGGAGCCATCAACCAGATCCTGACGGTCATCGGTGGATGGTTCACGTTGCCGCCGGAAACGTTCCAGATCAACTGGTTGCGCGACGCGAAAGATCCGATCCCGTTCATCCCCCTGCCCCTCGCGTACTTCGCGCTGTTGACGGCCAACACGTGGCTGGGCTGGCCGCTCAACTCGGTCGTGGCGACCGGGGCGCTGCAGAGCATCCCGGGCGAGCTCTACGAGGCTGCCGACATGGATGGAGCCTCGTCGTGGCAGAAGTTCCGCAACGTGACCCTGACCTATCTGCGGCCGGCGATGCTGCCGTACGCCATCTACGGCTTCGTCGTGACCTTCAACCTGTTCTACCTGTCGTACTTCATGTCGGCAGGACAGCCGTTCGGTCGCACGGAGCTGCTCGTCACCCAGGCGTTCCGGCTCGTCAACGAGCAGCGCCTGTACGGAGTCGCGGCGGCGTTCGCGATCATCATGTTCTTCATCCTGCTGACCATCACCCTCATCACCAACCGGTTGGCCAAGGCCACCGCGCGGTACGACGCCTGAGCGGAAGGAGGGATCCCACATGACGTCGATCTCCGCCGTGCGCCCCCGCCGGACCAGGCTGAGCGGATTCGTGAACTCCGGCGCCGCCGGACGTCGCCTGTCGCCGGCCAGGCAGATCCTCTACCAGATGCTCTGCGTGTTCATCGCCTTCACCGTGGTCTTCCCGCTGCTGTGGATCCTCAGCCTGTCGCTGGATTCGCGCGGCCTGTCACGGCCGGACGGGCTGAATCTGATCCCGCCGCAGGGCATCAGCTTCGAAGCCTATGGCAACGTGCTCGCTCAGCCCACCAGCAATCCCGTGTCCTTCCTGGAGCTGGCCAGGAACTCGTTCTTCGTGGCGTCCACCACGTCCATCGCGGCCGTCCTCATCGGCGTGACCGCGGCCTACGCGTTCTCGCGCATGGACTTCCGCGGCCGAGAGATCATGATGATCGCCATCCTGGGCGTCCTGATGCTCCCGGCCGTCGCCACGATCACGCCCCTGTTCGTCCTCCTGACACGCATCCAGGTCGGCGACTTCATCCTGGGTCGGACGCTCCTGGGGGTCGTGGTCGCGATCACCTCCAGTGCCCTGCCGTTCGCGATCTGGAACCTCAAGGGGTATCTGGACACGATCCCACGGGAGCTGGAGGAGGCCGCGGCCGTGGATGGCGCGACGCGCAACCAGTCCTTCCTGCGGATCATCCTGCCGCTCGCCCTGCCGGCGCTCGCGGTCACCGGCTTCCTCGGGTTCATCGCCGGCTGGACCGAGTACTACTTCTCGGTCATATTCCTGTCGGACGCGCAGCAGTTCACGCTGGCCGTCGCGCTCAACGGGATGGTCGGCCAGTTCGCGACCACGACGCCCTGGTCGGAGTTCAGCGCCTTCGCGATCATGTTCGCCTTGCCCGTGTCGGTGGTGTACCTGTTCCTGCAGAAGTACATCATCGGCGGCCTCGCGGTCGGCGGCGTCAAGGGCTGACGGCGATACGACTACGGTGCCAGACGGATGATCAGGTCCTCATTGGGCCCAAGGTCGCCGAACGCCCAGTCCTCGAAGCCTCCCGCGGCCGTGGCCTCTGGCGGCGTCGTCGGACCCGTCGAGTCCGTGCCGGCGAACAGGTCGTCCAGGGTCATGGCGCCGCACAGCGGTCCCTTGGCGAGGGACAGCCGAACGTCGACGACGGGTCGGCCCGCCAGGTTGGAGACGACGACGATCGCCTCTCCGCTGACCGCATCGTGGCGCAGCACGGCGTAGACGCCCGGCACGGACGCGTCGAGATGCGTGATCGCGCCGCGCGTGCCGAGCGCCGGGTGTGCGTCCCGCAGCCGGATGAGTGTCCGGTAGTGGGACAGGAGCGAGGTCGGGTCGGCCGCCTGGGCGACCACGTTGGCCGTCTCGACCCCCTCGGCCATCGGCTGCCACGGTCCCTCGGCCGTCGTGAAGCCGTATCCGGGCGCCTCGCCGGTCCACGGCATGGGCGTGCGGATGCGCTCGTCCGGCTTGCGCCCGCGGAGTCCCACCTCCTCACCGTAGTAGATGAACGGCACGCCCGGGTTGGTCAGGAGGAGGGTCGCCGCCTGGCGGGCCTTCCCCGCGTCGCGGCCGACGACATCGAACACGCGGTCCTGATCGTGGTTGGACAGGAACGCAGCGTAGGTGCCAGGCGGGTAGGCAGCCGTGACCGCGGACTGGATGATCCGCAACGACCCCGGGTCGCCGTTGCGGACGGCCTGGAGCATCTGCGAGGCAAGGTCGAAGTCGAAGGTCATGTCCAGCGCCCCTTCACGTACGTAGCGCGACGCCATCGACGTCGCCTCCCAGACCTCACCAAGGACCATGGCGTCCGGTGTCGGACTCTGGAGCCGGCCGCGGAACGCGCGCAGCCAGTCGAAGGTGGCGGGCACGTTCTCCAGCGTGGAGCCGTCCTCGATGAGGTGCCGCGCGGCGTCCAGGCGGAAGCCCGCCACGCCCATGTCGTCCACCCAGAACCGCGCGATGGCGTCCATCTCCGCCGTGACCGCCGGGTTCGTCACGTCCAGGTCCGGCATGCCCTCCCAGAAGTAGCCGTAGTACCAGCGATCGCCGTCGCGATGCCAGACCGGTCGGCCGGCGGGCCCGCTGAAGCCCGGGAAGGCGTCCGCCCAGCGATACCAGTCCTCGTGCTCGGAGCCGGGCGTCCGCGCGTCCTGGAACCACGGATGCTCGACGGAGGTGTGGTTCATCACGAGGTCCACGATGATCTCGACCCCGCGCGCTCGGGCCGCGGTCACGAGCGCCCGGAAGTCGTCGTTCGTCCCATAGTCCGGCTCGATCGCCAGGTAGTCGGTCACGTCGTAGCCGTGGTAGCTGGGCGACGCCGCGACGGGCATGAGCCACAACGCTGTCACACCCAGGTCACCGTCCGTGGTGGGGTCGCCGTCGTTGAGCGCGTCGAGCCGCTGTGTCAGGCCGACGAGATCGCCGATGCCATCGCCGTCCGAGTCGGCGAAACTGCGCACGAATACCTCGTAGAAGACGCGGTCCGTCCACCACGTGTCGGACGCACCCGGCGTGAGGCTGGGTGGCGCGGGGCACGGCGGCGGGGTCGGGTCCGCCGGGGCCGCGGTCACCGCCGGACTCGGCGATGATGAAGAGGCCGGGGCGGTGCCGTCGGGCGGCCCGGCGCAGGCGCCGAGGATGACGACCAGAGCGACCAGGATCGCCAGCGAACGACGAGGGGACATGGTGATGGAGTATCGCATCGCTCGCCAGGACCGCCACCCGTGACGGTCGACACGCCGGCCTGGGTCCGCGACGCGGTCTTCTACCAGGTCTTTCCCGACCGGTTCGCGGCCAGCAGCCGAGTGCCGAAACCCGGGGCGCTGGAACCGTGGGACAGCGAGCCCACGACGCACGGCTTCAAGGGCGGGGATCTGCTGGGCATCGCGGAGCGCCTGCCGTACCTCGCGGACCTTGGGGTCAACGCGATCTACACGACCCCGATCTTCCAGTCGGCCTCCAACCACCGCTATCACACGTACGACTACTTCCAGGTGGATCCGCTGCTTGGCGGCAACGACGCCCTGCGCGAACTCCTGGACCGCGCCCACGAGTGCGGGATGCGCGTGGTCCTGGACGGCGTGTTCAACCACACGGGCCGGGGTTTCTGGCCGTTCCACCACATCCTGGAAGCCGGCCGCGACTCGCCGTACCGGGACTGGTTCCACCTGGACGCGGACGTCCTGGCCGGCCATCGCCTGCTGACCCCGTATCCGCCGCACGACGCGATGACCGGTGCCTCCCTGGGCTATCAGGCGTGGTGGGGTCTGCCGGCGCTGCCCAAGCTCAACACGGACCACCACGCCGTTCGCGAGTACCTGTTCGAGGTCGCCGAGCACTGGCTGCGGTTCGGGATCGACGGCTGGCGACTGGACGTCCCGGCGGAGATCGACGATGAGGCGTTCTGGCAGACGTTCCGCCGCCGCTGTCGGGCGGTCCGACCGGACGCGTACCTCGTCGGCGAGATCTGGGAGGTCGCGGCGGACTGGCTGCGCGGCGACCGGTTCGATGCGCTGATGGACTACCCGCTTGCCGAGGCGATCCTGGGATTCGTGGGCGGGCCCAGCCTGGACATGGGGGTCGTCGGCGCTCATCACGAGTACGCGAAGCACCTGCACCCGCTGGACGGCCGCTCGTTCGCGGCGCGTCTCGTGGAGTTGCTGTCCGCCTACGACCCGGACGTCGTCGCCGTCCAGCTCAACCTCATCGGCTCCCACGACGCGCCGCGCGCCCTGACCGTCTTGGGCGGCGACCGGGACGCGTTGCGCCTGGCCACGCTGCTCCAGTGCACGCTGCCCGGGGCGCCGTGCATCTACTACGGCGACGAAGTGGGCCTGGCGGGTGGCAACGACCCGGCGAACCGCGGGGCCTTCCCGTGGGACGCGTCCCGCTGGGACACGGACCTCCACGCCTTCGTTCGTGCTGTCGCGAGGTTGCGCGCCGCCGAGCCGGCGATGCGCCACGGCTCGACGACCGCCGTCGGCGCCGCGGGGCCGGCGTTCGCGTTCGAGCGCCGGCTCGACGACGAGGCACTGATCGTCGCGGTCAACGCGGGCACGGAGTCGACCACCCTGGGCGTCGCGATCCCCGGCGTCCGCGCCGGCACCCTGGAGGCGGTGGAGATGGCCGGCTGGGACGCGACGGGTGCGGCCCCGGTGGCCGTAGAGGACGGAGCGAGCCGCCTTCACCTTCCACCCCGGCGCGGTCAGGTCCTGCGCGTCCGGCCCACCTGAAGCGGCGCCTCTATACTCCCCGTCTCGTGGCAGACCTTCCGCTTGACCTCCCCGCCCCGCTCGCGGAGCGTCTCGCACGGGCCCTTGATGTCGAGGGCAAGATCCCGCGGGCGCTCGAGGCGCTGGGGCCGGTGGCCGACCGGGACGTCGTCCTGGTGGATGGGGCCGGCGGGATCCGTGCGCGACAGCTCACCGACCTTGGCGCGCGGGTCGCGGTCGTGGCGTCGAGCGGCGAGCGCGCGTTCCAGGCGCCCGATGGGTCCGCCGATGCGCTCATCGCGTACTGGTCCGCGTTCCGTGGCGCGCCGACGGACGAGATCGCGCACGCCCAACGGATCCTGCGACCCGGAGGCCGGCTGCTGGTCGTCCATGACTATGGGCGAGATGACGTGTCCCGGCTCATGGGCGATCGTCCCGAGTACGGCGCGTGGAGCCGGCGCAACGGGCCGTTCCTGGCCAACGGGTTCCGCGTCCGTGTCGTGCACTGCTTCTGGACATTCGAGTCGCTCGACGAGATGCGCGCGTTCCTGACCGACGCGTTCGGAGCGGGCGGTGAGGCGGTGATGGGGACGCTGCAGCGCCCTCGGCTGTCCTACAACATCGCGGTCTACCACCGCATCGTCGGGGAGGAGGTTGCATGAGCGATCGTCGAGACCATGTCCGGCGCGAGCCTGCGCGACGGCGCGGGAGGCGTCGCGTGTCACCGGGGCTCATCTTCGTCGGCATCGCGATCGTCGGGTCCATCGCGTATGCGCTGTACGCGATCACCGTGCGCGACGCGTCGCAGATCCCGCTGCTGGCGTCCGGTGCGGTGGTCCTCGCACTGGCCTTCGCCGCGCTGGCCATCTACTGCCTCAGCGCGGTCATGCGTGCCGGTACGAGCGGCCGGGGCGGGCGAGCCCTGCTCATCTCGCTGGTGGGCGGGGGAGCGGCCATCGCCACGGCCGGTTGCCTGGCGGCGGCGGTCATCCTGTTCGGCCTGGCGACCGGCGGTTGATCTCGCAACAGGTCCTCGTCGGACCCTCTGCTAGACTCGGCACCCTGTCCGGCGCCCCCATCGTCTAGAGGCCTAGGACGCCACCCTTTCAAGGTGGAGATCAGGGGT
>JBBEBL010000118.1:0-4352 GCA_040882345.1 Chloroflexota bacterium
GGCTTGGCCGCAGCGGGCTTGGCGGGGGCCAGTGCCGCGATCCGGGCGGAGATGGCACCGACCTCGCTCGCGGCCTCGGCAGCCTGGCGTCCGCGCTTGTCGATCACTTTGCGACGCTTGGACGAAGCTGCGGCCGCGAGCTGCCTGAGGCGCTTCGATTCCGTCGCCTTGGCGCGGACGAGTTCCCGTTCGAGCTTCTTCAGCGATCGCGCGGCCTTCTTGTCCGCCTTTGCGTCGGCGCTGGTGGCCGCAGCGGTCGTCGATCCGCGTGTTGCCTTCGTTCCGCCGGACTTTGCCATGTTCCACCCTCCAGCCGATGCGCCGCCACCCACTTGCAGCGAGCTCGCGTCGTCCGACGGAGCTGTCGCGGGACCGCCGGCGACTGGCGGTCCAGCACAGGGTTGATGGTGGCAGATGTCGCCGCATCGAGCGAGCCCGCCGTATTCGACTCGCGCCTCGCCTCGCGCTTCGCCTCGCGCCCGATCGCACGATGACGTCCGGCCCCCGGTATCCAGGCCGAGCGGCCCATCCGCACCACAGCAAGGCGTGAGATGTTCGCCGCCGGACGGAAGTCCCGGCTGGTACGCGTGCGGCACCTCGTGATCCCTCGAGGTAGCGGTCAAGACGCTGGCGCGTCTCCGTCGTCAGGCCCTTTACATCTCAGTGTAAAATGATACACTATCGACTGTGACGACCTCCAGCGCCCACCCGGACCCGGACGCTCCTGCCGTACGGCGGAGCGCTGCTGTCATGACACCGCTTCGCAAGAAGTACGCGGCCGCTCCGGTGTACCTCCTGGAGGCAGAAGCCGCTCCTGGAAGCCGCACCCGCGTGAGAGCCGCCCTCTGGGACGGCGTCCTCAATGCGACACCCGATGACGACACGGACGGCCCCAGCCCGATCGAGGCCCTCATGGCCGCGCTGGTGGCGTGTGTCGCGCGCAACCTGCGCTCCGTGACGGACTCGGCCCACGTGCGCTTCGACCAGGTCGCCATGCGCGTGGCCGCCGAGCGCTCCGATGACCCGCCCGCGATCACCGCCATGGCCCTGGATCTGGCGATCACCACGGAGGTACCCGCGGAGAGGGCCAGACGGCTCGTCGAGTTGGCGCTTCGCGACGCCAGCATCACGCGAACGCTGGCAAGGGGCCTGGATCTTCGCGTGCGCCTCACGATCAATGACCGCGAGATGGAGGCTCCCGGTGTTGCGTGAGCTACCAGTCCTTCAGGACCTTCGAATGACCCTCCCCGCACCGGATGTGACCGCCGCGACCACCACAGCGGCGCTGCTCGCGGACCCGATCCGGGCGAGCATCCTGCGCATGCTCCGCGACGGTCCGGTCTGCGTCTGTGAGATCGCCGCCGCCCTCGGTGCACGCGAGAACAACATCAGCAATCACCTCGCCCGGCTCCGTGACGCCGGCCTCGTGCGCGCCAGCCGCTTCGGCGTCGACACGCGGCGGGTCTATTACGAGCGCGACGACGAAGCGTGTCTTCGAGCGCTCGACCTCGTCGGAGACGTCCTTCGATGACGACCCTGTCCGTTCGTAGAGCGCAGCTCCTGTTCTGGCCGACAGTGGTGGTCGCCGGCATCGCATGGATGGTCGCATGGTTTGTCACCCTTCCCCTCGCGAACTGGATCGCCTATGACCTCCTGGGTCTGGGGCAGGGCACGCAGCTTGGCGGTGCGGTGGCCTTCTTCGTATACGACGTGCCCAAGGTGCTCCTGCTCCTCTCTGCTGCGATCACCATCGTCTCGTTCCTCCGCACGTTCATCTCGCCGGAGCGTGTCCGACACCTGCTCGCCGGCCGTCGGGCGCTTCCGGGGACGATGGCGGCGGCAGGCGTCGGGGCCGTCACGCCCTTCTGCTCGTGCTCCTCGGTCCCGCTGTTCATCGGCTTCGTCGAGGCGGGTGTGCCCCTGGGGGTGACGTTCGCGTTCCTCGTCGCTTCACCGCTCGTGGGCCCCGTCCCGGTCATCCTCATCTGGGGGCTGTTCGGGCCCTTCGTCGCCCTCGCCTACGTCGCCTCCGGTCTGACGATCGCCGTCGTCGCTGGGCTCGTCATCGGCCGCCTGAACCTGGAGCGCTACATCGAGGACTACGTCTGGGATGTCCGAATGGGGGCGTCGGTCGGGGAGACGGCCCTGACCTTCGAGGACCGGCTCCGCGACGCCTGGCTGCAGACCCGCTCGATCGTCCAACGGGTGCTCCCCTTCGTCGTCGTGGGGATCGGGATCGGAGCCGTCATCCACGGCTTCGTCCCCGAGGAGCTCGTCGTGGCCGTCGGCGGTCCGGACAACCCGCTCGCCGTCCCGGCGCTTGTGCTCCTCGGCGTGCCTCTCTACCTCGATGCGGCGGGCACGCTGCCGATCGTGGAGGCGCTGGTCGGAAAGGGGCTGCCGCTGGGCTCCGCGCTCGCATTCATGATGGCGGTCGTGGGCCTGTCGCTGCCGGAACTCGTGATCCTGCGCCGGGTCATGAAGCCACGGCTGATCGCGGCGTTCGTGGCCGTCGTGGCGACCGGGATCCTCCTGGTCGGTTTCGGCTTCAACGTCATCCTCGCCTGAACACTCGAAAGGAGTCCGCCATATGAAGAGGATCGAAGTCCTGGGGCCTGGCTGCAACAACTGCGTGCGGCTCGAGAAGAACACCCGTGAGGCCGTCGAGATGGCCGGGGTTGACGCTGACATCACCAAGGTGACCGACTACGCCGAGATCATGGCCTACGGGATCATGAGCACGCCCGGACTCGTCATCGACGGGAAGGTGGTGAGCTACGGCCGGGTTCCCTCGGCCGGGGACATCGCGGCCTGGCTGACGAGTGACGACAGATGAGCCGGTCGATGGTGGCTGACGCACCCGAGCCGGCGCTCGCCCGGCTCTCCACCGTGGATCGGTTCCTGCCATTCTGGATCCTCGCGGCCATGGCACTGGGCCTTGCGCTGGGACGCCTCATCCCCGACCTCAACGACTGGCTCGACGCGATCAAGGTCGGTTCGATCTCGCTGCCCATCGCCCTGGGCCTGTTGATCATGATGTACCCGGTGCTGGCGAAAGTCCGGTACTCGGAGATCGGCCGCGTCACCGGCGATCGCACGCTGATCGCCACCTCGCTGTTCCTCAACTGGATCGTCGGCCCGGCGCTCATGTTCGCGCTCGCCTGGATACTCCTCCCCGACCAGCCCGAGTTTCGGACCGGCCTCATCATCATCGGCCTCGCCCGCTGCATCGCGATGGTCTTGATCTGGAGCGATCTGGCCTGCGCAGACCGCGAGGCGACGGCCGTCCTTGTCGCCATCAACTCGGTGTTCCAGATCGTCGCGTACTCGGTCCTGGGGTACTTCTACCTCGAGCTGCTGCCGACCTGGCTGGGGCTCCAGAGCACGTCCCTGGACGTGACCATGTGGGAGATCGCGCGGATCGTCCTGGTCTTCCTGGGGATCCCCCTCGTGGCCGGCTATCTGACCCGCCGCTGGGGTGAGCGCACCCGGGGCAGGGAGTGGTACGAGACCCGCTTCATCCCGCGAATCGCACCGTGGGCGCTGTACGGCCTGCTGTTCACGATCGTCCTGCTCTTCGCCCTTCAGGGCGAGACCATCACGAACCAGCCGCTGGATGTCGCGCGCATCGCCGTCCCGTTGCTGGCCTACTTCCTCATCATGTGGGTCGCCGCGTTCGCGCTGGGTCTCCGGCTGAAGATGTCGTACGCGAAGAACGCGAGCGTCGCATTCACGGCAGCCAGCAACAACTTCGAACTGGCCATCGCCGTGGCGATCGGCGTCTTCGGGGTCACGTCCGGCGAGGCCCTCGCCGGCGTCGTCGGACCGCTCATCGAGGTGCCGGTGCTCGTGGGCCTCGTGTACGTCTCGCTATGGGCCCGCCGACGGTTCTACCCGGCAGCCGTGCCGGCAACCTCATAGCGACCTGAGACGGCGCCGTCGACTGCGTGACGGGTCCGTCAGTCGCCGACCGACGTCTCCTCGGCGTCGATGACCGTCTGGGCCCAGCCGTAGGCGGCGGCCGTCGCCGGGAACCCGGCGGTCGTGATGGCGATCGTGATCGCATGGAACAGCTCGTCCGCGCTGATCCCCTCGGCAAGGCCGCGCCGGACGTGGGAGCGGACGCCGCCCTCGGACGACAGGCCAACGGCGATCCCGAGCTTGACCAGCCGCTGGTCGCGGTCGCTGAGCGGCCCGGCCTTGCGGCAAGCGTCGCCCAGCGCGTCGTAGGCGGCCGCGATCCCCGGGTTGTCGCGTCGAAGGTCGCGGTACACCCGCGGCAGGTACTCATGCGGTTGATCGCCCACGTTCCGGTACTCCTTTGTCGCGTGCAGCCCGAAGCCGGAGCTTAC
>JBBEBL010000119.1:0-4341 GCA_040882345.1 Chloroflexota bacterium
CGACCACGACCGGGAAGACCATCGGGCGGCGCTTCGTCTGCTCGTACAGGTAGCGCGAGACGCCGTCCTTGATCTGTGTCTTGAGCAGGGCCACCTCGCTGATGTGGTCGCCGGGCGTCGTGATGGCCTGGAGGACGCGCTCCACGGCCTCCTCCATGATGGGATCGCGCTCGTTCAGCTTCACGAAGCCGCGGGTGACGATCTCCGGGCGGCCGACGACCGTCCCGGTCTGCTTGTCAACGGTGACCACGATCATGAACATGCCGTCGTTGGCGAGGGAGCGCCGATCGCGCAGGACGACGTCGCCGACCCCGCCCACGGACAGGCCGTCTACGAACACGTAACCGGCGGTCACCGGGGCGCCACGCCGCGCAGACCCGTCCGCGTAGATCTCGATCGGCATCCCGTTCTCGATGATGAACACGTTCTCCGCCTCGACCCCGGTCTCGATGGCGAGGCGCCCGTGCTGGACGAGCATGCGGAACTCGCCGTGCATGGGGATGAAGTACTTGGGTTTGGTCAGGCCGAGCATCAGCTTCAGCTCCTCCTGACTCGCGTGGCCGGAGACGTGCGCCCGCTTGATGGCGTGGTAGTAGACGTTCGCCCCCACCTTGAACAGGTTGTCCACGGTCCGGGCCACGGACTCCTCGTTGCCGGGGATGGGGCTCGCGCTGACGATCACCGTGTCGCCCGGCTGGATCTCCACGAATCGGTGGTCGCGGTTGGCCATCCTGGCCAGACCGGCCATCGGCTCGCCCTGCGAGCCCGTCGTGCAGATGACGAGTCGGCTGTCCGGGTGGTCCTTGATCCGGTCCTTCGACACGATCATGGCCGGGTCGTAGGTGAGATAGCCGAGCTCCGTGGCGACCCGGAAGTTCTGCTCCATGGATCGGCCGATGACCGCCACCTTGCGGCCGAGCGCGGCCGCGGCGTCCAGGACCTGCTGCACGCGGGCGATGTTGCTCGCGAAGGTCGCGACGATGACGCGGCCATCCAGCGGCTCCATGATCTCGCGGAAGGCTTCGCCGACGGTGCGCTCGGACGGGGTGTAGCCCGGGCGTTCCGCATTGGTCGAGTCGGACACGAGGCAGATCACGCCCGCCTCGCCGAGGCGGGCGAGGATCGCGAAGTCGGACAGCTTGCCGTCCACCGGCGTGTGGTCGAACTTGAAATCGCCGGTGTGGACGATCGTCCCGACGGGTGTCCGTATCCCGATGCCCATGGCGTCCGGGATGGAGTGGCCCACTCGGAAGGGCATGACCGTGAACGGACCGATGGTCGTCTCGTCGCCGGGCTCCAGCGCGATCAGCGGGTTGTTGTGGAGCTTGTGCTCCTTGATCTTGCTGCCGAGCAGTCCGCGAGCGAGGGTGCTCGCGTAGATCGGGACGCCGGGGAACTCGGGGAGCACGAACGGCAGCGCGCCGACGTGATCCTCGTGGGCGTGGGTGATGACGAAGGCCTTGACCTTCTGGCGGTTCTCCTTGAGATACGTGACGTCGGGGATGATGAGGTCGATCCCGAACATGTCCTCGTCCGGGAACATCAGCCCGCAGTCCACGACGATGATGTCGTCGCCGTACTCATAGACGTACATGTTCTTGCCGATCTCGCCGACCCCACCGAGCGGGAGGATGCGAAGCGGCAGGTCTGCCTGAGTGGTCATGGATGGATCCTTGTGATGGGTTGGGTCAGAAGAGGCTGAGCTGATCGGTCATTTCGGGTGGCGTGGTGGATACAGAGACGGCCGGGGCAGGCGTGCGGCGCTCGCGGGCAGCGATGAGGACGTCCGGGATACGCCCCATGTCGTCGAAGCTCTCGCGCTCCACCGCTGGGTTGCGCAGCGCGTAGGCCGGGTGATACATGGCGAAGACCGTGGCGTCCCGCGCTCCCGTCGCGGGATCGGCGAGGCGGGTCGTGCCGTGAGCCTGGGTGATCCGGACCCCGGGCATGAATGCGCCCATGGAGAAGCGGCCCAGGGTGACCACGACGGACGGGTCAAGGGCCTGCAGTTGCCGATGCAGGAACGGCGCACAGGCCGAGATCTCGTCCGGCTCAGGGTCACGGTTGTCCGGCGGCCGGCACTTCACGACGTTGGTGATGAAGACGTCGTGGCGCTGCCACCCGATGTGGGCGAGGAGTCGTTCCAGCAGGCCACCGGCGCGACCGACGAACGGCCGGCCCTCGCGATCCTCGTTGAACCCGGGGCCTTCACCAACGAAGACGACCTCCGTGTCCGGGTCTCCCTCGCCGGGGACGGCGCGGGTCCTGGTCTCGTGCAGGCGGCACTTCGTGCAGTCGCGAACCTCCGTGCCGATCGCCTCGAGCGCCGCGCGGCGCTCGGCCGGTGTCACGCGGGGCTTCCTGCCGCGTTCCGTGCCGCGGCAGCCTTCACCCAGCCTCGCTCGACCAAGGCCTCGGCGATCTGGACGGCATTGGTGGCGGCGCCCTTGCGCAGGTTGTCGCTGACGACCCAGAACGCGAGACCGCGCCCGTCCGGGACGCTGGGATCCTGGCGGATCCGGCCCACGTAGATCTCATCCGAGCCGGCCGCGGTGGTCGCCAGCGGGTATGTTGAGGCGGCCGGGTCGTCCTGCACGACGACGCCGGGAACCGCGGCCATCAGGGTCCGGGCGCGGTCCGGCGTGATCGGCTCACGCGTCTCCACGTGCACCGCCTCGCTGTGCGCCACGAAGACCGGCACGCGGACGGCCGTGGAGCTCACCCGGAGATCCGGCAGGTGGAGGATCTTGCGACTCTCCGTGACGACCTTCCACTCCTCCTTCGTGTACCCGTTGTCCAGGAAGACGTCCACCTGGGGCAGGGCGTTGAACGCGATCTGGTGCGGGTAGACAGCGACATCCAGCGGCGTTCCGTTGACGTGGGCCTCCACCTGCGCCTGGAGTTCCTTGATGGCCTTGCCGCCGGTGCCGCTGACGGCCTGGTACGTGTCCACGATGACCCGCTCCAGCCCCACCGCATCGCGCAGGGCCATCAGTGGCGGGACGAGCTGCATCGTGGAGCAGTTCGGGTTGGCGATGATCCCCTCGTGCCACGCCAGGTCGTCCGGGTTGACCTGGCTGACCACGAGCGGGACCGCCGGATCCATCCGCCACGCGGATGAGTTATCGATGACCGTGGCGCCACGCTTGGCCGCCTCCGGGGCTAGCGCTTTGGACGTGTCACCGCCGGCGCTGAACAGCGCGATGTCGACGCCCTCGAAGGCCTCCGGGGTGGCCTCCTCCACGATGTGCTCCGTGCCGTCCACGTCCACGCTCCGGCCGGCACTGCGCGCACTGGCCAGCAGCCGCAACTCCCCGATCGGGAAGTGGCGCTCCAGGAGGATCCGGATCATCGTCCCGCCGACGACGCCGGTTGCGCCGACGACCGCGACGGTCAGGGGCTTGGTGGTCATGAAGGGCATGGCTCCGCGGCGTTCATGGTCGGTCCGGGCACGGTCGCGAGTATAGCAGCGGTCGATTCCGCTCCCCCGATCGCGCGCGGGCTGGGTCCCGGTCGCGATATACGACTACCGGACGTGCTGCGCGGCGCTCGCAGCCTTGGGATGGCCATCGGGGATCTCGGCACGCGTGCGTCGGCAGTGGCGGGACGGTCGGGAGAGCTCACCGCACCGAGCACGGCCGCACAGCACGACTCACGGTCGTATCTCGCGATCCCGGGCCGGAACACGAATCGAACGACCGACCCCGGAGGGGGCCGGCCGATCCGGTTGTGACGGAAGTGTGCTGGCGCAGGCCCTACGCGGGGTCCTTGGCCAGGTGACGCTGCATGGCGGCCTTGCGCGAGAGGTTGACGCGGCCCTGCCGGTCCACCTCCATGACGACGACCATCACCTCGTCGCCGACGGACACGACGTCCTCGACGGTGGGCACATGGTAGTCGGCCAGCTCGCCGATGCGGACGAGGCCTTCCTTGCCCGGCAGGATCTCGACGAACGCGCCGAAGCCCATGATCCGGGTGACCTTGCCGAGGTACAGGGCCCCGACCTCGACCTCGCGGGTCAGGGACTCGATCCACTGGATGGCCTTGCGCGAGTTCTCGCCGGACACGGCCGCGATCTCCACGGTGCCGTCGTCCTCGACGTTGATCTCTGTGCTGGTCTCTTCCTGGATCTTGCGGATCATGGATCCGCCCTTGCCGATGATCTCGCGGATCTTCTCCGGGTTGATCTTGATGGTGATGATGCGCGGCGCGAAGTCGCTCATCTCCACGCGGGCTTCCGGCAGGACTTCGGCCATCTTGTCCAGGATCGCGAGTCGCGCGACCTTGGCCTGCTTGAGGCCGTCGCGGATGATCGCCTCGCTGATGCCCTGGACCTTGATG
>JBBEBL010000120.1:0-4337 GCA_040882345.1 Chloroflexota bacterium
GGCAAGTCCAGCCTGGCGTTCGACACCATCTACGCCGAGGGCCAGCGCCGCTACGTGGAGAGCCTGTCCGCCTACGCGCGCCAGTTCCTGGGCCAGATGGAGAAGCCGGACGTCGACCAGATCGACGGGCTGTCGCCGGCCATCTCCATCGACCAGAAGGGCGCGTCGCGGAACCCGCGGTCAACGGTCGGCACGGTCACGGAGATCTACGACCACCTGCGCCTGCTGTTCGCGCGGATCGGCCAGCCGCACTGCCCGGACGGCCACCCCATCGAACGTCAGAGCGTCCAGCAGATCGTGGACCAGGTGCTGGCCCTGCCGGAGGGCACGCGCCTGCTCGTCCTGGGCCCGCTCATCAAGGACCGCAAGACGGAGGGCGACCGCATCATCGACGGCGCCCGCCGCCAGGGCTTCGTCCGTGTCCGCGTGGACGGGGAGCAGTACGACATCGCGGACGCGCCGCCCAAGCTGGACAAGTACAAGCGTCACTCCATAGAGGTCGTGGTGGACCGCTACGTCGTGCGCCACGCGGAAGCCCCGGAAGGCGCCGCCCAAGCCGAAGACGGCCGACCCATCGATCCGGACACCGGCGAAGTCATCCCGGACCCCGATGCGAGCCGCCTCGCCGACTCCATCGAGACCGCCCTGCGCCTGGGGGAGGGCGCCGTGATCATCGCTCCCGCGCCTCGCGACGGTGACCCCCCGGAGTTCGAGGAGCGACGCTACAGCGAGCGGTACAGCTGCCCGGTAGACGGGTTCACGGTGGACGAACTGGAGCCACGGAACTTCTCGTTCAACTCGCCCCACGGTGCATGTCCCACCTGTGCCGGTCTCGGCACGAAGCTGGAGATCGACCCGGCGCTCCTGATCCCGAACCCGAGCAAGAGCCTTGGGCGCGGGGCATTGGGCATCGGCGGCCTGCTGTCCACGGATGCGTCGTGGCGGATGAAGATCATCGAAGCCGTCTGCACGTCCCACGGCTGGGACTACGACGCCCCGGTGAAGGCCTTGCCCAAGGAGGCCCTGGACCACCTGCTGTACGCGAAGAAGGACCAGGAAAAGGTCGTCGTCCGGTACCGGCATGAGCGGGGTGAGAACAGCTACAAGGCGAACTTCGAGGGGATCATCACCAACCTCGAGCGCCGCTACCGAGAGTCGGAGTCCGACTACATCAAGGCCGAGATCGAGAAGTTCATGGTCACGAAGCCCTGCCCCACGTGCGTCGGCAAACGACTGCGGCCGGAGATCCTCGCGGTGACCATCGGCCGGCGGAATGTCTGGGACGTGTCCACGATGTCCATCACGGACGCCCTGCGCTGGGCGACCGGCCTTGGCGACACGCTGACCGAGCGCGAACGCACGATCGCCCACCAGTTGCTCAAGGAGATCGTCGCGCGGCTCGGGTTCCTCGTGGACGTGGGTCTCGACTACCTCACCCTGGATCGGACGAGCGTCACGCTCAGCGGTGGCGAGGCGCAGCGGATCCGCCTGGCGACCCAGATCGGGACGACCCTCATGGGCGTCCTGTACATCCTGGACGAGCCGTCCATCGGGCTCCACCAGCGAGACAACGCCAAGCTCATCGCGACCCTCACGCGCCTGCGCGACCTCGGCAACACGGTCCTCGTCGTGGAGCACGACGAGGAGACGATCCGGACGGCCGACTGGGTGGTGGATATCGGTCCGGGCGCGGGCGCCCACGGTGGCGAGATCATCTCCAACGGCACGCTGGAGGACATGCTCGCGGAGCCGCGCTCCATCACCGGGGCGTTCCTGCGCGGCGAGCGACACGTCCCCATCCCCGCGAAGCGGCGCAAGGGCAACGGCAAGCGACTGGTCGTCGAGGGCGCGCGCGAACACAACCTGCGGGACGTGGACCTGTCCCTGCCGCTCGGCACGTTCGTGGCGGTGACGGGCGTGTCCGGCAGCGGCAAGAGCACGCTCATCACGGAGGTCCTGTACCGGGCACTGGCTCGCTCGCTCAACGGCTCGCGGGAACCCGTGGGGGCGCACGACCGGCTGCTGGGCGCGGAGCACATCGACAAGATCATCGAGATCGACCAGAGCCCCATCGGTCGCACGCCGCGTTCCAACCCGGCCACGTACACCGGCCTGTTCGGTCCGATCCGAGAGTTGTTCGCGGGCGTGCCCGAGTCGAGGGTCCGTGGCTACAAGCCCGGCCGCTTCTCGTTCAACGTCAAGGGCGGGCGCTGCGAGCACTGCAAGGGCGACGGCATCCTCAAGATCGAGATGCAGTTCCTGCCGGACGTCTACGTCCCGTGCGAAGTGTGCAAGGGCAAGCGCTACAACCGCGAGGCCCTGGAGATCCACTTCAAGGGCAAGAGCATCGCGGACGTGCTGGAGATGACCATCGCGGAGGCGCTCGATTTCTTCAGCGCCGTACCCAACGTGCGCAACAAGCTCCAGACACTCAACGACGTCGGTCTCGGGTACGTCCACCTGGGCCAACCGGCCACCACCCTGTCCGGCGGCGAGGCCCAGCGCGTCAAGCTCTCCACGGAACTTTCGCGGCGTGCGACCGGGCGCACCCTGTACGTCCTGGACGAGCCGACCACCGGCCTCCATTTTGCCGACGTGGAGAAGCTGCTGGAGGTCCTGCACCGGCTCGTGGACGGCGGCAACACGGTCCTCGTCATCGAGCACAACCTGGACGTCATCAAGACCGCGGACTGGGTCGTGGACCTCGGGCCGGAGGGCGGAGACCGGGGCGGCACGATCGTCGCCGAGGGGACCCCGGAGGCCATCGCCCGGGCCGCGGGGTCGTCCACCGGGGAGTACCTCGCCCGAGTCCTGCGCGGGGAGCCGCTCGTGCCGCTGTCCGACGTCTCGTTCGCGGAGGAGGCCGGACGCGGCGGTCGCGGCGATCGAGGCAATGGGCGCGATACCTCGGCGCCGGTCCCGGTCATGATCAAGCCGTCGCGCAAGCGGGCCGCCGCGGCAGGTCGCGGGGCCTGACCGGCCGAGAACCGGCGGGCGTACCATCTCGGCCATGCCAGACATCGACTTCGCGTTCCTCGCCGACGCGGCGGAGACGGTCCCCGGCCAGAAGTTCCACGTCCTGGGCGGCGGGGTCGCGCGGATCGGTGGGCGGCGATTCCCGCTGCGGCATCCGCACCTCGCGCTGGTCATCGGCCTGCAGGTCACCGCACCGGAGACGGACCGCGAGCACGATATCCGGTTCGTCCTGCTGGACCCCGACGGTGGCGAAGTGGCGGGCGCGACCGGCAGTCTCGTGGCGCGCAGCCAGCGGGACGGCCGGGACGCGGTGCTGACCTTCTCCATCGACCTGTGGAACCTGACCTTCCCCGCGCCCGGTGACTATTCGTTCCGCATCCTGGTCAACGGGTCGGAGCGCAAGCGGCTCCCCCTGCTGCTCATCAAGCCGACGGACAGCGCGGCCCAGCCCGGAGCCGATGACGCCTCTGCCACGGGGCCGGATGACTGATCGGACGCGGGATCCGGGGCCGGCCCGTCACGAACGGCCGGATATCGACGAACTCGCGCTGGCGGCGGCGCGCCATGCTGATCGACTCCTGGCCGACGCCCGTGAACGGGGCGTGTCGCGCTGGGCGTCGTACCTCGAACCCTTGCCGGACCGCCTGCGGGACGACGAACTGCGCTCCCTGCGGGTCGCGGCCCTGCGAGCCCGAGCCGCGTACGGACCCAAGGACTCGGTCCGTGACGCGCTCCCCGCGGAGCTGACCGAGCCGTTCCTCGAGGCGATCGATCGGTTGCTGCGCCTGCTCAACCGATCCAGGGGATGAAGCGCCGGGTCCGGCTCCGGTAGGCGGCATAGCCCGGGAAGCGTTGCCGGAGCCAGAACTCTTCGCGCGCGGACTTGAGCGTGAAGAAGACGACGAGGCCGACCGCGACGATGAGCGCCGCGGCGGATCCCCGCAGCAGCGCCCACCCGAACGCGGCGAGGATGATCCCGCCGTAGATGGGGTGACGGGCCAGCGCGTAGACGCCATGTTCGACCAGTTCCGCGTCGTCCCGTGGATGGGGGACCGGCGTGAGCGAGGCCCCGAGGTCCACGACCGCACGTGCGCCGAGGATCAGTCCGCCGGCGATGCCCATGATCCCGACCGCGATCCCGGCCACGCGCACGACACCGCTCCAGTCCGGCCCGCTCCACCAGCCCGCCACCGCGACCGCGAGCAGCAGGAGGACCTGGAGGACGACCCAGCCCTCACCCCTGGGTCCCAGGCTCGGCAGGCGGCTCATCGGGCCATCGTAGCGTCCAGGCCGAGCTCCGCAGGACTGAACGCCTCGAGGAGGAATGGCGATGGTGCCGACGGGTCGTAGCTGAGGGTCAG
>JBBEBL010000121.1:0-4294 GCA_040882345.1 Chloroflexota bacterium
ACCCTGCCGTGGACCCGCCGACGGTCGCCACGACGCAGGCTGCGCAGCCCGCCGCCGCCCCACCCCCGACCGCAGCCCCGGCCCCGGCCCCGGCCCCGGCGCCGGCCATCGGCGACGCGGAAGCCCGCATGACGCCCGCGGTCCGTCGCCTGCTGCGCGAGCACGACCTCGATCCCGAGCAGATCGTCGGCACCGGCGGTGGTGGCCGCATCACCCGTGACGACGTACTCGCGGTCGTCGAGTCGATCCGGACCGGGATCCGGACCGGCGCCCCGGCAGCCCCCGCGCCCGCCGCGGCCCCGCCGGTCGCTGGCCCCACCCCGGCCCCAGCTGCCCGCGGCCCGGTCGGCGGCGCCGTCGAGTTCCCGGACGGCGCGGACGAGGTCCTGCTCCCCATGACCCAGATGCGCAAGGGCATCGCCGCGCAGATGACCCGCGCGCTGGCCGTCCCGCACGCCTGGGTCCACATGGAGGTGGATGCGGCCAGCCTCGTCAAGGCCCGGGAGCGGGCGAAGAAGGAGTACCAGGCGCGCGAGGGAATCTCCCTGAGCTACGTCCCGTTCGTCATCAAGGCCACGGTCGCCGCCCTCCGCCAGTATCCGACGTTCAACGCGCACTGGACGGAGCAAGGCCTCCTGGTCAAGCGGCGGATCCACATGGGCGTCGCGGTCGCCGTGGACGACGGCCTCCTCGTGCCCGTGGTCCGTGACGTCGACCAGCTCAGCATCAGCGGCCTGAACCGGGCCATCGCGGACGTCGCCGCCCGCGCCCGGGCCGGCAAGCTGAAGCTGGATGACTACGGCGGCAGCACGTTCACCATCGACAACACCGGCTGGTTCGGCTCCAACCTGACCATGCCGATCATCAACGTCCCGGAGGTCGCCATCCTCACCATGGAGGCCATCACCAAGCGTGCGGTCGTGCGCGAGACACCGGACGGCGACGTGATCGCCATCCGGCCGATGATGAACATGGTCCTGGCCATCGATCACCGGGCCAATGACGGCGCCCAGGCGGCCGCCTTCCTGCAGGTCGTCAAGGCCGGGCTCGAGGCGGTCGGGCCGGACACGCCTGTCTACTGAGCCCGGCGCGGTCGGCCCGGCCGGCGCCTCCGAACCCGTGGGCACGGGCGACTCGCCCAGGCCTCCGCCCGAGGCCGCCACGACCCGGCCTCGCCCATCGATCGTCGATCGGGCAGCCAGGCGAGCCGAGCTTGAGGGAGGCGGGCGCGACCGCTACGACTCGCTGATCCGTCATCTGCAGGCCGGGCGTGAGATCCCGGTCCGACCGCGGCCGCGGCGACGGTTCGGTCTGGACATCCACCACGTCGCCCGCCCGATCGTCATCGCCGCGCTGATGGTGGCCGGCGCCTGGATCGGCGCGATCGCCGTCACCGACTATGTCCGCTACGGCGTCGTGGACACGTGGGACGGACCCACCACGACCGTGGTGTCCGGCCACCGCCTGCCCGCCTGCCCCAGCGTCCCGTTCCTGGAGGACGTCTATTTCCCGGCCTGGATCCGCTTCGAGGACCGCGTCTTCCAGTGGACGGACCGGACCACCCCGATCGGACCGGACAGCGTGGGACGGTCGTACACGGAGACGGGTTACCGCCACGGCGACCTGGAGCTGTTCCGCGTTGACAACAGCCCGGAGGGTCGCGCGGGCCGGCAGATGATGATCCGCCAGGGAACGTCGTCGGCCGGGGCCATCTATCTCGTGACCGACTGTGATTGAGCTCTGCTGATGCACCTGTTCGTGACTGGCGGTTCTGGGTTCATCGGCCTCGCCGTCGTGCGTCGGCTGGTCGCGCGCGGTGACCGGGTCACGGCCATCGTGCGCGATCCGGATAGAGCGGATGCCCTGCGCGAGCTCGGGGTCGAACTGCGGCAGGGCGACCTGCAACGAACCTCCGCGATCGTCGATGCGATGCGCGGTGCGGACGCGGCCGTGCACCTCGCCGGCTCGTACCGCATCGGCATCCCCGCCCGTGACCGTCCCGCGATGCTGGACAGCAACGTCGGGACCGTTCATCGCGTGCTGGATGCCGCCGCGACCGTGAACCTGGAACGACTCGTCCACGTCTCCACGGTCGGCGTATTCGGGGACACCCACGGCCGCATCGTTGACGAGCGCTACCGCCGCGATCTCGCCGACGGCTTCCTGAGCTACTACGACGAGACGAAGTTCCTCGCGCATCGCGCGGTGGAGGAGCGGATCCTGGCGGGGGCGCGCGCGGTCATCGTGATGCCAGGGGTCACCTACGGCCGCGACGACCACACGGAGGTCGGTGCCCAGCTCCGCGGCGCCCACGACGGAACGCTGCGGTATGTCCCCGGCGCGAGCACCGGCATCTCCGCCGTGCACGTGGATGATGTGGCCACCGGCATCGTCGCCGCGCTGGATCGTGGGCGCCTGGGTGAGGCGTACGTGCTCGCCGGTGAGAACACGCGGCTGGAAGACGCGCTGGCCACCGCGGCGCGCGTCGGTGGGCACCGCCTGCCTCGTCTCGTGCTGCCGGCCGCATTGATGCGCGCGGGGTCCCGTGCTCCGGCGCCGCTGGCTCGCTTCGCCGGCTTCCCGGAGAACCTTCGCGAGGTGCTCTCGGCGTCGCTCGGCGTGACGTACTGGGCATCGTCCGCCAAGGCGGCGGCCGACCTTGGCTACGCCCCGCACGACTTGTCCAGCGGGATCCGGGCGGCGTTCGGCGACGGCTGACGACCCCGCGACACGTCACCGACTACACTCCGTGCCATGGCTCGTGAGCTCCCCATGTTCGAACCGGGACCGGCCGGAGATGGCCACCACGGTCGCCCGGACCTGCCGGTGACCGTCGGCGGCGGCCTCGTCGGCCTTCCGGCGGCCGACGGCAGCGTCGCCCAGCGTCGACATCCCGACTGGATCCGTGCCCGGATGCCGTCCGGGGAGAACTACCACGACCTCAAGGGCCTGCTCCGGGGCCTGGACCTCAACACCGTCTGCGAGGAGGCTCGCTGCCCCAACATCGGGGAGTGCTGGGACCAGCGCACGGCGACGATCATGATCCTCGGCGACACCTGCACGAGGGCCTGCGGCTTCTGCGCGGTCAAGACCGGTCGGCCCACCTGGTTCGACGACGACGAGCCGCGCCGGGTCGCGGAGGCGGTCGCGGCGATGGAGCTGGAGCACGTCGTCGTGACCAGCGTCGCGCGGGACGACCTGCCGGACGGTGGGTCCGGGATCTTCGCCGCGACCATCCGTCAAATGCGCGACCGCTCGCCCGGCATGGGCATCGAGGTGCTCATCCCGGACTTCGACGGCTCGGACGACCGGCTCCGGACGGTCATGGACGCCCGCCCCGACATCCTCAACCACAACCTGGAGACCGTGAAGCGCCTCCAGAAGCCCGTGCGCAAGCGAGCGCGCTGGGACCGCAGCCTGTACGTGCTTCGCCGAGCGAAGGAGATGGCCCGGGAGATCGGCTACCCCGTGCACACCAAGTCCAGCCTGATGGTCGGTCTGGGCGAGACGCGGGACGAGCTCCAGGAAGCCTTCGAGGCGCTGCGTGCCAACGACGTGGACATCCTGACCATCGGCCAGTACCTGCGCCCCACCCTCGCACACCTGCCCCTGGAGCGCTACTACCACCCCGATGAGTTCGCGGAGATGAAGCAGGCGGCCCTGGCGCTCGGCTTCAAGCACGTGGAGTCCGCGCCACTCGTCCGTTCCAGCTACCACGCTCGCGACCAGGTCCCGGGGGCGGAACTGAAGCGCCTCCGGCGTCAGGCGACGATCGACGCGCAAGGCCGGATCGTCCCGCTCGCCGGCTGAGCCGCTATCCTCAGGTCCATGCCACGCCAGCTCGCCCGCAAGGTCCCGCTCGCGGAGCTGCACTGCCACCTGGGTGGTGCCGTGACGCCGGCCATCATGTGGGGTATCGCCCATTCCCAGGGCATCAAGCTCCCGACCAAGGACTACTGGGAGTTCCGGGCGATGATCACCGTCTCGCGACGGTCGCGCAGTTTCGACGGGTACCTCCAGCTCTTCCATTGGACGGAGCTCATCCAGAGTTCTCCGCTCGCCGTGGAGCGCAGCGTGTACGAGGTCGTCGGCGGGGCTTACCGCAAGAACAACGTCACGACCATGGAGCTGCGCTTCAACCCGATGAAGCGGAACCGTGGCGGCGAGCAGGATCTGGACCACATCATCGCGGCGGCCGTCCGGGGCATGGACCGCGCGACACTCGAATACCCGGTCAAGCCCGGGCTCATCTTCTGCCTGGACCGGGCTTTCCCGTACGAGCTCAACGAGATCA
>JBBEBL010000122.1:0-4268 GCA_040882345.1 Chloroflexota bacterium
CCCTGCACGATCTTCCACGATCCGTGACGGACCGTCACGACGGGCGACTGGGACAGCGACGCGCTCAGGCTGGGCGGATCCGCCAGCGGTGGGACCATCGGGCCAGCGACGAAGCTGGACACGGGCTGGTATCGTGGCGAACGGCCGAACCTCCTCATCCGGGGACGGGGGAACCACACCTCGGGGCAAATCGCGGAGCGTCCGCGGCGGCGAACCCACGCCGAGCCCGTCAGCTCACCTCGCAGGCCAGCAGGGCTGCTTCGAGGTACGCGGTGTTCCGGCCAGCCAGACCCCATCCCACGCCCAACCAGCGCGCGGTCGTGCGCAACCTCGCCTTCGACCTCGTCGCGGCGGTCGGCCTCGGCGTGACGCTGGCCATGGTCACGGCGTTGCTGCCGACCATCGCGCGGCGCGGCGGGCTGGAACCGATCGGCCTCGCTGCGCTCGCCGCCGCGCCGTTCGTCGCCAACCTCCTGGGCGCCTTCGCCGGCCGGTTCGGGCCACGTACGCCGGCTCAGCTGGCGCTCCTCCGTGGTGTCGGCGCCGCCTCGCTGCTCCTGCTGTTCGTGGCGCCGACGCCGCCGGTCATGATCGCGGTGACGCTCGTGTTCTGGCTCAGCCTGTCGTTCGGCTCGCCGTTCCACCTGCGCCTGTGGAGCGTCATCTACCCGGCACGGGTGGTCGGCCGCATGGTCGGGGTCATCGGCACGGGTCGCGCGGCGGCGACCGCCATCGCGGCCTTCGGCGGCGGCCTGCTCGCGGATCGGCTGGGTGGTCCGGAGGCCGTGGCGATCGCTGGCGTCGTCGGCCTGGCCTGCGCCGGAGCCTACGCCGGATTGCGTGCCAAGTCCGCGGAGCGATCGCCGGCATTTTCCGCGCGAGACTCCATCCGCGCCCTGCGGGATCTCCCGATCCTGAGCCGGATCACGGTCGCGCAGGGGTTCTATGGTGGGGGGCTCATCGCCGCGACGCCGCTGTTCGCTCTCGTCTATGTCGACCGACTGGACCTCTCCCTCGCCGACGTCGGGGTCATCGGGATCCTGACCGCGATGTCCACCACCGTCGCGTTCCTCATCTGGGGCGCGGTCTCGGATCGACTCGGGTCCCTGGTCGTCCTGCGCATCGGGACCGCGGTCGGCCTCGTGGGGATCTCGCTCGTCGTCATGGCTGGGGACGTCCGCATCCTGTGGGTCGCTGCGATCGCCACCGGCACCGCGAACGCGGCGATCGACCTCGGGTTCGCGGCCTTGATGACCGAGCACGCACCACTCTCCACCCGCGCCGCGGCATCGGCTGGGCTGAATGCGATCACCGGCGCCCGGGGGATCTTCGCCGCGTTCTTCATGAGCGCGCTGCTGCAGGTCGGGATCGTGGACGTGACATCCGGGCTCCTTCTCGCCGCGGTGACCACCGGCGTCGGCGTCGCGCTGTTCCTGCGCATCCGACCCGACGCGGCGGTCGGGGAGCCACGGCCAGGTGTCATCGCCGCACCGGCGACGGTCCCCGCAGCCGAGTCCGCCTGAGCGCGGCTCGTTACCATGCGGCGATGCGGCTCACGGCCTGGGAGGAGGAGCGCCTCCTGATCTTTACGGCGGCGGAGCTCGCCCGACGCCATCGGGATCGCGGTCTACTGCTCAACGCCCCGGAGGCGATCGCCCTGATCTGCGACGCGATGCTGGATTCCGCGCGCGGCGGCGGCTCATACGCGGACGTGGAGGCGGCCGGGCGGACCGCGGTCGGGCCGGCGGACGTGCTGCCCGGCGTCGCAGCACTGGTCCCGGAGGTCCGCCTTGAGGTCCTCATGGACGACGGGACCCGGCTCGTCGTCCTGCAGGCGCCGCTGGGTCCGGCCGATGACGACGGGCCCGGGGCCGTTCGGCTGGCCGAGCCGTCCGCGGCCGGCACCCGACCCGATGATCGCGAGCGCGTGCCGCTCTCGGTCCACAACGCGTCTTCGCGGGTCGTCAGGGTCTCCAGCCACTACCCGTTCGAGCGCGTCAATCGGCGCCTCCAGTTCGATCGGGCGGCTGCCGCTGGCTGTCGCCTGGACCTGCCGGCGGGTTCGACCGAGCGCTGGTCGCCCGGCGAGACGCGGAACGTCGTCCTGGTCCGTATCCGATGAGGCGGCTCTCCCCCGCCGAGCGCCTGGCCCGCTACGGTCCCACGACCGGCGACCGGGTGCGGCTTGGTGACACGAGCCTGTGGGTGCGCGTCGCCGACGACCGTCAGGCCCCGGGCGACGAGCCGATCTGGGGATACGCGAAGACTCTTCGACCACGCGCCACGCAGGGACGCGCCTCCGACTCGGAGCTGGACGCCGTCATCGCCGGCGTGCTCGTGCTGGACCCGGTGCTGGGTGCGATCAAGGCGGACATCGGCATCAAGGACGGTCGCATCGTGGGGGTCGGTCGCGCCGGGAGCGATGCCATGAGCGATGGGATCGACCTGCCCATCGGCCCGCACACCGAGCCGTTCATGGGCTACGGACTGATCGCGACGCCGGGGGCTGTGGACAGCCACGTGCACCTCATCTCCCCTGAGCTCATGCCGGCGGCGCTGTCCGGCGGCGTCACGACGCTCATCACCGCGGGCTTCGAGGAGCCGCCATGGGCGATGGCGCGACTGCTGCAGGCGACCGCCGGGTGGCCGCTGAACGTGGGCCTGCAGGCCTGCGCGCGCGCCGAGGACGATGGTCCGCTCGCCGCGCTCCTCGACGCCGGTGCGTGTGGGTTCAAGATCCACGAGGACTACGGTGCGTCCCCGGAATTGATCGACCACACGCTGCGCTTCGCCGACGCGCACGACGTCAGCGTGGCGCTGCACACCGACGGGCTGCACGAGAGCGCCGAGCTGGAGGACACGGTCGCCGCCATCGACGGCCGGACGGTGCACGCCTACCACGTGGAGGGCAGCGGCGGCGGTCACGTGCCGGACGTGATCGGCCTCGTCCGCGAGCCGAACATCATCTGCTCGTCCACCACACCCACCGTCCCGTGGGGCGTGAGCGCGGCCGCGGAGCAGGTGCCGATGATCGTCCCCAATCACGGCGCGTCGTTCGCGGTCGCCGAGGACTTGGCGCTCGTCCGGGAGCGTGTCCACGAGGCGACGATGGCGGCCGAGGGTCCGCTCCACGAGCTGGGTGCCATCGCCATCGTCAACTCCGACTCGCAGGGCATGGGCCGGATCATGGAGACCGTGCGGCGGACATTCCAGCTGGCCCACGTGATGGCGTCCTGGGAGGGGGTCCAGCCGGGTGAGGCGACCGACGACGACACCGAGCGCGTGCTCCGCTACCTCGCCAAGGTCACCATCGAGCCGGCCATCACCCACGGGATCGCCGATCACGTCGGGTCGCTGCAGGCGGGTCGCCTCGCCGACATCGTCCTGTGGGAGCCGGCCTGGTTCGGGGTCAAGCCGGCGGCCGTGTTCAAGAGCGGCATGCCGGCCTGGGGCCCGCTCGGGGACGGTAATGCGGCCGTCGAGGGCGCGGAGCCCACGCGGTACCGGCCGGGCTGGGGTGGTTTGGGTCGGTCGGCGGCGTCGCTGTCCACGACCTTCGTGTCGGCGAGCGCTATCGGGTCGCGCGCGCTCGTCGGACACGGGCGCTCGTTGACGGCGGTCCACGGGACGCGCGGCCTCACCCGCGAATCGATGCTTCGAAATCGAAGTATCGCGGCGATCGAGGTGGACGTGCGCGACGGGACGGTGACCCTCGATGGGCGCCCGCTCGCCGTGGACGCGGTCACGGAGGTCCCGCTCAGCCGTCGCTACCTGCTGCGGTAGGCCGGGCGCGTTCCAGGCCCGGGCGCCTTACCGACCGCGCTGGAGGTCGGAGAGCTGGCGGGCCATGTCGCGCTTCGAGTCGCGGTCGGCGATATCGCGGCGCTTGTCGTGGAGCTGCTTGCCGCGCGCCAGGCCCAGCTCCAGCTTGGCCTTGCCGCGGGTGATGTACAGGCGCAGCGGCACGATGGTCTGCCCCTTCGCCTTGGCTTTGCCCAGCAACTCGTCGATCTGGCGGCGATGGAGCAGCAGCTTGCGGGTCCGCTTGGGGTCGTGGTTATACCGGTTGCCCTGCTCGAACGGGGCGATGTCCGCGCCGATGAGCCACGCCTCGCCCCGCTCGATCCGGGCGTAGGCGTTGGCGATATTGGCCTTGCCGGCGCGGATCGACTTGATCTCCGTGCCGGTCAATACGAGCCCCGCCTCGAACGTATCGTCGATCGTGAACTCGTGGCGCGCTTTCCGGTTGAGGGCGACGGTCGAATCGT
>JBBEBL010000123.1:0-15877 GCA_040882345.1 Chloroflexota bacterium
GCGCAGCGGAGGGCGACGTCGTCGATGGATGCCTTCCCGCAGATCCCGCACGAGGCGGTGGCGACGAAGTGGCGCTCGGCGATGGCCGACGCATCGAACGGTCGCGACAGGCGGACGACGATCGTGTCGTCGGGCTGGTTGAGGGCCGCCGGGTCGCCGGGCACGGCGGACACGACCTCGGGCCCATCGATGAGGCCCTCCGTCCGCAGGAATCCCACCGCCAGCTCCGCCTCGAAGCCGGGTGTCCGCATCGTGACGGCGACCGCGATCGGGTCCTGCCCCGGCCCTGCGGCGCGGATCTCCAGGGGTGCCTCGCCGACGACCCGATCCTCGCGCAGCTCAAGGGAATCGCCGCGGACCGCGACGATCCGGCGCGTGACGATGTGGCGCGTGGGTGGATGGGGGTCGATCAGGTCCGGCACCCGACCAGTGTAGGCAGGTCGCGGCGCTGGACCCCGTGGAGGCGTGCCGCCCGAATCAGCCGGCGACGGCGTTCGCCGCGGTCGCGATGCCGAGCAGGCCCGTGGCAGCCACCATCGCGCTGACGACCCACGCCGCCCATCGCTCGCCCTGGAAGCGGACGATGGCGATCACGATCGCGCATTCGGCGACGATCGCTCCCTTGAGCAGGAGCGGCGCGGCGGGATGCGTGCCAAGCGTCCAGCGGGCGATGGGGTTCTGCTCGAACGCGAGCGGCTGGACTGCCAGCACGTGGATGGTCACGATCGCGTCCAGGGCGAAGATCACCGCCGCCACTGCGAAGACCGCCCAGCACGCGACATCGGCCACCACGAACGGCGGTCGAGAGGGGATCGGGCGACGGTCCGTGGGCGGGTGCGCACGGGATGCAGGGATCAGGGCGACGGTCACGGATCCATGGTGCGACCGGCGACGACCCGCGCGCATCCAGCGTCCGTCGCACCACGCCCCTGCCGGACGTCCCGGCGCTCCTCACCCGTTCGACGTAGGGATGCGGCGGGCGCGGCACCGTCACGCGATGGAGCGGGCGCGGCCGCTCCCCGGGTTCCACCGATCGGGGCCGACCACCACCTCCACGCCGACCGCCTCCACGAGGCGACGCGACGCGGCGGCGATGTCCGCGACCGCGGCGTCGAACGCCTCCCGGTTGCGAGCGGACGGCTCGCGATAGCCGCTCAGCTTGCGGACGTACTGGCGGGCGGCGGCCTCCAGTTCACCGGTCGTCGCGGTCTCCCCGGGACGACGGAGGGTCTTGATGCTTCGGCACATGCGGGTACGGTAGAGCCCATGACCCCCGACCGTCATCCCGTCGTGTCCACGTATCCTGAGCCCCGATGGACGCACGCGACGTGATCGACGCCCTTGGCATGCGGGCCCACCCCGAGGGTGGCTGGTACGTGGAGACCTGGCGCGCCCCCGCAGCGGCCGGCGAGCGACCGGCGGCAAGCGCGATCCTGTACCTGTTGGCCACCGGCGAGCGGTCGCACTGGCACCGGGTGGACGCGGCAGAGGTGTGGCAGTGGTCCGGGGGCGAAGCCCTTGAGCTGCGGGTCTGGGCAAAAGGCGCCCTGGTCGTGGAGGTCATCCGGCTCGGCGGCGGCGTGCACGCGGGGGAGCGACCCCAGGCGGTCGTCCCGCCTGGGGCCTGGCAGGCCGCCGCCCCGCTCGGGGGGTGGTCGCTGGTCGGCTGCATCGTCGCGCCCGCCTTCGAGTTCGCGGGATTCGAGCTCGCACCGGCCGGCTGGGAGCCCCCGGTGGAGGGTCCCTGACCCATCCGACGGTGACGCCTCGCACCGTGGGTGCTCGGGCGGTGACGCCTGGCACCGCTAACGCTCGGGCGGTGAGCCGGATCGGTGGCGCCCCCGGCGGTACGCGGTTATCCTCGCCCGATCCTCGACTCGATCATCCATCCTTTCATCCGACGAATGTGGAGACATAGCGTGCCTGAATCCCGTCCTCCAGACCGGCGCCCGCGCCCGCGCCCGCGCCGCTGGTTCACCGCCGCGTTCGTCTCCGCGCTCGGGGCGCTCATCCTGACTGCCGGCCTCGTCGCCGCAGGGACGCCCGTGACCAACGGCTTCCGCGACTTCGCGTACGGAGGCGGTGCGTTCCGGGCGACGGCAGACGGCGCCCAGTCCAAGCTGTGGTTCGCCGGCGGCAAGTGGTGGGGCGGCCTGTTCGTCTTCAAGTCCGCTCCCGGACCCCTGTCCGAGTACCGGATCCATCGGCTGGACGGAGATACCTGGGTCCAGACCTCGACGCAGCTTGATACTCGCGACGAGTCGCACGCCGATTACCTGTACGACGCGGCGAGCTCCAAGCTGTACGTCCTTTCGGCAGGCGTTCCCCAGGCCGATTGCCCGGACACTGTGGTGGACGATCTCCGGCTGTACCGCTACAGCTTCAACGGCACGGCCTACAGTCTCGATGCGGGGTATCCGGTCATCGTTGATCCGTGCGGCGGGTACACGGCGACGATCGCCAAGGATTCCACGGGGACCCTCTGGGCCGCATGGCCGCGGGGGGTGGACGTCCGTGTCGCGCGAACGTCCGGTGGCGACGCGACGTGGTCATCCTCCTATCGGATGCCTGTCCAGGCCACGGACCTGACACCGCACGGCGGTCAGCCTGATCCGGACACGACCGCGGTCATCGCTTTCGGCGGCAACAAGATCGGCGTTGCTTGGACGAACCATCAGGCCGCCCCCGCGGCCGTGTCATTCGCCGTGCATGCCGACGGGGGCGGTGACGATGCTGCCGCCTGGGGCACGACGGCGGAGACGGCCCTTGGACAGTCCGGGGACGACCACATCAACCTCAAGACAGACCCGGACGGCAACGTCTGGATGGTCAACAAGACTGGGCTCGACGGGGATCCGGTCGTCACCAAGCCGCTCATCCAGCTCCTCCAGCGCAGCAGCGGCGGGACCTGGACGGCCCATCTCGTGTCCACCGTCGCGGACCTGCAGACTCGTCCACAACTGGCCATCAGCAACACCTCGCCTCGGATCGCCTATGTCCTGATGACCGCGCCCAACGGCGGCGGGGTCGCCTACTACAAGTCGGCACCGCTGAGCGGCCCGGAGGCATTCAAGTTCGTCGCCGGCGATGCGACCACGTCACGCCCCGGAGTTCCGTTCATCAAGAGCGCGACCGAGGTCAACATCGACGACGTCACGACCACGAAACAGCTGATCACGCCGGCCAGCGGGCTGGTCGTGGAGGCGTCCGATCGCCTCAAAAAGATGTACTTCCACAACCGGCTCCCGATCGCGGCATCCGACTCGTTCGCGCCCAACGGCACGGTCACGATCAACGGTGGAGCCGCCGGGACGAAAACGCGGAACGTCAGCGTGGCCGTGCCCGCGACCGACTCGGGCAGCAGCCTGAGCCTCGTCCGACTGGCCAACTCGAGCAGCGTGGACGGAAGTGGGCTGCTCAACGGCGCCGGCGCGACGACGTATACCTACACCACGCCGATCGCCTGGACCCTGACGGCGGGCGACGGGGTCAAGACCGTCTACGCCCAGTGGCGCGACGGGGCCGGCAACTGGTCATCGGTCAAGAGCGACACCATCCGGCTGGACACGACCGGGCCGACCGGATCGGTCAGCATCGCCGGCGGCGCCGCGACCACGTCACTCGCGACCGTCTCCGTGTCCGTTCCCGCGACCGACCCGAGCGGCGTCACGGAGGTCCGGCTGTCCAACACCGCCGCCACGAGCGGCGGCCTCCTGACCAACGGCACGACGATGCCGTACGCCAGCAGCGTCGTGTGGACGCTCACGTCGGGCAACGGGACCAAGACCGTCTACGTCCAGTGGAAGGACAGCCTCGGGAACTGGTCCGGCGTGACCAGCGACTCCATCGTCCTCGACTCCCCGGACACGACCTTCACCGCGATCACCCCGGTCCGGCTGCTGGACACGCGAGTGGCAAACCCGGCCGGCATCAAGCCGTTCGTCCACGGCCAGCCCCAGTCGTTCCAGATCACCGGCCGCGGGGGCATCCCGGCCAACGCCGTCGCCGTCACCGGCAACCTGACCGTCGTCGGCCAGGGGGCGGCCGGCTACGTGTCGCTCGGCCCACTCGTCGGGTCGGCGCCTGGCACCTCGACCCTCAACTTCCCGCTCGGTGACATCCGCGCCAACGGCGTGACCGTGCCGCTCAGCTCGACCGGCGCGCTACAGGCCGTGTACGTCGCCTCCGCCGGCAAGTCCACCCACCTCGTGATGGACGTGACAGGGTACTTCGTGAAGGGCACGACGGGATCGCGCTACCAGCCGGTGACGCCGGCTCGGTTCCTCGACACCCGGGTCAACAACCCGGCCGGCGCGGCGATGCTGCGTCCCAGCATCCCGTACGCCTTCAAGGTCGGCGGGCGCACCGTGGCCGGGACCGCCATCCCGTCCGACGCGGTCGCCATCACTGGCAACCTGACCGTGACCGGCCAGACGAAGGCCGGCTACCTGAGCCTGACACCGACGTCGCAGACGAACCCGACCACCTCCACCCTCAATTTCCCGGTCAAGGACGTGCGCGCCAACAATGTCACCGTCCCGCTGGGGACGAACGGCAACCTGTGGGTGGTCTACAAGGGATCCGGACAGGTCCACGCGGTCCTGGACGTGACCGGCTATTTCCGGGCCGGCAGTTCCGGGCTCACGTACGTGCCCCTGTCGCCGGCCCGCATCATCGATACCCGGATCGCGCTAGGGATCGACAAGGCGCTGGTGGACGACCTCCCCAGGACCATGGTCATCCGCAACGCGGGCGGCATCGCGTCGGACTCGAAGGCGTTCACCGGCAACCTGACCGTCACCCGCCAGACCCACGCCGGCTACGTCTCCGTCACGCCGACGGCGATCGTGAACCCGACCACGTCCACCATCAACTTCCCGGTCAAGGACGTCCGGGCCAATGGCTTCGCGACGCCGATCGACGATGCCACGGGTCGGTCCGCCTTCGTGTTCAAGGCGAAGAGCGGCACGGTCCACATCGTGGTGGACATCACCGGCTACTTCCACTGACCCAGGGCGAGGGCGGTTCGATCGGTCAGCCGCCCTCGCGCAGTCCCCATGGGGATCCGTAGGCCACCAGACGATCCAGGAACGGCACGGCATCGAACGCCTCCTGACCAAGGACGCTGAGTCCGGACCACGCCCCGGTCGCCAGGAGTTCCAGGGCGACGACCGGGTTGATCGCCGTCTGCCAGACGACAGCCTGCGATCCGTATTCGCGCATCGACCACTCGTTGTCGACGACGTGATAGAGGTAGACCGCCCGGGGCGCGCCGTCCGGGCCGAGTCCGGTCACCCACGTGCCGGCGCACGTCTTGCCATTCATCCGGTCGCCGAGCGCCGCGGGGTCCGGGAGGGCGGCGGCAACGACGCCTCGAGGTGAGACCTCGACGCCACCGACGCGCAACGGCTCCGTACGATCCAGCCCCGGGCTTCCTCCCAGACGACCGGCGGATTGAGGCATTCCTCGATGGTCGTCCAGATCGAGAACGACGGTGCGAAGTCGTAGCCTTCGACCGCGAGGTTCGCGCCGTCACGGACGCCGATCTCGTCGATCTAGCTGAACAGATGGTCCACGAGGATACGCATCGGGGATGCCTCCGCTCCGAGGGACGTAGAGGCCTCATTCTGCGCGATTCGGATCCAGAATACGGTCGGATGGGGTCGTGGCCGGCTCGCTCTGGTCGGTCACGCCATGGGTCAGGCGCGGCCGCTCCCCGGGTTCCACCGATCGGGGCCGACCACCACCTCCACGCCGACCGCCTCCACGAGGCGACGCGACGCGGCGGCGATGTCCGCGACCGCGGCGTCGAACGCCTCCCGGTTGCGAGCGGACGGCTCGCGATAGCCGCTCAGCTTGCGGACGTACTGGCGGGCGGCGGCCTCCAGTTCACCGGTCGTCGCGGTCTCCCCGGGACGACGGAGGGTCTTGATGCTTCGGCACATGCGGGTACGGTAGAGCCCATGACCCCCGGCCGTCATCCCGCCCGGCGCCGCCTCCGATGGTTCGCCACGCGGTTGATACTCGCCGTCGCGGTCGGGATCCTCGTCGCCGTGGCCATCGACGTGGTCCGGGTAGGCGACCCGGGCCGGTGGTTGGCGGTCCACGGCATCCGGTCGCCGTACGTACCCCAGGGCCGGGTCGTGACCGTGGACGGCCGGGCGGTCTACATCGACTGTCGCGGGGTTGGATCGCCCACCGTCGTGTTCGAATCGGGGATGGGCGATGGCGCCGGCGGCTGGGCGAGCGTGCAGGACGACGTCGCCGTCGTGACACGGGCGTGTGTCCACGACCGGCCCGGCCGCGGCTCCAGCGAGCCACGCGGGCGGCACACGCTGTCCGACGCGGCGACGGGCCTGCGGAGGCTCCTGGCGGCTGCCGGTGAGCAGGGTCCATTCATCGTCGTCGGCCACTCCCTGGGCGGCGCATACGGGCGGGTCTTCACTGGTGCCTACCGCGACGAGGTGGCGGGCCTGATCCTGGTTGATGCGTTCTCGCCGGATGGCCAGGAAGCCGCTGTGCAACCCCTGCTGGGCGATCTGCGCACGGAGTATCAGGTGGGCCTCGACGGGCTGCGCGACCTTGTCGCGCGCGTGGAAGATCTCGACTGGACGACATCCGAGGCCCAGCTGCGCGCGGCGGACCTGCGCGGCGTGCCGATCGAGGTGCTGCGCGCGCCGCGGTTCGAGCCGCGGCTGGACGGACCCGCGAACGAGGCCATCGAGACGGCGGTCACCGCCTGGTACGAAGGGCTGTCGCCCGGGAGCGTGCGCTATGCCCTCGCCCACGGGGCGGGGCACATGGTGCAGGTGGACCGACCCGGCCTCGTCATCGAGGCGGTCCTGCGGCTGGTAGACGCCGCGCGGCGCTGACGCGGCCGGGCGGAGTTTCGTGGTGGGCGGGCGAGAACCACCTTCACCCGGTGATCCACTTCGGCTGCATCAGATGCAGCGGACGTGCATCAGGCGGGCGCCCACGATCTCGCCGCGCCCCGCCCTCCGGCCTCGTATGCTTCGGAACGTGGACGCCGCCCGGCAGGTGGTCGACGCCCTCGGCATGCAGGCGCACCCGGAGGGCGGCTGGTACGTGGAAACGTGGCGCGCCCCGGCGGCTGCCGGCGAGCGGCCCGTGGGCAGCGCCATCCTCTACCTTCTTGCGCGTGGCGAGCGGTCGCACTGGCACCGCGTGGACGCCGCGGAGATCTGGCAGTGGTCCGGCGGCGAGCCCCTGGAGCTGCGGATCTGGGCGGACGGGGACGGCGCGGTCACGACCGTCCGACTTGGGGGTGATGTCGCGGCCGGCGAGCGGCCACAGGCGGTCGTCCCGTCAGGGGCGTGGCAGGCGGCCCGCCCGCTCGGGACATGGGTCCTCGTGGGTTGCATCGTGATGCCGGCGTTCACGATCGACGGCTTCGACTTGGCGCCGCCGGGATGGGAGCCTCCGACCCGCTAGGTGACCGATGGGTCAGCGACTGGTGCCGTACCGCCATTCGATGGGCCCGGTGTGACAGTGGTCCAGCTTCTTGCAGGCCGCATAGGTCAGGTCGAAGATGCGGCCGGCGACATACGGTCCACGGTCCACCACCGGAACGGTGAGGACGCGGCCGCGATACCGGAACGTGACCATCGTGCCGCACGGAAGGCTGCGGTGGGCGACGCCGACCAGGGTCCGGGTCAGCGTCTGGCCGCAGGCGGTCCCGTTGCCGATCAGGCCCGGGCCATACCAGGAGATCTCCGGATCACGGCGCCATGGATTCTTGCTGACCGATCCGCGAGTCGGTGCCGGCTGGGCAGCGCTCGGCCGAGCCTGGGGCGGCTCTGATCGCAGGTCTGGCTCGAACATCGTCGAGCCCTGATCCAGGCTCCCGTCGGAACGGGCCCCCGGATCGAGGGGCATGATCGTCATCTCCGGCCCACGGACCGACGCCGCGATCTTCACGCTGGTGAAGAGCTCGGCACCTGTGTCGGACTGCGGGCTGGGGGCCCGCGAACCGACCGGTCCGGGGACGGCGACCGCGGCGAGGATGGCGATGAGCGCCATTCCCGCGACGATAGTGGGGCGTCGCACGTCCACGGGACGGTACCATCGAATGCGATCGGCTGCACATTTCGGCAGAGCCCGTGCCCATATCGAGGATGTGACAACTGGTCCGTGCTCCCGTCAGGCGCCCGATGCCCCAGCCAGGATCTCGCGCATCAGGCGGACGGCGGTCGCCAGCCGCTCCACGGCGGCCGGGGTCGCTGGCTCCAGCGCGACGATGAGGTGCCCTGCGCCAAGGACCGCATGCGCCGCGAGGCCGGCGGCGATCGCCTCGTCCGAGCCGGACAGCGACGGTCCATCCGATGCCGCAGGCGCGGCCGAGCCCGCGCCATCCGCGGACGGCCATGGCAGGTCCGGGTAGCGCACGGTCAACCCGACCGTGATCTCGAGGGTGGATGGATCCCGGCCCGCCGCCTCACACGCGGCTGCCAGGTCCGCCCGTCCTCGTGCGAGGCGCTCATCCGGCTCCCCGAACCAGGCGAGGTTCCAGGCGTCCGCGTGGCGCGCCGTCAGGTCCATCATCCGCGGCCGTTTGGCGGCGATGAGGATCGGCAGGTCACGACGTGCCGGTGGCACCAGTACGGCATCGCGAGCCTGGACCCAGCGGCCGTCGAGGTCGGCTCGGCCCTCGCGGATGAGGCCGCGAATCACCGTGAGCGCCTCCTCGAATCGACCCACCTTGTGGTCGGTCGGGAAGCCGAAGGCCTCGTACTCCGGGTCGTGCCATCCGCAGCCGATACCAAGGATCAGCCGGCCGTCACTGACGTGGTCCAGCGTCCCGGCCATCTTGGCGAGCAGCGCCGGGTTGCGAAAGGTCGTGCACATGACGATGGAGCCCAGCTGTACCCGTGAGGTGGCCTCGGCGATCGCGGACAGGATCGTCCAGCACTCATGCAGGCCGGTGGTCACGCCGTCGAAGCGATACAGCAGGTGGTCGAACACCCACACCGAGTCGAGACCGGCGGTCTCCGTCGCGAGCGCGATCTCGCGGATGTCGCGGTAGCCCGGGGGTGCCGCTGCCCCGTCGGCCTGCTCGATGGGCAGGACCACGCCGACCTTCACCATCGCCGCCAAAGAGCCACCGGGCCCCGGCACCGCGTCATCTGTCATCGCCAGACAGCCTACGCTAGGCGAGTGCCGACCGCGATGACCCAGCGCGCGCCATCGCCCAGACCGGGCATGGGGGCCATCCCGTCCAGTGGCGGGACCACGTTCCGCGTCTGGGCCCCGCACGCCGAGTCCGTCTTCGTGACCGGCTCGTTCACCGACTGGACGCTCCCCGGCACACCGCTCGCGCGCGACGGGGATGGCACCGGAGGGACGTGGTCGGTCGACCTGCCGGGTGTCCAGCCGGGAGCCGAGTACCGCTTCACCATCCGGACGGCCAGCGGCGACATCTCGCGCCTGGATCCGTATGCGCGGCAGGTCACCAACTCGGTGGGCAACGCCGTGGTGTACGACCCGCAGGCCTTCGACTGGGGCGGCGTGGAGTCCACGATGCCGGACCGCGACGACATCGTCATCTACGAGCTGCATATCGGGACGTTCACGGCCACGGACGATCGGCGGGGCGACTTCGACCGGGCGATCCGCCGCCTCCCGTACCTGCGTGACCTGGGCATCACGGCGGTCCAGGTGATGCCGCCGTTCGAATTCGCCGGCGGCATCTCGTGGGGCTACAACCCCGCTCACCTGTTCGCGATCGAATCGGGCTACGGCGGGCCGGATGCGTTCAAGCGCTTCATCAAGGCAGCACACGAGCACGGCATCGCCGTGATCGTGGACGTGGTCTACAACCACCTGGGCCCGTCCGACCTGGACCTGTGGCGGTTCGACGGGTGGAGCGAGAACGAGGGCGGCGGGATCTACGTCTACAACGACGACCGCGCGACGACGCCGTGGGGCGACACGCGACCCGACTTCGGCAGAGGTGAGGTGCGCACATTCCTCCGCGACAGCGCCATGACCTGGCTGGAGGAGTTTCGCTGCGACGGCCTGCGCTTCGACTCCACGGTCCACATCCGGAGCGTGGACGGCCTTGGCGACAACCCCGCCTCTGCGCTCCCCGACGGCTGGTCGTTCATGGCCTGGCTCAACGACGAGATCCGGGAACGACAGCCATGGAAGCTGACCATCGCGGAGGATCTCCAGGACGACCCTGCCCTCGTCGCCCCGACCGGTCAGGGCGGCGCCGGCTTCGGGGCCCAATGGGATGCCGGTTTCGTGCACCGCATCAGGGCAGCGATCACGACCCCGGACGACGGCGAGCGCGACATGACCGCCGTCGTCGAGGCGATCGCCGGGAAGGGGCGCGGCCCGGCGCACACCAGGGTCATCTACACGGAATCGCACGACGAGGTGGCCAACGGGCGGGTCCGCGTGCCGGAGGCGATCGCGCCGGGCGACGCCGCAGGCTGGTGGGCGACGAAACGGGCGACGCTCGGTTCCGCCATCGTGCTCACCGCCCCCGGCATCCCGATGCTCTTCCAGGGACAGGAACTGCTGGCCGATCGCTGGTTCGACGACACGGTCGCGTTCGACTGGTCACGGGCCAGCGAGCACGAGGGGATCCTGCGGCTGCACCGGGACCTCATCCGCCTCCGGCGCGGCGGCGGCGGCGTGACCCGCGGGCTGCGTGGCCCCAACGTCGCCATCCTGCGCGCCGACGATGAGGCCAAGATCCTGGTCATGCACCGATGGGCCGATGGTGGCCCTGGCGACGACGTCATCGTCCTCGCCAACTTCGCCGACCGACGGGTGGACGACCTGCGCATCGGGGTCCCGGCGGCTGGCACCTGGCGTGTGCGCTTCAACAGCGACGCGCCGGTGTACGCGCCGGACTTCGGCGGCCACGAGGCGCTCGACACGGACTCCGATACGATCCGGGCCGACGGCCGCGAGCACAGCGCGCTGGTGTCGGTCGGGCCGTACAGCGTCATCGTCCTGTCGCAGGATCCCTGAGGCCCACGCGACTCAGATCACCAAGCGGACCGCCGGCCGGATGTTCTGGTTGAGATGGAACAGATTCGTCGGGTCGTAGCGGCGTTTGACCTCCGCCAGGCGGTCATAGGTCGCGGACGGATACGCATCGCGGATGCGACCTCGGGGGATGGGAACCCGGCACGCCGGTCGCGCGTCGAGATGGTATGGCTCTACCGCCTGCCCTCGCGCTCGCTATCGCCCTCGCGATGACGGCTGCATGCGTCGGCAGCGCCCCTCTCCCTCCCCCGGATCCTGCCGGGATCGACCTGGCTCGAGCGGATGTCGCTCGCGCGACGGGCACCTCCGCCGAGGCCGCGACCGCTGCCGGCGCGATGAACGCCTTCGGTCTTGATCTGTATCGTGCGATCAGCGGCACCGACGGCAACGTCGTCTTCTCCCCATCGAGCATCGCCCTGGCCGTGGCGATGGCTCGCGCGGGAGCCCGAGGCGAGACGGCCGCCGAGATGGACCGGGTCCTCCACGACCTGGCGGCCGAGGGTCGGGAGAACGGGATCAACGCACTCGACCTGGCGCTGTCGGAGCGGTCCGGCTCGTTCATCGACCAGGGCGGCGAGGAGCGCGACGTGACGCTCCGGATCGCGAACGCGCCCTTCGCCCAGCGCGGGATGCCCCTTGAACAGGCGTACCTCGAGGCCCTCGCGACCGGATTCGGTGCCGGACTCCGGCTCGTCGACTACATCGGCGCGACGGAGGACAGCCGTCGCCTCATCAACGGGTGGGTGGCGGGCCAGACGGAGGACCGGATCCCCGAGCTCATCGGTCCGGGCACCTTGACGCCGATGACCCGCCTCACCCTGGTGAATGCGATCTACCTGAAGGCCCCGTGGCAGACCCGATTCGAGCCGGAGGCGACGACCGATGGCACGTTCACCCGCCTCGACGGCACCACCGTGCAGGTCCCATCCATGCGCACGGCGTCCTCCTTCCGATACGCCGCCGGCGACGGCTGGCGCGCCGTCGAGCTTCCGTACGTCGGCGGATCGCTCGCGATGACGATCGTCGTTCCTGAGGACCTCGTCGCGTTCGAGGCGGCGCTCGACGTCGCGGCACTCGACGCGCTCGTGGCCGCACTCGAGGATCGCCAGGTCGACCTGGCCTTCCCGAAGTTCGGCATCGAGACTCGCGCCGAGCTGGCCAGGATCCTTGGCTTGCTCGGGATGCCGACTGCGTTCGACGAGGTGCACGCCGACTTCTCCGGCATCACGACGGCTGAGCAGCTCTTCATCTCCGACGTCATCCACCAGGCGAACATCGATGTGGACGAGGCCGGAACGGAGGCGGCCGCGGCGACCGCGGTCGTCATGCGGGCGACGAGCATCCCGGTCGACGAGGTGGAGCTGTCCATCGACAGGCCATTCCTCTTCCTCCTCCGCGACCTGCCGACCGGCGCGGTGGTCTTCATGGGCCGGGTCGCGGATCCGTCCGTGGGGCGCTGAGCCGGATCCCTCCGACCCCCAGGGGGAAGGTTCTCGCCCTCAGGTCGCGACGATCGCCACGAGCGCGTCGTCCGCGGCATCCCTGAACGGTTCCAGGACCAGGTCCGCGCCCGCGTCGCGCAACTCCCGGGCCGACTCGGTGTCATGGGCCGTCACCGCGACCCGGCAGTCGCTCCCGTAGCGCCGGAAGGATGACAGCAGCGCCAGCCCGGAGTCACGGCTCGGAACCGTGCTCACGACCCAGCGGACCCGTTCGAGCGGGAGATGCGCCGGGAGCTCCGGATCCTCGACGTCCCCGTAGCGAGCCGGGATCCCCTGTCGGATGAGACGCAGCACGGCCTGCGGATCAAAGTCGACGCCCATCACATCGTGGCCGGCCTCCGCGAGCTGGTCCACCAGCCGACCGCCGTACCGTCCCAGTCCGACGACCACGTACTCCGGCCGCGGACCGTCATCGTCGAGCGGCACCTCGGCGAGCGTGCCGCGCTCGAAGAGGCCCAGGACCGGAGCAAGCCGGTCGAACAACGCGCCGGAGTTGAGGATCATGTACGTCGACGTCCCGATCGTCACCAGGCCGACCGCCGTGATGAGCCCGAGCTCTGCGGCCCCGATGTGGCCGAGTGCGACACCGAGGGCCGCGAAGATGAGCGAGAACTCGCTGATCTGCGCGACCGTCAGGCCGGCCAGGAAGCTGACCCGTGCGCGGTAGCGCATCGCCCCCATGATGATCATGACGATGAGCGGGTTTCCGACGAGGACGAAGAGGGAGAAGACCGCTGCCGCGCCGAGCTGACCGCCGATCTCCGCGAGGTCGAGCCGCGCGCCGAGCTCGATGAAGAAGAAGAGGAGGAGGAAGTCGCGCAGGCTCGTCAGCCGACCGCTGATCGCCTCGCGGTACGGCGTCGAGGCGAGCGAGAACCCACCGAGGAAGGCGCCGACGACCTCGCTGAAGCCGAGGATGTCGCCGATCGCCGCGAGTGCGAGCGCCCACGCGATCGCGAACAGGACGAGCAGCTCCTCCGTCCGCGCCAGTCGATGGAGGAGCGGCCCGAGGACGAACCGCATGAGGAAGCCGATCCCAGCGAGGAACGCTCCCCCTTTCAGGAGCACCAGCGCGAGCTGTTCCGCGAAGCCCGCACCGCCGGACGGTCCTCCGAAGGCGGAGAGCCCGATCATGACGAGGACGACGACGATGTCCTGGACGATGAGGAAGCCGATCGCGATCCGTCCGTGGAGGTCGTCGATCTCCCGCTTGTCAGTGAGGAGCTTGACGATGATGATCGTGCTCGAGAAGGTGAGGGCGATCGCGATGTACAGGCTGGCGACCGGGTCGAAGCCGAGGGCGAGCGCGATGAGGAAGCCGATCGCCGAGGTGAAGAAGACCTGACCGAGTCCCGTCGCGAGCGCGACCGGACCGAGCGCCCGGACGATGCGCAGGTCCAGCTTCAGCCCGACGATGAAGAGCAGGATCGCGATGCCGATCTGGGCAAGGAGCTCGATCTGGCCGGTCGGCTCCACCCAGCCGAGGACCGCCGGCCCCACGACGATGCCGACCGCGATGAACGCGACGATGAGCGGCTGCCGGAGCGCGCGCGCGAGGGCGCCGACGATGGCCGCCGCGAAGAGGATCGCGGCGATCTGGTGGAATGCGGTATCGAAGGGCCCCATCACCCTAGGGTAGCGGGCTCGAGGGCGCCGGTGCCCCCTCCCGCCGAGCGCGGCGCCTGAGGTCAGGCGGCGGCGCAGGCCTCCCCGCGGGCCCGTCGGCGGAGGCGCCATGCCGCGGTGCCCGCGAGGATAGCGACCGACGCGGCGCCGACGAGCGGCTGGAGCGGCGCCCAGACGGTGAGGGCCCCGCTCGTCCCGAGGGCGACGAGGACGATCTTGTTGCACACGGGGCAGCCGATCGCGAGAAAGGCCCCGATCCCGCCGATCATCCCCAGGGTGCTGCCGCGCTCGCTCTCCGGCGCGGGCTCCAGGGCCCGTGGAGCCGCTTCCGCCACCGGCGCCTTCGCCGTGTACGTGGCGAGGACGATCCCGGCGAGGGGCGCCGATAGGACCCAGACCGCGATGGAGAAGGGCTCTGGGGCGATCTCCCGGCCGAAGACCGGGTTCGGGATGATCGCGGTCACGAGACCGAAGGCGACGAGCGTCGCCACGCTCCAGGCGATCGCGTGGGCGGCGAGGCGGATCATCGAACGGTCCATGTCGCGGACAGCCTACCGCGAGACGTGCGACCTAGCCCTCGTCGGCATGCCCGATGGTGCGAGACGGGGTCGTCGACCGATATCGAGACGCCTGGGTGGAACCCCGCTGTCCGGGACTATCCGGACACCCCGTGCCGGTAGAACGGCGTCGGCTCCGGCGCGAGTGGCGTGTTCCCTCTGACAAGGTCGGCGGCCTTTTCGGCCAGCATCATCACCGGGGCGTAGATGTTGCCGTTCGTGACGTAGGGCATGGACGAGGCGTCCACCACGCGCAGCCCGGCGGTGCCGTGGACCCGCAGCGTCAGCGGATTCAGGACGGACAGCTCGTCCGTGCCCATACGGGCGGTGCACGACGGGTGCAGGGCGGTCTCGGCGTCGCGGCGGACCCAGTCCAGGATCTCGTCGTCCGTCTCCACGCCCCCGCCAGGCGACGTTTCTCCGCCGTTCAACGGCCCCATCGCGGGCTGGTTCAGGATGCGTCGGGCGACCCGGATGGACTCGATCCACTCGCGTCGGTCCTGGTCCGTGGACAGGTAGTTGAAGCGCAGCGCCGGATGGTCGCGCGGGTCCGTGCTCTTGAGCGTGATGGTCCCCCGGGCGTCGGAGTACATCGGCCCCACGTGGACCTGGTAGCCGTGGCCGGGCGTCCCGGACGATCCGTCGTAGCGGATGGACAGCGGCAGGAAGTGGAACATGAGGTTGGGGTAGGCGACGTCGTCGTTGGACCGCACGAATCCGCCGCCCTCGAAGTGGTTCGTGGCGCCTGGCCCGCTGCGAAGGAACAGCCACTGCGCCCCGATGAACGGACGCCGCCAGACCTGGGTCGCGGTCGGCTGCATGGAAACGGGCTGCAGCGAGCGGTACTGGATGTAGACCTCCAGGTGGTCCTGGAGGTGTCGACCCACGCCGGGGCGGTCCGCGACGACGGGGATCCCGAGGGCGGCCAGGTCCGCGGCCGGCCCCACGCCGGACAACAGCAGCAACTGGGGCGAGTTGATGGCCCCGCCGGCGAGGATCACCTCGCCCGCCTCGATTCGCTCCGTGCTGCGTTGACCGCGAGCGATCTCGACGCCGGTGGCCCGGGTGCCGTCGAACACCACCTTGGTCACGAATGTCCGGGTGCGCACCGTGAGATTGCGGCGCTTGCCCATGATCGGGTGGAGGTACGCCCGCGCCGCCGACAGGCGGCGG